>CAKQWG010000232.1 GCA_934278005.1 uncultured Pirellulaceae bacterium | reverse complement strand
GTTGGGGGAGATTCAATTGTATCTGCGAGTTACCTACGGGCTCCGTTTTATTAAGCTGACCAGCCTGTGCGGTCTGTTGGCCCTGATTGGTTGTCAGCGTTCCGAAGCTCCGCGGACGGTACCACCTGAGCCTTCGTCGACCACTTCTTCACAGATGACAGCTGACGCTCCCACAGCCGCTTCGGCTGACCCCGCCCCGACTGCAGATTCCCTGGTCGCAAGTGCGACGCCTGACGCAGTGCCACCGGCTGAAGAAACAGCTGCCAAAGTGCCGACTGCTGAAGGCAGTCCTGCTCAAAAAACACCCGCTGAAGAACCCGTTGCGCGAGACGCAGCTGAGCAAGCGATCGCCTTGGCCTCGCCGCAGGTCGCCCAGTCCGCTCAGCCCTCTGTGGCACCGCCGGCAAGTCGAGCGGCTGGCGAGTTGCCGGCCGGAGCCAATGTGGCTTCGGAAGCGGAACGCAATCAGATACTCGCCGCCGATTGGCCAGAGCCGCAAGCGGTGCTGTTTGTTTCAGGCCAGCAGCACGGTTATATCGAACCCTGCGGCTGCACTGGACTGGAGAATCAAAAGGGTGGTCTGATCCGCCGCGACACGTTGTTGTCCCAGTTGCGAGACCGTGGGTGGGAAGTTATCCCCGTCGATGTCGGCAACCAAGTGCGGCGTATTGGTCGCCAGCCGGAGTTGAAGTTCCAGACCACAGTCGAATCGTTTCGTATGATGGGCTATCGCGCTGCCGCGCTGGGAATCGACGACTTGAAGCTCAGCAGTATCGAATTGATCCAGATGGCCGGCTCCGATGGACTCACCGAATCTCCGTTTTTGTCAGCCAACGTGAGTGTGATTGACGAATCGTTTTTCCCCGACCATCGCATCGTCGAAGCCGGTGGGCGGAAGATCGGTATTACGGCCGTGCTGGGTAACGACCACAAGGATGAAATTCAGAGCAGCGATATCCAGTTCTTCGACGCCGTGGAGCGACTTAAACTCGTCGCCGATAAGCTCGAGCAAGAAAAATGCAACTTTAAAGTTCTACTGGCTCATGCCTCGCTTGAGGAATCAGCCGAGCTGGCGCGGCAGGTGCCCGGTTTCGATGTGGTCGTAACCGCCGGTGGTTTCGGCGAACCGACGTTGACGCCCCAAGCCATCGAGGGCTCCGAGTCGGTCATGGTGCAGGTCGGAACCAAGGGGATGTACGGCGGCATCGTGGGCATCTTTGACGATCCGCAGCAGCCGATCCGCTATCAGAGGATCGCCATCTCCAGCCAGTTCAAAGATTCTCACCGCATGCTGGAGGAGTTTGCGGAGTATCAACAGCGTCTGGCCGATGCGGGCTTTGATGGGCTGGGGATCAGCTTCACGGCGCATCCCACCGGCCGCACCTATGTCGGTTCGGAAGCCTGCGGCGACTGCCATACGACTGCTTATGAGATTTGGCAGGGGACGCCCCACTCACACGCCACGACCTCCATCGTCGAACCGAACAATGATCGCGGCGGGATTCCGCGACATCACGACCCCGAGTGCATTAGTTGCCACGTGACCGGCTGGAATCCGCAGAAGTACTACCCTTATGAAAGCGGTTTCGTTAGTCCCGAGGACACACCGTTGATGACCGGCAGTGGCTGTGAAAACTGCCACGGGCCGGGCAGCGAGCACGTGGCCGCCGAGTTGGGCGAGATCGACGTGACTAGTGCACGGCTAAAAGAGTTGCAGCAGCAGATGATTTTGCCGCTCGACAAAGCTCGCGACACGTGCCTTGAGTGTCACGATCTGGACAACAGTCCCGACTTTCACCGCCAGGGCGCGTTTGACGAGTACTG
>CAKQWG010000231.1 GCA_934278005.1 uncultured Pirellulaceae bacterium | reverse complement strand
TCGTTAGCTTCGCCCTTGCAAGCTGACGACACTGCGAAGCCCGCAGAGACCGTGAAGCCCGCTGACGCAGCGAAACCTAGAGACACTGTGAAATCCGGAGTCACTGTGAAATCCGGAGACACTGTGCAGGCCGCCGCTGCCGCCGACGCAGCGGCGTCTAAGAACTCGGCCAGCCCCGACTTTTGGCACAAGGAACTCAAACCATTTTTGCAAACCTACTGCTACGACTGCCATAGCGGGGAGGACGCCGAAGCGGACATCGATTTCGAAGGTTACGATTCGCCTGAACGGCTGGCCAATGAGCGACCGCGGTGGGATCAAGTTCGCGGCATGATCGAGATCGGTGCCATGCCTCCGGCCGACTATGATCCACTTCCT
This sequence comes from uncultured Pirellulaceae bacterium, assembly GCA_934278005.1. GTDB lineage: Bacteria > Planctomycetota > Planctomycetia > Pirellulales > Pirellulaceae > Aureliella. The sequence goes on along the minus strand of CAKQWG010000231.1, from coordinate 1,758 downwards.
AGCTTGGAGGATCGCCAGAAAGTCGCCCAGTGGATCGACCAGACGATCAACGATGTGGATTGCGGCGACCAGCTCGATCCAGGCCGCGTCACTATGCGACGCTTGAACAACGCCGAATACGATAACGCCCTGCGCGATTTGTTGGGCATCGATTTCTCCCCCTCCAGCGAAGTGGGCTTTCCTTCCGACGGCGTCGGCAATGGCTTTGACAATCAAGGCGACGTGCTGAGTTTATCTCCGCTGCAATTTGAGAAATATCTGCAAGCCGCCCAGTTGGTGGTGTCACATCTGATCATCGAGGATCCAGAGTCGCTGCGCAAGCAGCGGCAGGATCACCCACCTCTGTACGTCGGCGACCGCGCCAACATCCATTTCTTGTTCGCTGCGGGCCATTACAAAATTACGGCTCGGCTGAAGTTCGAAGACGACCAAGAGCAGCGCAAGATTCCGGTCGCCTTGCTGATTGACGGGAAGCAGGTCAAGCGGTTCGAAGCAGGCAATAAAGCGCAACCCTACAGCGTCGACCACGAATTCACCGCTGGCGATCACGAACTGACGCTGCATTTCGTGGAAGACCCGTACGAGCAAAAGAAGCGCTACCAACGTCGAATCACTGTCGAGTTTGTTGAAATCGAGGGGCCACGCAATGCTCAGCCGCTACTGCCGGAGCCGCACCGTCGATTGTTTACTGCCTTTCCCGACGAGGGGAAATCAGGTGGCAAATCAGATAGCAAATCGCTTGAGCAAGCCGCCGAAAAGATCTTCCGGCCACTGCTGCGCCGCGCGTTTCGTCGCAATGTCGAACAATTCGAAGTGCAGCGCGTGGTCGACCTGGTCAAACTGGCCAGAGAGCAAGGCGAGAGTTATCAACAAGCGATTGGCTTCGGCCTACAATCCATCTTGGTTTCGCCGCACTTCCTGTTCCGCGTCGAAGGCGACGACTCGCTGCTAGCCGCTGAGGGCAAGACACCACGCCAAGTGGCCGAGCCGGTGAACGCCGAGCATCCGACACCGACACCGATCGAACCGCTCGATAACTTTGCGCTAGCTTCGCGATTGTCATTCTTCCTCTGGGCTAGCATCCCGGACGATGAGCTACTCGATTTGGCTAGCCAGGGACAATTGTCCGATCCAGAAGTGCTCGAGGCGCAGACCAAACGCATGTTAGCCGACCCGCGCAGCAACTCGCTGGTCGAACAGTTCTTTTCACAGTATTTGGGCCTCGGCAACCTTAAAGTAGCCGCTCCCGACGCAAAACTTTTTCCGTTTTGGAACAACCGACTGCGCGAGGCGATGAGCCGCGAATCGGAGCTGTTCTGTCAAGCTATGGTGCGCGAGGATCGTTCGCTGAAGGATCTGCTCCTGGCAGACTTCACGTACGTCAATCCGCGTCTGGCTGAACTGTATGGCATCGAATTCGATGGTCGCTCCCCGGAAGAAATGTATCGCGCAGGACCGGGGATCAATCGCCCGAGCGGCAGCGACCGGAGCGGTCTCTACCAGGACGAGGACCGATGGCTGCGAGTCAAGCTGCCGAAGGGTCGCCAGGGTGTATTGACTCAAGCAGCCCTGCTGACACTGACCTCAAACCCCACCACCACCAGCCCCGTTAAACGCGGCAAGTGGATTTTGGAAAGCCTGCTGGGTGATCCGCCTCCGCCAGCTCCTCCCAATGTGCCCCCCTTGGAAGACACCCAAGACAACAATAAAAGCCTGTCGCTGCGAGAGGCGCTCGAGCTGCATCGCAGCAATCCGAGC
>CAKQWG010000230.1 GCA_934278005.1 uncultured Pirellulaceae bacterium | reverse complement strand
CCGGGAAACTTAGGTGCCTGTCTGCGGACCGCCTCGGCCTGCGGGGTAGCGGCGGTAATTCTCACCGATCCGGTCTGCGAGCCCTACAATCCCAATGCGATTCGCGCTAGCCGTGGCACGATTTTTTCACTCAATCTGCTCGTTGCCACTCGAGAGGAATTTCAAGCCTGCGTGCAAACGCAGCGCATCCCCCTGTTTGCCGCTCGCGTGGACGCACAGCAGAAACTGTGGCAACAAGATTTTACCTCCGGAGGTGCCGTGCTGTTCGGCAGCGAAGCCGTTGGTTTGGGGCGAGAATGGGAGCTGCCCGCGGTGCGGCCTTTTACGATCCCGATGCAAGGTGTGACCGATAGCCTGAATCTCTCCATTAGCACGGCGGTAACGCTTTACGAAGCCGTGCGGCAGCGACATAGTCGTTGATCGCTCCGCCGATCAGTGGTTTGGGCATCTCACACACAGACGTGGCTGCTACCGATGTGGCATCCACCCAGAGCATTGATCGGCAGAGCGGTCAACGACTTTGGCGTGAACAGCCACAAAAAGTTTGACCGTAGTCAAATTGAGGTGTAGATTTACGACTATGACCGTCACCTATATCAAGCGTTACCGAATGGAGCTGCGGCTAGATCGCCTGCCCGGCGAGGTGCGCGCGGCCGGTGGGGTCGGCTTTGAGCTTCTGCCGTGGACGCCTCGCCAGCTCAATCAACACGCCGAGGTGAAATGGGCCAGCTTCCGTGACGAGATCGACGCGCATGTGTTTCCCTGCTTAGGGGAGCGCGAGGGGTGCCATCGATTGATGCGCGAGATCAGCAACCGCCATGACTTTACCCCGCAAGCGACTTGGTTGGCCTGCCCCACCGGCAAGCCAACTCGTTCTACGCCGGAGGCTATCGGCACGATTCAAGGGCTGCAGATCTCGCAGCGCGAAGGGGCCATTCAGAATTTGGGCGTGCACCCCGGCTACCGTGACATCGGCGTGGGACGCGCCCTATTGTTAGCAGCTCTGGACGGGTTTATCCAAGTCGGCTGCCGCTATGTGCACCTAGAAGTGACTGTGCAGAATACCGCCGCCGTCCGCTTGTACGAACGCTTCGGCTTTAACCGCATCGAGACCCTGTTTAAGATCTCTGAAATTCAATTCGCATAGCGTCTATTTGCAACATTTCACTCGTTATACCAAACAACCTTGACTAACTATTCTTTCGAAGTTGCCTATTTGCGTTGCTGCAATTTCATAGTTCCATTCGTCATCTTGCATCTTGCCTTTAGCGGCGTAGCTGCGGATTTAGTTAGCCTGGGGTGGAGCGCCGGCGAGCGTTAGCGAGCCAAGCGGAACCCCAGGTAACCGTGCTCCCAATTATGCTTGGGTGCTTATATCAAGAACGCAAAACAATCCTCCCCTACTCAACACGGCGGATCATCTCCGCGGCTTGAACCAGCATTTGTTGGAGCTGCTCTTGCTCAGCCTTAGTTTGCGATAGACTACCTTCCAGCCAGAGGCTCACACAAGCCGAACTGGGTCGGTAAGCCACCGCAGATCGCAGACGCCGCCACCACGAATCGCCGCTCATGGGCAGCGTCTCAGGAGCGCCGCCGGCGATGGGCCAATTCGTATAAGTCACGTAGGATCGTCCCGCAATAGGATCATCCAGCGTCAGCGACTCGATACGGAACTTGTGGCTGCCGGCCGCAGTGTCGGTCTCGGGCGCAGTCGCTTGAAGCTCGACTGCCTGCTGTCGCTCGACTACCCGACTGCCATCCAACACACTCTGGCGCTCGATAGCCACCGCGCCGCGGTAGGCTGCATCGGACTGGATGCTGATCGTCTGCTTGTTGTTGAAGTAGGTCCAGCGCGCCGTCACAGGATTGCCCGTAGTAGTTCCAGGCGTGGCGAACTGCTCGAAGTCGATCAATCGCATCCCCAATAACTCTTGGGGCAGAGTCGCTTGTGACAGAGGTGACATGTGGGCCAGTCGAGAGTATCTAGCATGAGTCATCAGTTCGGAGGTGCTTGGCAAACTGGCCGAACGCACCCCCATTAGACGCAGCCCGCTGACCGTGCCACAGGCGATAAACAGACAGGTCGCAAGGAGCAGCGCATAACCTGAGCGGCGAGCCAACCATGAGCGGACATCGTCGGACGCAGCAGTTGGTGGCGGTTGGCTGCGCTGCCTTGGACGTCGCTCGCCCAGCGGATCCGATTGGGGCCACATTGCGACTCGGTTATAGAACTCGTGGACACCTCCCTCCCCAGCCGAATGTGCTTCGAAAGGCGTCAATAGCGTTTGCATGGCCCGCTTGAAAAGCAGGGCTGACAATAGCCCACCTATCAAAGCGATGGCCT
>CAKQWG010000229.1 GCA_934278005.1 uncultured Pirellulaceae bacterium | reverse complement strand
TGCCGCGCAGCGCGAACACAGGCGGAGGCTTATACGCGGCCCGAGAGACCTTCTCAACGTGTGACGTCCCGTTCGGTCCAGCCATCGACAAAGCTACGACGAGTCGCAGCACTACAAGGAGCCGTCGCGCTGCCCCGTATTTGCTCTTAGCGTTTAGCTAATTGTGCAGCCTAGCGGCTTCCATCGCTACGCTTGTCACTTGCGCCGCCACGGCGGCCAGAAAGCCAAGACGCATGCATTCAAATAACCTTCTCTGGAGAGAAGTCGTCAGCAACCTTTATGCGATCGGTCTTGAACGAATACACGGTCCGCACCTGAGCTAGACTTGCCGTGCGTTCAAACCAAGCCGCCGAGCACCAGCGGTAGTGGCTCGCAAGTGGAACGAGTTTGTGCCATACCGCATTCTGATGTACGTAGTTGAGCCGAGCTAAGTAGGATTTCTGAAAGGTCAACTGGGACTCGTGAAAGTTGTACCAGAGAGTGCGTTCGGCCTTTCCGTCCTGCTCATTGATCTCGCGAGCTGTGTCAGCGTGCAGATGAGTCAAGAAGCGAGTGAGCGAACCCGAATCGCTGCCGAAAAATCCTCTTCAGCATTTGACGATCCGCGTGAGTGACTCGTGCACTATTCAGTCTGACAATAACGGTCGAGCCAATCAAAGAACACGCGTCCCCAGAGCACGCTGTTTTGCGGAGACTGCACCCAGTGTCCTTCATTGGGAAAATATAAAAAGCGACTGGGCACACCTTGCACTTGCGCGGCTGTAAAAGCTTCCATGCCCTGAGTCACTGGCACGCGGAAGTCTTGCTCACCGTGAATTACCAAAAGTGGAGTCTGCCAGTTACCGGCAAAGCGATGCGGCGAAAACTTTGCGTAATCCGCAGCGATCTCTTCGCTCTTCCAATACGCACCTCCCAAGTCCCAGTTTACGAAAAACAATTCTTCGGTGGAGCCATACATCGATTCCAGATTGTACACGCCACAATGAGCAATCATGCTACAGAATCGCTCGCCGGCATTGCCCATCAACCAATACACGGTGTAGCCGCCAAAACTGGCGCCGACGGCGGCCACACGGCTGCGATCGATGTTGGGGTCTGCCAGCATGCCATCGGTGGCTGCCAAGATGTCTTGCATGGCTTGACCGCCCCAGTCGCCGCTGATCTGATCATTCCACTGCTGTCCAAAACCGGGCAGGCCGCGGCGGTTGACAGCCAGCACCACGTAGCCTTTAGATGCCATCATGTGGAAGTTCCAGCGATACGAAAACCACTGTCCGATCTGCCCTTGTGGACCTCCCTGACAATAGGTCAGCATCGGCCATTGCTTGTCCGATTTCGGGTCGTAGTCCGGTGGCAAGATAACCCAGTTGTGAATTTGGGCACCGTCGGTAGCCGTAAAGAATCGCTCTTCGATTTTTGGCAATTCCAAGTCGGAATACAACGCACCGTTCACGTCGGTGATCGTCAGTACTTGCTGAGCTGCGTTCGCGTCGACGACGGCGATCTCGGTAGGGCGAAGCATGTTTTGCTGTGCGACCACTACCCAGGATGTTCCGGGCACGACGCCTAGCATGGCAAAATCGAAGCGTCCGGCCGTGACGGGCCTGACCGCCGCTGTGGCAACGTCGATCTCGTATACCTGGACCGTCCCACGCGTTTCACTATGGAAATATAACTTGCTACTGTCGCTGCTCCAGGTGGCGCGATGCGTGGTCATGTCGAGCCCCGCGGTCAACTCGCGCAGCTTGCCCGTATTTCGATCGTAGAGCATGATGCGATTGCGGTCGGCCTCAAAGCTCGCGCGCTGCATGGAATGAAAGGCGATGCTCTGGCCATCGGGTGAGTAGCGTGGATCGACGTCATAACCCGGCATGCCCGGCGTAATATTTTTCAGCGGGCCGCCTTCAAGGCTCACCAGATAGATGCCAGTGTCGGTGCTCTCAGCCGGGTTGTTGACCAGCTTGAGAGTTAGCGCGAGCTGCTGGCCGTCGGGTGAGAAGTCGAATTGTTCAGCGCCGCCGAATGGGGGCACCGGGCAGTCGGCCTTGAGCGAGCGCATCAGATCTAGGGGCTCGCCGGCGGCCCCCTCTGCGTCTAGCTTGGCGACGTGGATGTGGCTGTAGGCGTAGTCATGCCACGCATTCCAGTGGCGATACAGCAGCGAGTCGATGATTCGCGCGTCGGCCTTGGGAAGATCCTCATAGAGTTCACTGACCGTGGGATCCATTTTCACATCGACGGCAAAAGCGATGGCTTGTCCGGTAGGCGCTGCTTTGAGATTGGAGATGCCGCCGGGCACGTGCGTCAACTGCTGCGGCTCGCCTGCCTGGGGATCGAGCATCCAGGCTTGCGGCTGGCCGGCTCCGAGCTTGGCCGGTGCATGGTCTGCATCGCCTGCATCGCCTGCATCGTCTGCATCGTCTGCATCGTCTGCATCGTCTGC
>CAKQWG010000228.1 GCA_934278005.1 uncultured Pirellulaceae bacterium | reverse complement strand
CTGCTGCCGGTCGGACACGAATTTACGAACCGGCGGAGCGGTTCGGCGACTATCTGCTGCCGGTCGGACACGAATTTGCGAACCGGCGGAGCGGTTCGGCGACTATTTGCCGCCGGTCGGAAATGAATTCGCGAACCGGCGGAGCGGTTCGGCGACTATCTGCTTGAGTGTGAACTATGCTATTAGAATTGCGCCCTGCGGTGCGCGGCTGCCAATTCTAGTCTCAGAGTCGCCTTCGCTACCCATAGTCCCCGTCGCCACTCAGCATGACCCCACTCAACCTGTTCCGTCGAACTCGACAAGGTAGCGATCAGCTCAGGCCTCACAGGCATCCGAGCGCCCACATGACTTGGGCTTCCCGCAGTCTTTCGGCGAGTGCGACGCGCACCAAAATTTTCCTAAAAAAACAGATGTGGATCTGGCCGATTGTCGCGGTCATTCTGCTGGCAACGATTGGCTACTTCGTACAAGACGCTATCAGGTCGACGATCGAAAAGAATGTCCGCGATGAACTTCTGAGCTTCGTCAACATCGAAACTCAAATGCTCGAAAAGTGGTTTGCAGTGCAAGGCGCCACCGTCGAATCGCTGGCCAACGATACGACGGTACGCGAGGCGGCTTATGCATTGTTGGATAAGAGAGCAGGGCAGGCTGCTACAGCGCCGGCGGCGAATCCAGAGGCGCAGGCTGAGGCCCGCCGCCGACTTGCCGATGAGATCGCTCCCGTCCTAGCGGCGCATAACTACGCGGGGTTTGTACTGATCGACGAGTCTCATACTGTCGTGGAGTCGTCGCACGCGACGCTGGTCGGCCAAGCTGAGGTGCCCGAATTTGAATCCATGACAGAGCGCGCGCTCAACGGAGAAGTCCTGGTGACGCCGCCGTTTGCAAGCGTGGCCATGCTCAAGGACGTAGATGGTCGGCTGCGAATGGGAGTGCCCACGATGTATGCCTGTGCTCCGGTGCGGGATCCATCGTTTCGAGTGGTCGCCGTTCTGGCTATGCAGATTCGCCCGGAACGCGAATTCATTCCCATTCTGCAACTCGGCCAAATCGGAGATTCAGGCGAGAGCTACGCCTTCAACTCGGCCGGCGTGATGGTTAGCAATAGTCGTTCCGATGAGGAGCTGATACTGCTTGGCCTGTTGCCCGACCAGCCGAGCTCGAGATCCATACTGCAGGTCATGATCCGCGATCCAGGCGGTGACTTGACTCGCGGCTATCGCCCTAAAGTACGTCGCTCGCAGTTACCCCTGACGACGATGGCTGCGGATGCCCTGGCCGGCAACGATGCCACTCAAGCTCGGATCAACGTTGAAGGCTATCGAGACTACAGAGGCGTTCCGGTAGTTGGCGCTTGGCGGTGGATGCCCAAGTATCAAATGGGCGTGGCCACGGAGCTGACTGTGGCTCAGGCGTTTCGCCCCTTGGTAATTCTGCAGCGGACCTTCCTGTTCATCTACAGTCTGCTGATTTTGAGTGCCATCGCGATATTCGTGTTCACAGTGATCGTCGCCCGGCTACAGCGGCAATCGCGCCAGGCAGTCATCGAAGCTCAGCAGCTGGGCCAGTACACGCTCGAGGAAAAGCTGGGAGAAGGGGGCATGGGGGTCGTCTTCCGCGGCCGACATTCGATGCTCCGCCGCGCCACGGCGATCAAGCTGCTGCACGCAGACAAGGTCAACGAATCCTCCATCGCCCGGTTCGAACGCGAGGTGCAGATCACTTGCCGACTGAATCACGCTAATACCATCGCCATCTACGACTATGGTCGCACGCCAGAGGGAGTCTTTTACTACGCGATGGAGTATCTGGACGGCATCAACTTGCAAACTTTGATCAACGATTACGGACCTCAGAGCGAAGCTCGCGTGATCCACATCCTGCAGCAGATTTGTGGCTCGCTCTACGAAGCCCATTCGCAGGGGCTGGTCCACCGCGACATCAAACCCGCTAACGTCATGCTCAATCGGCGCGGCTGCGAACCGGATGTAGTTAAAGTCCTCGACTTTGGGCTGGTCAAGGCGATTGAGCAATCGGAGGAACTGCAGGCTGACCACGCCGGTTCGCTGGCAGGGACGCCACTGTACATGTCACCCGAATCGATCCAAGCACCGATGTCGGTCGACGCGCGTTCGGACATCTACGCAGTGGGGGCTATCGGTTATTTTCTGTTGACGGGTCAGCCCGTCTTTGAAGCCGCGAATTTGGTCGAATTGTGCCAGAAACACATCGATGAAGCACCGGTGCCTCCCTCCAAACGCAGCCAGGCTGAAATTTCTGGCCAGCTGGAAGACGCGCTGATGAGCTGCTTAGAGAAGACGCGGGCTAGACGACCGCAAACCGCACGCGATTTGTCACTGCTGCTCTCTGCCTGCCGTGCCTCTGGACAGTGGTCTATCGCTGACGGCGATCGCTGGTGGGGTCGCCACGAACGCGGACTGAACGCAGACGCCCGCCTGGCAAATGGGAACTCGTCGGCAAATTTCGAGCCGACCATCGATCATACGCTCGATGCCACATATCGCGATGATTCGGACCAGGTTTGATGGTGCGCGAAACGAGGTGGCGGGCGCGGGAGGTGCGAGAGGTGGGATGCGAGAGGTGGGATGCGAGAGGTGGGATGCGGGAGGTGGCCCTAGGCTGGCGAGGTGAGATACGGGAGGTGGGATGCGAGAGGTGGGATGTGAGAGGTGGCCCTACGCCAGCGCGTTAGGCTGGCGAGGTGAGATGCGGAAGGTGGGATGCGAGAGGTGGCCCTACGCTAGCGCGTTAGGCTGGCG
>CAKQWG010000227.1 GCA_934278005.1 uncultured Pirellulaceae bacterium | reverse complement strand
CTCGCCGGGCAGAGCGACATAGTCCATTTTCTCGGCCAACTTGGCCGCATGCTCTAAGTAGAACTCGAGAAACTGTCGGATCTCCAGACGCTTTAAGGCGTCGGCATTGACGTAGACGAACAGCGGACGACCGAACGGTGAGTATGCACCGCTTTTGATAGACTCAGGAGTTGGCATAACGGCTTGGCCGGTGTCGGGATCGACGATCGGTACAGCTTTTACCTTATCCCTATTGGCGAAGTAGTAAGAGGCGCCAAAAAATCCAATTGCCCCCCGCTCCCCGGCCACGCCGGTGACCAACACGTTATCGTCTTCACTGACCGACATGTCCTCGCGGGGGTGCTGGTTGTTGCGATCGGTGGCAACCACATCACCGAAGAAATAGTCAAACGTGCCTGAGTCGGTTCCCGGAGCATAGATCTTGATGGCCAGCGCGGGCCAGCTGGGATCAACGTCTTGCCAGGTCCTGGCCCCTCCCTCGCGCAGAAATATTTTCTGTAAGTCGTCGATGGTCAGTTGGTCGACAAAGTCGTTGCCGTGATTGACAACGATCGACAGTCCGTCATAGGCAACGGGTAGTTCGACGAACGATACGCGGCCGGCTTGGCAGGCTTGGAACTCTGAGTCCTTTATCGGACGTGAAGCATCACACAGATCGATCTCGCCGTTAACAAAGCGTTTGAAGCCACCGCCGGTGCCTGAGATAGCCACGCTGAGTTTGACGTTTTTATAGAGTTTACCGAAAGCCTCCGCCACAGCTTCGCTGATAGGCGCTACTGTGCTGCTGCCATCGATTTCCACACGCCCGTGGATTTGTGGCAGTTCGTTGATGAACTGGTCTTGCACGTTACTGGAGCCAGAGGTCGTGCTGCCGGAGCCATCGGTGGCTGGGGCGCAGCCGGCGAGGCTCAGGATCACGCCAAGTGTGGCTAAAACGCTTATGTACATCGGCCACGGCATGGCAAACTTCTTTTCCAAGATTTGCACGGAGGAGGCGCTGAATCAACGCATTCCCGTTTGCCGGTAATGGTAGAGTGCGATTGTTAAGATCGCGCGAAGAACAGTTGAAATTAAAATGATTTTGGACCTAGCCATCGTCTACCTAAGCCCAAGCAGTTGGTCGCCGCAGCGGCTGGAAAATTCCCCCAGTCTGCCGCTAACGCGGAGCGTGCGCGGCAGGCAAGCTAATGCGAAGCGTGCTGCCTTGGCCAAGCTGGCTCTGCAGGTTTACCGAACCCCCAAACGCCTGACATAGGTGCTTAACAATGGATAACCCCAGACCGGTGCCGCCGAGGTCCCGCGAGCGGGCTCGATCGGCGCGGAAAAAACGCTCAAAGACGCGTGCTTGATCCTCCTGGGCAATTCCGATCCCCGTATCAACTACCTCGAGCGTGACGTAGTCGTCTTCTTCCCACCACCGCAAACTGATGCGGCCTCCGTGAGGAGTATATTTGATCGCGTTGACCACTAGGTTATCGAGAATGGTGCTGAGTCCGTCTGCATCCGCTAACGCATGCAAGGCCGCGTCGGGGGGCTGGATGATCCACTGAATTTCTTTGCGTTGGGCAGTCTCAGCATGTTGCGCTCGGCACGCCTCAACCGCTTGATCGATCGAAACCCGCCTAATATCAAATGCTTCTTCGCCCGATTCCACGCGAGCGATTTGTAGCATATCGAGAATCAATTGGTGCAGCCTCTCCGCCTGCTCTTCTATGCGCTCCAGAAACCGCAGGTTGTGCGCAGGATCATTCACCGCTCCGAGTCGCAGTGTTTCCGCATAAGCCTTGATCGAGGCCAGGGGAGTTTTCAATTCGTGAGAAACATTGGCTAAAAAGTCTCGCCGCAGGTTTTCCAATCGTTGCAGTTCGGTGATGTCGTGCAGCACAATCACCACTCCCTGCGTTGAAGGGCCCGGCAGCGGAATGGCTCGCACCGCCAGATCCCGCCGACGACGCGTCAGGGACTCGATTTCAGCCTGGACCGGGGCCCGCTTCTCAAGGCACTTCTGCACGATGTCGTGCAGCGCCCGATTGCGCACCGCCTCCAGTAGCGGGCGGCCGACGGCGTTGTTGACGGTGAAACTCAAGAATTCCTTACTGGCATCGTTGGCCAATACAATGCGCTGCTGCGTATCGATGGCAACGATGCCTTGGTCCATACTACCCAGTACCGTGGACATCTGCTGATTGCTTTCCCGCAGTTGGCGCAGTCGTTCGGCCGACTCGGACTGCATGTGGTCCAAGGCTGCCGCTAACCGTCCAACTTCGTCGTGGCTGTGGGCGCTGGCCGCGCTTTGCTCAGCGCCTGCCGCAATGGCCTGTGCACGCTCCGTTAATTGGACGAGCGGATCGGCGATGAGGCGCGCCAGGAAGTAGGTTGCCACCACAGCCACGATCGCAAATACTGCCGCTAGCAGCCACAGGAATCGCCGCATCGGCACCAGTTGCCGATGGATCGTACTGAGCTCGACAGCCACGCGAACTTGTGCTGACGATCGGGCGTGCGGATCGATGGGCAGCGACAGGTACCGCATGTCGACTTGCAGAGTCGGGCTGGCGCGGGTGGCGGTGCCTTTACCTGTCTCAGCGGCCGCGATCAGCTCAGGCCGATTGGCGTGGTTCAACAGCGTTTTTGGATCGCGAGCAGAATCGGCAAGCACTCGACCATCGCCGGCCACAATCGTCAGCCGCGTGTCGCTCTCCGCTGCCAAGCGCTGGATAAGCGCTTGCAGCCGCTGCTCGCTGACTTGGCCGGGGTGTCCGCCAGCCGTCTTTTCATGAGCCGCTTGTTGATCAGCCGATTGTACGTCAACTGATTGTACGTCAACTGATTGTACGT
>CAKQWG010000226.1 GCA_934278005.1 uncultured Pirellulaceae bacterium | reverse complement strand
GGCTGCTCGGTCGTCCACTGGATCTGCGCGGTTCTGGGCTGCACGAATTCCATATGCAAGGCGTCCAACGCAAATTGATCCTTACCTTGGACTGGCGCCGCGTGTTTGGGCGGCTCCTGCGGCGGAACCTGAAGTTGAAAGTCATCACCCAAGTCTTGGCAAGTAAGCTGGTAGAGCTGCTGGACTTCGGCCGCACCTATGGCGCGCTTGGCGAGTGCCAGTCCGTGCAGCTTACCGTGTCCGTAGTAATGTTCGTCCTTGTCGCGATAGGAAGCGAGCTGGAAGGCCGCTTCATCAGGGTAGTCGATGGAACCGCTCTGTTTGTCGTGCTGCGCTACCAGCTCGCCGTTCACGTAGAGGCTCGTCTGCGCACCATCGTAGGTCCCGACGACTTGATACCATTGGCCGATTTGGAACAGCTTATCGCTCATAGCCCAGCTCAGCCCCGGCTCCCCCTGCTCCGCTTTAACCCCAAAGCCGAATCGTCGATTTTGGAAGCCGAGCATCCAGCCGCGTTCGTAGCTTCCATTATCCTGCGACATGGACATCAACCCACCCCACGGTTGCTCTTTGTCGATGCGCACCGTGGCAATGGCCGTTAGCGATTTCTGCGGGTAGTCCACTTCGCGAAAATCTTTGGCGGCTTGCGCGTCGATGGTCTCCTCGAGCACCAGCGCGTGTTGGTCGCCGATTTTTATGAACCGGCTGTTGGCTGGAAGTTCGATGGAGTGCCCAGTCGGTATGTGCGAAGCGATTGTATTGGGCTGCGCTGAGGCACCCACTGCATCGCCAGCCGCTAAGCTATTGTCTTGGAAGGTCCAGTGTTCGATGAGCTGCAGGTCCTTGGGCCACGCGATGGTCGGTGGTGCGGCGACCGTGGCCGGCTCCTCGAAGGAGATCGGCAGCGGCTGGTATGAAGTCAGCTCGATCCAGTTCCCGATGATTGCGGAGGAGCGGCTGGCGAGGGCCGCGGCAGAGGATTCGGCAGAGGATTCGGCAGAGGATTCGGTAGAGGATTCGGTAGAGACACCGGTAGAGCCGCCGGCAAACGCAGTGACTTGTCCGCGATCTGTGCTGACAACTAAGTGCTCCTGGGCGACAGCCAACCCCCGACCGCGACCCACAATGGGATTCGCCCACTGCAGTTCACCACTCTCGGCAGAAACCGCAGCGACGTAGCCGTCGCCGCCTACAAATAGCGTCGATCCAGAGAGTATCAGCTCCTCACCCGCACGCAAGGCGATCTTCCAAACTGGCCGCTGAGCAGACCGGTCGATGGCGGTGACCCCTTTGGGATCTAGAAGGTAGGCCATCTGATGGTGGACTACCATCGATATGCCGCTTTCGAAAGTCGCGAACTGTTCTTGAGAATCCAAACGCGAGCCCGAGAGCCAACCCCTTTTGTTACCGGGTCCATGCAGCACTTCGTTTTGTTCAGTCAACAGCGCGAACGAACCTCCTCCGCCAGCCAGTACTCCCGCTGCCTTGCCGTCAGCTCGCGCGAACAACTGTGGTGGCGCACGGCCTTGTGGTGAGACGATATGCTGCTCGCTGAGCAGCAGGGGCCCTTCGATCGTGTAGCTCATGCCCAAGTCCTGTTGCCACGCTATTTCCCCGTCGGCGATGTGAAGAGCACACAGCACAGAGGGTCTCCAAGGGAAGATCCCAGCGCCGGCAACGAGCGTCGATGTGGATTCGTCCAGCAAAACTCCGGTTCGAATAGGTGCGAACGAACACAGCCGTCCGTCGTTGATAAAGCACTCTTCCTCAACCAGCTGCCGCTTCCACAGCAGCGACCCATCCTCGATTTTCACAGCGTAGACGCAGCCATCGTCGGAGCCAAAATAGGCCTTGCCGTCGGCCAGGACGGGAGCGACGCGTATCGGCCCGCCGGTAGTAAAAGTCCACTGTGCTGCGCCAGAGACTAGATCGAAACAATGCAAGCTGTCGTCAGCATTGCTGCCGAGCAGAAGTTTGCCTTGGGAGATTACCGGCTGGAAAGCCGAATCGTAGTCCCGCATCGACCGCATGCCTTCAAGCTGTGCGTAGGCATCCCACCGCGCCGCGTCTGGCCAAGCAGACACGGGTGGCAGCGGAGATTGCCACTGCCAGGCTTGCGCCAACTGATCGGTAGCTAACTGCTCGCTCGAGACACCGCTACGACGTTGGTCGTGGCGATAGCTCGACCATTCGTCCGCGCACACGGTTGAGCTCGCAATGCCCAAGAACGACCACAACAACGCTAAGTGAAAGCTTCGTAACACGAGCGGTCTCCATCATGCGAGGGCAAAGCCAGCGATTCGCTGCTGCAGTTTTCAGGAGTTGGCCAGCAGTAACGATCTCCATCAATATAAGCGACCTACACCCCGTGTGCAGCAAATTAGTCAATCCGAAGTGATATTGGAAAAAGTTTCCGCGCGGGTGGTAAGCAAAACAAAATGCTGACGGGGCCGTAGGTCATTTCGCTTCGGATTCCGAAGCGTCATCCGTAGGCCGCTCAACCAACTGATGAACCTTGCCAACGATTCGCTCCTCGAGCGTGGGCTTCCACGGGCGACTGTTCGCCTCGTAGCCCCCTTCTAATAACACCCGCTGCGTGGGAATATAGCCATCTTGAACATTCGAGTAGCCTGCGATCCAAACCGCGGGGCCATCCGGCTGTGTCAGTTCACGCTTTAGCCTCAAGGCATAATCCACGACGGCTTCGGTTCCCAACGCAACCAACATTAGGTCATTGCCAAAGCGGATGACTTGCACTGGATAAGCAAAGTCTGGGCGGTCGGGCGTGGCGAACTCTAGATCGACTGTTTCCAGCACGCTGCTCAGTGGGCCATGTATCGGCCGCTGGTGACGAAGTGTGCCTTGATTGGTCTCCAA
The DNA here is from genome assembly GCA_934278005.1 of uncultured Pirellulaceae bacterium. Classification (GTDB taxonomy): domain Bacteria; phylum Planctomycetota; class Planctomycetia; order Pirellulales; family Pirellulaceae; genus Aureliella. Next base: position 21 of record CAKQWG010000226.1, on the reverse strand, counting down.
CGCCGCTTCGACTGCAGTAGC
>CAKQWG010000225.1 GCA_934278005.1 uncultured Pirellulaceae bacterium | reverse complement strand
GGCTCGGATTGCTGACTGGGCTCGGATTGCTGATTGGGCTCGGATTGCTGATTGGGCTCGGATTGCTGATTGGGCTCGGATTGCTGATTGGGCTCAGGCTGGTGCTCCGGCGAATCTCCGGACTGCTGTTGCTCGCCAGACGGTTGATCTTGTTGAGAGGGCTGGTCTTGCTCTGGTTGCGGCTGTTGCTCTTGTGGCTGCTCTGGCTGCTGCAATTGCTTGATCCACTGGTTAGCCAGTTCGATATTAGCCCGCGCGTCGATCAAATTGGGATCGCTGGTCAGCGCGCTGCGATAGTGAGCGATGGCCTGTTGCAGTGCCTGTATGGCGGCTGTCCGATCCTGCTCGACTGCCTGCACAGCGTCGCTGTAAAAACAATTGCCCAGGTTGTATCGCGCCATGGCGGCCAGTGAAGCGTCTGCGGATGTCGCCGCCTGCTCAAAGGCGGATCTTGCCGAATCGATATCGCCGCTGCGATACTGAGCCACCGCGCGGTTGTATTCCAGTGGTGCTTGTCGGCTCGCAGGGGGAGTGACTCTGCCGTAGCTCACAAGCGCTTGATCGTATTTGCCCGCTCGCACCAAATCATTGGCCGCATTGATCTGGCTCGCTGCATCGCTCTCGTGGCCTGAATCGGCACGCGCGGCGGGCACGGCTAGGATGGCCAGCACTGAGAGCGTGGTCGGTATTAAGCGATTTAGGCGATTGGATTTCATGATGACTTGCAGTGGTACTGGTAGCAGAAGTATTAAGCGACTTTGCGAGGTTGTGCCCGACCGTCGAGGCCATCGGCTTGCGATCCTTTGCGTCGATATCTACGGCTAGCGGTGCTGAGAAATACCTCAAGCAACAGTATGGCTAAGGCCGGTACGGCAAACCACTGAAAGCGCGGCACGTAGGCGTTAATGGTCGCCGTTTCAAACTCACCTTGCGGGACGTTGGCCACGTAGCGGTGATAAACGTCGGCCATGTTGACGCGGCGAGTCCCTGCAGGAATATAGGCGGCGTTGGTCTCCGCGGCGATTTGCTGCAGCAGTTTCCCGTTCATCTTTGACCAGACCTGCTGCCCTTCAAATTGAACATACCCGCTGCCACGATCCTCCGACTTTGGCACCCGGGCGCCCTGGTCCACGTCACCCAGCCCAATAGTGAAAATGCGAATGCCTTGATCGGCATAGAGCTTCCGCGCCACATCCAGCGGTTGACTCTCCTGATCTTCCCCGTCGGTCAACACGACGACCGTCTTATGTTCGTTGGTTTTGCTTAAAAACCCATTGGCCGCCGCCTGAAGTGCGTCTCCCAGTCGCGATCCACCGACGCGCACCGTGTGTGGTCCTACGGCGTCGAGCGTCTGCTTGAAGTCTTCATAATGGCTGGTCAGTGGCACGGATTGCCGCGCTTCTCCAGCGAACGAAATAAGTCCGACTCGATCTCCAACCATTTCATCGACCATATCTTTGATTTGTTGCTTGGCTCGCGCCAGTCGATTGGGCGACGCGTCCTCGGCCAGCATAGAACGGGAGACGTCGAGCACGAACATTACCTCGATGCCCTTTTGAGGCACCTCTCGCGCTTGCCTGCCCCAGCGGATGTCTGTTAGCGCCAGTGCGAAAAGTGTCAAGCTGGTTAACACCAAGGCGGTTGAGGTCCAGTGACGAATGCTCGCAGCTGAGTCTGCCGCTCCAGCGGACCGCCGGTCGATGGAGAACAGCCCGGCGGCGCGACGCCGGGCCACTGCGGACCAGACGCTCACGCCCAGTGCCAAAGCGACGATCGCCAGCAGGTAGAGTGCCGATGGGTTGCCAATTTGCAAGTCGTTCATAATAGGTTCAAGCCAATTCTCGCAACCAAGTTTGCTGCAGCAGCCAGCGGGCCGCTAATAAGCCAAACGCGATCAATAGCAAGGCTGGAAAATTGATGGCTCCGGCGTAGGATTGCACGGCCAGCTCGCGATAGTCGACGTAATGTTTGGCTTCGACGCTCGTCTTTTCCATCTGGTCAATTGCTGCGTAGATCTGCTTCAAAGAATCTGTATCGGTGGCTCGAAAATATTTTCCACCGGTGGCTTCGGCGACTTTAGTCAGCGTGGCCTCGTCGATATTGACCGCCATGTACTGCAAGGTTTCACGCCCAAAGACATCGATGACCGGCACCGGGGCTTGCCCCTTAGTACCCACGCCAATGGTATAGACTTTGATACCCAAGGTCTCCGCTAGTTCGGCAGCCTGTATCGGCTCCAGCTTGCCGGCGTTGTTCTCGCCATCGGTTAGCAGAATGATGACTTTGCTCTTGACCTTCTCTTGTTGGCGAGTGTCCAACGCATTCAATTTTTCGACGGCCAAAGCTATCGCATCGCCAATGGCCGTTCCATCTTCGCTGCGCTCCGAGACGATTTGCACTTGATTCAGTTGAGCTACCAAAAAGGCGTGATCGAGCGTTGGCGGAGTTTCGCCGTCTGCATGCCCAGCGAACGTGACCAGCCCGATCAAGTCGCTGAAGCGGCCATCCAGTTCGTCCTCTGTGGTCCCCAACACAAAGTCGGCAGCGACTTTTTTCACAGCCGTCAAGCGATCTACGTGCTGACCATCGATTTGAAAATCCATGGCTTGCATACTACCACTGCGGTCGACGACCAGTTCGATAGCGATCCCCTGGCTGTCCACAATGGTTTGTTCGCGACTTTCACGCGGGCGGGCCACAGCGACGATGGCCACGGCGATGCTAGCCAGCGTGAGTGCTGCCGGGAGCCAAGTCAGCCGCTGTCGCAGCGTGGGCGCTATCTGCTGTACTACGTGCAAACTGGTAAATCCAATGGCGCCGCGGCGCGTCGCGAAGAAGCGCCACGCAACCAGTGGTAGTGCCAACAGCAACAATAGGTACCAGGGCGAATCAAACATGGCTACTTTTCTCGTCTACGACTCTCTGGGAGGCTCGTGTGTGTGGTGTGTGT
>CAKQWG010000224.1 GCA_934278005.1 uncultured Pirellulaceae bacterium | reverse complement strand
GGAGGTGGGAGGCCGACGCGGAGCGTCGGGCCACACTGGGCCACACTACATGCGCTCGACGACGTCGATGCCGAGGAGGGCTAGCCCTTGGGTCAGCACGCGGGCGGCGGCATGGCAGATCAACAGCCGACTGCGCTGCAGCTCTTGATCCTCGGTGCTAAGCACCGGGCATTGGTCAAAAAAGACGGCGAACTGCTTGGCTACTCCAAACAGGTAACCGGCCAACACGCTGGGATAATATTCTTCCACCGTTTGGTGCAGCGCGTCTTCGAACTGCAACAGCTGCATGGCCAGATCGCGCTCGGCGGGGTGCTGCAGCTGCACGCGAATGCTTGCCAGCGTGCTCTGATCCAGCTCGACGTCGCTCTTCCGCAGAATGTTTTTCGCGCGCGCGACCATGTACTGGATGTAAGCCGAAGTGTTGCCTTCCAGCTGCACCATCTTCTTGATATTGAATTCATAGTCGCTGGTGCGATTGTGCGACAGGTCGGCATATTTGATGGCCCCTAGCCCGACGACGTTGGCCACGTGCCGCTGTTCATCGCTGGGCATTTCCATGCCGGCCTTCTGTAAACGCTGGGGATTGCAGACTGCTTGGTAAGCGCGTTCGACAGCCTCATCGAGCAGCGTTTCCAAGCCGACGACCGCGCCGCTGCGAGTCTTAAACGGCTTGCCATCTGGACCAAGCACGGTCCCAAAACTGATGTGGTGCAGTTTTAATTGGTCGTAGCCCATGGCGCGTGCGGCGGCGAACAGCTTGGAGAAATGCTCGCTCTGCCGGTGGTCAACGACGTACAAGATCACATCGGGATGAAAGTGTTCTACGCGATACTGAATCGTGGCAATGTCGGTAGTGGCATATAAAAATGCACCATCGCGTTTGCGGACCAACATGGGTGCATCAAAGCCTTCAAGAAACAGGCACATAGCGCCTTCGCTCTCGATCGCAAGACCACTGCGTTGCAACTCATCGACGATGTCCGCTAACATCGGCTGATAGAAGCTCTCACCGTAGGAGATATCGAATTCGACTCCCAGTCGTTGATAGACGGTTTCGATTTCGGTGATAGCCAGCGGTACGAACTGTTCCCACAGCGCTAGGCTGTCGGCGTCTCCGGAGTGCAGTTTGGCTGTTTCCAGTTGCGCGTTGAGCTCTAAATTCGGATGTTTTTTGGCCAGTCGCAGCAACGCCGCGTCCTGCTCGACCGAGGCAACTTTTTCCACCAAACCATATTGGGACTCCTCGGTTGAGCGGAGCTCTTTATCGGCCTGCTTAAGGTCGACCTTCAGCTGTGCGGCTTGCTTTGGTGAGAGCTGCTGAGTGTCAACATCCTTGAGGCTGGCTACCTTCTCTTGCGCGCGTTTGACGGCCTCATGTGCGGCGGCCACTTTGGGCTCGGCCGCTTGATAGGCGATGATCTGTTGCACTAGGCGATATAGCCGGCTGAGCTCCTTTACAGGCTCGCGAGCATACGCGGCAGCATCCACAAAGTGCTTGTAACCGTAGATGATCATGCCGAACTGCGTCCCCCAATCGCCCAGGTGATTATCGGAAATCACCTCGTGGCCGAGAAAACGCAAAATCCGGTTCAACGCGTCGCCAATAACAGTCGAACGAATATGGCCAACGTGCATCGGCTTGGCGACGTTGGGCGCCGAAAAATCGACGACGTATTTCAGCGGCGTTACGCGACCTACACCCAGCCGCTCGTCAACTGCTGCAGCTTGCAACTGCTCGGCCAGGAATTCATCTTTCAGCCGCAGGTTGATAAACCCCGGACCAGCTATCTCAGGCGGGTGGCAGATGTCGTCTACACGCACTTGTTCAAGTAAACGCGCCGCGATGTCCAGCGGTTTCATCTCCAGCGTTTTTTGCAACGGCATGGCGATATTGGCTTGATAGTCGCCATGCCGCGGATCGCGAGCCAGAGTGACGCGCTGGGCGTGCGTAGCAGGATCGGCTACCCAGCCGCTAAGCGCTTGTTCAAAGCGTCCACGAAGAAGAGACAGAAGTTGCATAATGTTCGTATCAAATTATGGCAGTGAGCTGCTTAATCGGTGAGTTTAGCCATCCGCGCAGAAGCTGAGGCGACGACATCCGCGATGTCCACTTCGATGCCATCGGCCCATAGCGATTCCAGATCGTAGAATTCGCGGGTCTCTTCATCGAACAAATGGACGACTATGCTGCCGTAATCAAGCACGATCCAGCGGCTTTCTTCGTAGCCCGCGACGCTCATCTTGCGTTCGTGCAGATCATATTTGAGAACGCGATCGATCTCGGTGCTCATCGCCGCCAATTGACGACGGCTGGAACCCGATGCAATCACAAAGAAGTCGAACAACGAAGTCTGCCCGGACAGATCGAGCATTATGATGTCTTGGCCACGGTTTTCCGCAGCCGCTTGAACGGCTGCCAGAGCCATGCGACGCGACTGCTCAAGTTGCTCCGGAGATACCCGTACGTTGTGTGATTCGACCTGAGGCAGCGCCGGAACGGGAGGCAAGATCTTTTTGTCTCGCTTGTTGGACTCTGGATTCATAAGCAGTGTGGTCGATGATTAACGATTCAGGGAGAAGCCAGTTTGTTTGGCAGCCGATTTAATTGAGGGCGATTATAGCGGATTTTGGAGTTTCCACAGCCGCCAATCGCAAAACTTTGCAGGTTGGCACATGCGGCGGCCGCAGCCGGTCCACGCATGGGTGATTTGCAGCCAGCTTCCGGGTGCTAGCATGGGACGTCGATTTGATTGGCGCACGAGCGTCCCATAGACGCCCGGCCGCTCCGCCGGCCGGAATTTTAACTAGGCGAACCGGCGGAGCGGTTCGGCGACTATCGGCCGGAATTTTAACTAGGCGAACCGGCAGAGCGGTTCGGCGACTATCGGTCGGAATGTTAACACGGCGAACCGGCGGAGCGGTTCGGCGACTATCGTTATGCAGCCGTGCAATTATCATTTAGGTGCCATGCAATTATCATTAAGGAGCCGTG
>CAKQWG010000223.1 GCA_934278005.1 uncultured Pirellulaceae bacterium | reverse complement strand
GTCGGATTCAGGGCGGTAACGTTACCCTGACAGGGACTTACACCCTGCTGTTCAATCGCCTTCAAAGGCGCACTCGCACGATCGCTCCGTCGATCGTAAGTAATACTAAACAATACAGCGAACCGGCGGAGCGGTTCGGCGACTATCAGACACTTATTTCCCGCACGATGCTAAGTAGACTGGACTTTTCTGTCAGGGATGACTATGCCAGCGATGACTATGCCAAGCACGGGACGAATTGCAATTCGGTTGGCCGTCCACCTTAGCCTACTGGGCGCACTCACCTGTTCGTCAGCCTTTGCGCAGCGACCCGCTGCTGCGGGCGCAGATCGTATGGCTGAAATGGGCTTACCTTTCGACGGCTCTGGGGCTGAGTTCGAAAGGGAGTCCGAAGAAGCTGAGGACGAGATCGAGACCGATCGCGACTCATTTACCGCCGCTACGAGTGTGGTTGGAAAAAAGCGACTGGTTGTTGAATCGGCATATAGCTTTATCGACAATCGCCAAGTGCCCGAGACGCACAGTTTGCCAGAGCTGATTGCGCGGTACGGCATCGCTGACAACCTGGAACTCAGACTAGGCTTGAACTACGAAGTCGGCGGCGCCGGCAACCCTGTCTCGGGAAATATCCCCGATGACGCCGAGGAGACGTCCGAACTAGAGCGCGAAACTCGATTTCTATACGGCACCAAATGGCGAGCTACTGAGCAACGCCGCTGGCTGCCGCAAAGCTCAGTTGTTTTACAAGCCTCAACTCCCTCCAGCGGAGAGAATTCGGATACGGCCTTGGCTGCGGCATACGTCTTTGGATGGAAGCTGGACAACGCTTGGCAGTGGGATTCGGAGATTCGCTACGCGACCGCTTCATCCGAACAAGATCATTTTAATATTTGGTCGCCATCGACGGTTTTAAAAGTGCCTGTCGGTGAGAGATGGAAGGTCCACGCGGAGTACTTCAGTCTGGCTACTGCCGGACGCGAGCTGGAAGGCACCCAGCACTTTTTCAGTCCCGGCGCGCATTATCTGTTCACCAAGAACTTTGAACTGGGAATTCGCGTCGGCTGGGGGCTCAACGATCAAGCTCCCAACTTCTTCAATAACATTGGTGGAGGCATCCGCTTTTAATCTGGGAGCAACTCCGGGCCAGGGCCGCTCGCTGGAGTTTGGCAACTAGAGGCGTCTAGTGACTGGATGCCTCTGCTCAAGGCCGCGCCACCAAATTTACCGCGCAGCACATCGGTAACGGCGTCCAGCTTCCGCTGCCGGGCGTGTTCCAGTTGTTCGTGGTCGTCGCCGAAGAGCAACTGTTGGATCACCCGACTGCCGCAGAAATTGCTGACCCCCACCCCGACTAATCGCACTCCCAAATGCTCTGCGGTGAGTGCATCGTCGTGCATCTCTTTGGCGGCGCGCCATACTTCGGCGGTTACATCTGTCGCGTTTGTTAGCGTTCGCGACCGGGTGATAGTTTTAAAATTGGCAAAGCGAATCTTCAAATGGACCGTTCGCGCGCGTTTCTTTTGCCGCCGTAATTCTTGCATGATTTGTTCGGTCAGCTCCAGGAGCTGTGCCTGCAGCGACTGCTTGTTGGAGATGTCGGTAGAGAACGTTGTTTCCTGGGACATGGATTTCGCTTGGCGATCCGGCTCAACCGCTCGGCTGTCGATACCATGCGCTAGTTTCCAAAAGTGTTCTCCGCGTTTGCCAAAGTCTCGGGTGAGCGTATCGACTGAGAGCCTGCGAAGTTGTTCGATCGAGTGAATGCCCAGTCGCTCAAAGGCGCCGCGCGTTACCTTTCCGACTCCCCACAATCGGCCAACTGGCAATGGGTCCAGGAATGACTGGATGTGTTCGGGATGTACTATTACGAGTCCATCCGGTTTGTGGAGATCGCTGGCTATTTTCGCTAGGAACTTATTCGGCGCAACACCCACGGAGGCCACCAGCGACGTTTCCCGCTTGATGTCTTGTTTGATGCGCTGAGCGATTTGCTCCGCGGAGCCGAACAGCGACTCACTTCCGGTAACGTCCAGGAAGGCCTCGTCCAGTGCGAGCGGTTCGACGAGCGACGTGTAGCGGAAGAAGATGTCGCGGATTTGCTGCGAGACCTCGGCGTAGAGACTCATTCGCACCGGCAGCACGACTACATCGGGGCACAGCCGTAGGGCGGTAGCGGTAGCCATAGCGCTATGCACACCGTATTTGCGCACGGCGTAGTTGGCCGCGGCCACCACCCCGCGTCCCTCGGGCGTGCCACCCACGACGACGGGTCGCCCGGCCAATTCAGGTCGCTCGCGCTCTTCGATAGATGCATAAAACGCATCCATATCAACGTGCAGGATCATGGATTAGCAGCCAGGCGGTAAGACGGAGGCACCAGACGGTAAGACGCGGACACTAGGGCCCCACAGATTTCACTCCAAGCTCGCCCCGCGGTCAAGCCGTTTCAGTGTCGCTGATCGCTCAGCGATCAGAACCACTTAACTCACCCACAGAATTTTTACCGCGAATCGGCTTCAGCCCTTCCTTCCACTCATTCACACTAACACCTTTCCCGGCCAAAATGGCAACATGAATGAAGCACAGAAAAACTACCATCGGTTGGACGAAACTAGCAAGCGGCTGCTGACAGTGCTGGCACTGCAGCATGACGACGCAAACTTTTATTACCTTGCCAATCAATCCGAAAAGTTTGGTCTGCGGCAAAGCAGTGGTCGCCCGTTGACTCAGGCCTTTGTGCGTGACCGCACCAAATCGCCATCACGATGCTGGAATCTGCACATCAAACGCTGCAGCCGATGCTCGGCAGCGGGTTGCGCGTGCCCATCGCGGCTTCCCGCAGAGTGCTCGAAACGATTACCCAACTTGCATCGCTGGTGACAATCCATTCGGAAATCGACGATTTCGAACGAGCACAAAAGAGCACTGGTAAGGGAGGTCGCGGCGGCAAAGGGAAATCCAGCCAAGACGCAGGCGCTTCAGACGCACCCAGCCTGGGCGTTTTGTCAAGCTCGCTGACGGCGAATTCCTAGCGCTGACGGACAGTCTGC
>CAKQWG010000222.1 GCA_934278005.1 uncultured Pirellulaceae bacterium | reverse complement strand
GCAGTGGCCGCCCCGGCCAACAACGGCTTGCGATCGTGGGTTTCAGCGGCAGCAGCGATGGGCAGCAAAGTTGCTGCGGCCGCTAGAAATTTCAAGCGAAACATGGTGGCGTCTCCTTAAGGCGTTGGTTTGTTTGTTGGTTTGTTTGTGCAGGTGATAGTCGCCGGGAGGTTAAGGGACGACTCAACAATAACTTACCGGTTCGTTACAGTGGAGCTTGGGAACAACGGTTAGAAAATGTTTGGCAAAAGATAGAGGGGCTTCCTGGGCTCGCAGTACCGACCAATTCCCATTTGCATCTCCGTTAAGCTTGATTTGTGCAGGCCGCGTCACGTGGTGGCGAGGTCCGCGATCAAACCCACACGCGTTACGTCCGTAGCGAGCAGTGACGTAGCGGCGGCTGCCGTACAGTGGTCGCTGAATTTTCTAACCATTCATTTTCTAACCTTCGATCGTGCCGCTTGGTCCAGCAGCTACTGCGGCTTGGCGTTAAGCGAATTGGGCAGGCTGAATTGTTTAACGCCGAACCGTAGTAGGCCGCCGCGCATGAGGCTACCCTGCGTAGGACGAGGCGCGATGGAGCACCACCCCGCCAACCAGCCGTTAGTCGCGGCCTACGCAGGTGAAGGCACTTCACAGCACTCCACCTATCTGCTGGAAAGCGTTTGGTCCTTCATTGCAACTAGGGATGTTATTGTTGAACAAGCCCTAAGCATCCTGCTTGACTTTGAAAATTTAAAGTTGGGTCGCAAGCTAGAATCTTACACTATTTCGGGTAGGGTATGCATCCTGCTTGCCATTGGGATTGTTAGGTGCGTCGTACGTAAACTGGCCTAACGTGACTACTTCGAGTGCAAGATCTCGTGCGCGATGCGGTGACATTGGCTCAGGTAACCACTGCCAAACATGTTTAGATGGTTGAGGTCCGTAATATACGGCTGGGTCGATGATCACCGGCACGGCTTCACGAGGCTTTCGCTTGGCACTGAATAGATAACCGAACAGATAATTGCCGCTCCATAAATCGCCGTGCAACCTGCAACCGGTGGCAGACAGCGACGGGGAATTTCAGTTTTGCGCAGAATTGGATGTGCGCATCGGGCTTGAATCACTTATATTGACCAGACGAGATCTACAGAATGAGCTGCTAAGGCTTCAAAATCTTTGACTGGTTTAGTGAAAGGAACTCTGCGATGCGACGCATGCTAGTGGTGTTGATGTTTGTGTCTTGGTGCGCTGTAACGATGCTCTCAGCAGATCGGCTAACTGCACAGGACGCCAAGAGTAAAGACGCTCAGGTGCCTGATCTCCACAAGTCTCTATTGGGCGCGTGGGTATTGGTAGGGCAACCGGGCGACGCCAGTGAACCGCAGGCTGATGCACAAATGAAATTCTGGGGGCTCGGCCACTTTGCCGTTACAAAACGCAACGCGGCAGCTGATGCGATTGACTACCATCATATGGGAACTTACACCTTGGATGGTGACCAGTACGTGGAGAGCGTGACGTATGCCATCGGTGAAACCGAATCGCTGGTTGGCAAGTCGTTCAAGTTTCGCATAGAGGTCGATGGCGATACTTATATACAGCATGGCATAGACAATCCCTACAGTGAGCAATGGAAGCGTTTGCGCGGCGGCGATGGTAAAGCTTCGCCAAGCAGCGATGCAGAACGCGAGCAGGATCACTCGGCGGAAAAGAAAAATGACAAGCAATTTGCCGTTCCCGCGGACGCTACTACGCCGGAGCTGATCCAATTCATGGATCGCGTCCGCCGCATAGCACCCACTGAGCGCACAGCAGAGGGTGTTCGCAAGCATGCGCGTAAAGTCTTTGGAGCGATAGTCGAAGCCGCCGACATCGTGATCGCTCGCGATGAATCCGAAGAGGACGTCGTCGAGGCTGTGAGCAGGAAAATTGCAGCTCTATCGATGCTGGTTAACTATGATCCGGAGGCGGGCTCGGACATGGAAAAAGTGATCGAGGAGTATTCGCAGGATCAGCGACCAGCAGTCGCGGCGCTGGCAGTGGGACAGCAGTTGCAGACCAAGGCCAGTAAGTTGTCTGCCGGTTCTGACGAAGAAGCTCGACAGATTACAGACGAAGTTTTGGCCTACATTAAACGGTTCGGTGTTTCTCAAGCGACATATTCCACCATTGTGAGAGTCGCTAGCACGCTCGGTTCCTCCGCGCACAACGAGATCGCCGCCGAGCTACACGAGCAGCTCGCGCCGTCGTTTCGCGACGCCGAGGATGAATCGCTGCGGCCCTATGCAGATCGACTACTCGGGACCGCTCGACGCCTGCGTCTGTTGGGCCACGAGATGGAGCTGACTGGCACTCAGGCTGATGGAGAGCAATTTGACTGGTCCGCCTATCGCGGCAAAGTAGTCTTAGTCGATTTCTGGGCCAGTTGGTGCGGTCCCTGCTTGTCGGAGATTCCTAACATGAAGGCCAATCTCGAGAAATACTCGGACAAAGGTTTCGCCATTGTCGGCATCAATATGGACAGCACGCGCGAGCCGTTTGAAAAGTGCGTTGAGCAGCAGGAAATATCGTGGGTCAATATTGTCAGCGAAGAAGAGGGGCAGACTGGTTGGAACGCGCCGCTGGCGGTGCATTATGGAGTGAGCGGAATACCGACTGCAATCCTGGTTGACCAGGAGGGTAAGGTCGTTTCGGTTCGCGCTCGCGGTCGCGAACTCGATCGCCTATTGGCTTCGCTGCTCGGCAACGATAAAGATAATGATGAGGCTGATGAGGATTTCGATCAGGACGCGCAAAAGAAGTCCGACAAAGAGCAGTCCGACAAAGAGCAGGATAAAAGCTAGAGTGTTTTTTCAGTTTCTGGGCTGCTGTAGATGCGTGGGGCCAGTGTGGCCAGTGTGGCCCGACGCTCCGCGTCGGCACTCCCCCTCACATCCCCTCACATTCCCACAAATTCCCACACATTCCCTCCACACATTCCCCCCGCACCACACCCGCTTCTCACAATCATCTTCAGCCGCATTCACAGCTCCGCAGACTTGGCACCACCAACAGCCCATCACCAACTCGGCATACTACAATGGCTAAACAAGC
>CAKQWG010000221.1 GCA_934278005.1 uncultured Pirellulaceae bacterium | reverse complement strand
GTGTCGCAGCGCAGAGTGTCGCAGCGCAGGCCGGCGGTTCTACGGCTCCATCGCGGCGCGGCGTCGCCGTGCGCGGACAACGTCGCGAGTTTGGTGAGTGACCACTTCATACAGCACACCGCGACCGAAGCGACTGCGACGCAAGATGCGTCCTAAACGCTGAATGGCCTGCCTTGGACTCGCGCTGCCGCCAATCACAATGGCGACTTTCACATCGGGCAGATCGACCCCCTCGTCGAGCACGCGGTTGGCGACGACCGCCGGGTAGCGCCCCTCCTCTAGCCCACTCAAAATGTCCAGCCGCTCTCGCTTGCCACAGTGGCTGAGCAAACAAGGAATCAAGAAACGCCGCGAGATATCGCGTGCCATCGCATTGGTGCCGGTGAAGATCAAACACGGTTCACCGATGTGCAGTCGAAACAGGTCCTCCAACACGCGCAGTTTTTCCTCGGCTCGATCCTCGATCGCCGACTTGGCATGAAACGCCCGCAGAGCTTGACGCGCTCCGGCATCGCGACCGCTCTCGCCACACAACTTCTGCCAAGTAAAACTCGCATCGCCCCGACGGCGCTGAGCCATGTACTGCTTGATGAACTCAGACAGTTCGTCGTATCGTTGGCGTTCCGCGGGCGACAGATAAACTGGAATGCGATGTTGGTCATAATCGGCCAAGGTGTCGCCGCGGGCTGCAGCTAAATTCTGCTGGTAGCAAGTCGCACCGATCAACTGCTCCAACAAAACTTGCCGCCCATCGCCACGATAGGGCGTGGCGGTCAGACCCAGTCGATAGGGCGCTGCGCACATGCGAGCGGCGTTCTGGCGAGCAGGGCCGGGCAGATGATGACACTCGTCGAATATGATGAATGCAAACTGATTGCCGATGCGGGCCATGTGTAAAAAAGCGCTGTCGTAGGTCGTTACCGTCAGCGGGCTCAGGCGATGTACGCCATCGCCGAGAATGCCCGCATCGATACCCGTTCTGAATAAAATACGGCGATGCCACTGATACATTAAGTCTCGTACCGGTGCCACAATCAACGTGCTCTGGGCCACCGCCATCATGAGATGCAAAGCCACTTCCGTTTTGCCTGTCCCCGTGGGCATCACGATACAGCCGCGGCGAACGGCCAGCCAAGCCGCTGTAGCCCGCTGCTGGTCCGGTCGCAACCGAACCGCGTTAGCCCGGCTTGAGCCAGCACCAGAATCCCCAGCACCAGAATCGGACGCACTATCGCTCGTGCCGGCAGAAATCGCGGCGTCGTCAGCGGCCGCAGCCAGCTCTGCTAGGCGTTTCAAGCTCTTCCAACCGGGCACATTGTCAGTCCAAGCACTCTTTAGCCGATCATTCAAAGTGGCGCGTACGTCGGCATAGGCAAGTGCATCACAGCGAAACTTCCCCACGCGAGCGTCCAACACCCACAGGCGTTCGGCGAATGCGCGTTCGACGAAACGCTGGCTAACACCACCCAGCAGCAGCGTTCCCTGGTCAAAGCTAAGTTCCGGAGTCACAGACATAGCAAGAGTCCTTGGCGGGCCGCTGCACTGACGCCACACATCGCTGAAGCCGCGGCAGTCGAACCGTGCGATATCAATGCCGATATCCCGCAAACACTCAGCGACTTGGACAAGGCGACTTGGACACGGCGACTTGGACACGGCGGCTCACTCGCGCGTGCTCGCTCAGGGCAGCTCGATATCGCGCAGCTGGTACTGCACGGTTTGCATAGCAATTGCAGCCGGCGATTCGTAGACCAGCTTATAATCCTGTGCCCCGTCGTTGTTGTCGATATCGAACAAGTAAGCCACCCCCGCCGCGTGAGGAGCGACCGCGTAGTTGCGCGCGCCCACATTATCAAGCCGCTGGCCGGTCGCGTCTAGCAGATAGGCCTCGTTGGACATTATCCAGCCGCGAAACGAGTCGAGCGCTCCATGCGAATCAGCAAAATCCACGTACAAGCGCACCTCGTAAGTAGCCCCGCTGCGGCGTGCACTTTCGAGCGTGACGGTGACATCGCCATACTTTTCCGACTGCCGCGCTGGTCCGCTGAACGGTGTGAATACGTATCGGTGGCGTTGGCTGGGAACCGCAATGAGCAGCTCGCCAGTCAGCTTAGCGATCTTAGCGGCAGCGCGCTCGGGGCGTTCAACCAACAAATCGATCTGTGTAGAGCAGCCGCCTAGATCTAGCGGCTGCTCGGGGGCAGCTTGCGGATTGGTAGCACCGAGAGTCGCTCCGCTCGCTAGCTCGGCCCGTACCTGACTCATGGGGACCTGCATATAGATTGGCTTAAGGCGAGGCTCCCAGGTTAGAGTGCAGGACAATTCAAGCTGTCCGCCGATGGAAGAATTAAATGGCAGAGTGCTTCGGATGGCGGTCATATCAATTCGAAATGGCCCGCTGTAAGAGCTCGCGCCCGGCTGACCTTGGGGCGTCATAACCGGCGACAACACCAGCTCCTGCTCTGCTGACGAAAAGGGATTCAGACGCATGTCAGATTGTTGCATCAGGCTCGAGAGCGCCTCCCAAAACGGAGCATCGCTAAGCTCCAGCTCGACGGAGCGATCGGCGACCGCGTGGCGGTTCTCGATGCGGATGGGGTTTCGCGTCTGTTGCACAATTTGATCGACCGCATCAGTCAAACGCATTTTGCCTTGCAACGTCACTCGGCTCGCCTGAAACCCATGACCGATCTTGGCTTGTTGCAGCGCTTGCCGCACGCGCAGTAGTCGCACTCGCTGCTCCCCTGCCATGCGAGCCGTGACTTCGGGAAGATGTGGCAGCACGGCAACGCCCATGGCGATCAACTTCTGTTCCGCCGCATCGCGAATCTGCAACTGGCTGGAGTCGAGCTCACGCAGTGCCTTCCGCAAGGCAGATAGATTCACCGCGGATGCAGCATCTGCCGGTGCGGCTTGAGCCAACTCGCTTTCAGGCGTCTGAACTGCAGGCGGCTGAACTGCAGTCGGCTCGGCAGTGGGCGAGCCAGTTGTGGTTTCGATTTTAGCCGCAGCCGCAGCAGCAGCGTTATCGGAGGGGGGCTGGGCCTGGGCGACAGCCAGAGTCAGTATTGCGCAGCTAATAAG
>CAKQWG010000220.1 GCA_934278005.1 uncultured Pirellulaceae bacterium | reverse complement strand
TCGTGCAACAATCCCGCCGCACGAGCTTGTTCCTCGGCCCCGAACATGGTCGCATACTGCGACGCGCGTTGAGTCACTGCAGCGAGATGTTCAAATACCGTTTCAAATCGTTCATCACGATTCTGTCCGTTGCCACTGTGTGCAAACCAGCCCGACTGCATTGAGTGTCCCCCGATCTCAAATGTATTCCGTGTCAATTTAAGACAGGATATCAAACTGGCTGTCATGGGCCAGGACGGAGAGGTCGCTGCGGTGGTGGAAGAAGAGGTGGATTACAATAGTGACATTCGCCCAATACTTTCAGAAAACTGTTTCCACTATCACGGGTCGGAACCCGAAAATCGCCAGTCCGATCTGCGCTTAGACCAATTCGCCAGCGCGAGCGGGGATCGTGGCGGCTATCGCGCCATTGAGCCCGGCAATGCGGAAGCGAGTGAGATGCTGGTTAGGATGTTAGACGACGATCCAGACGTGCAGATGCCGCCACCGGATTTTAGGGTGGTACCTCCGGCGGCAGATATTGATATTAATGTCTATGCCTGGAGCGGGAGCTTTAAGAGAGGCTCCACCATTAGGTAGACGAAGATATGCCCTGGCTCCTTACGCGCATTCGGTGAATTTTTCGAGAAAAAGGATACTTATCGCGTATGGCAGCAACGGAGCTTCTACTTTGCGATTGCAAGCTATGATCAACTCGTTGGCCCCCCTCGCCAACGTAGAGTGACCCCGTGCCACCCCTTCTTGACTGTGCATTTAGCGGTGATCGCACCCGATTGATGTTACCGACCAGCGCTAGTTACGAAGTCCAGTATCATGGTAAGCACCGGCTATAATGACAGGTTGCTGGGCGGTACGAGGCCGAGGCTTTGTGAGTTGTGGGTTATAGACGGGCATGAATGCCCGTTCTACTAAGGCGTGGGTAAGAGTGCCAGGAGAAATCAAATGAGAAAGCTGATTGTAAGCGTCTGCATCATTTGGCTCGCACTGACTATTACACCGAGCCGGGCTGACGATCCGGCCGAACTTCTCAACGGCACCTGGCAATATATTGCAGCCATCGAGGCCGACCGTATCACCACATACGACGATGCGTCCGCCATGCAACTTGTCATCTTGGATAACACGTGGGCAATTCTCCACAAAGGAGCTCTGTTGCCGGGGACATTCGAGAACGTGGAGTACAACCAGCAGACAAACCCCCAGTCGCTCGTTCGTCGCACAGGGCCGCCGCCGCATGCAGTCGGCGGTGCAATTTGGAAGGTAGATGGTAAAAGCCTGATGTACACGGCCACACCACTCGACGCGACCGGATTCGGTTCGACCTCGGGAGCCATAGGTGACTACGAACCCGGCCCACCCAGCGGCGCGGCAAAGCTGGGAGACAAGTTGGGGGACACGGGCTTCGGAACCGACCACCGCGCTGCACGTCCGCCCAAATCCTTCTCACCTGAAGGGACCTCGAACACTCAATATATCCTCAGGCGCATCAGCGGCTCAACATCCGCGCTGCGGCAAGTAGGCAAATGGTAGGCGCCGCTTAAAGTAGTATCAAAAGAAAGTGCTTGCTCAGCATACTCTAGACAAGAACAGGCCACGGGGTCACTCTACTCTGATGGCGGGTCTGGCGAATGGGATCCGGGTTACAGAGCGCGAGAACGAAGCGGAGTCCGCACGTAGGCTCGTAACAAGCGCCGCGCAGTTACGGCGCGGAAGTCGATGGCCGGAGTAGATAAGCTCGGTGGCTCGTGAAAATTCGCTCCTGCACTTGCTTTCTTCGGTCTGCCGTAACTGCGCGGGGCTTGTTACGAGCCTACTTTCAGGCAATTACGCAAAACATCCGATGCAAGAGCAACTGCTAGCGTACGACGACTTCCCAGCGGAGCACTGGGGTTTGTAAGGTATAAAACGGGCAGCAGTGCGCGGTCTACGGTTGGTCGCCCAAGCAATATAGTACTTCCTGCCGCTGGCCACTTTCATCGCGATGAGCTACGCGATGGTAGATGCGCCCGCCGACGATGGCCGGAGTGGCTAAGACTTCTTCGCCTAGTTGATTCTTGGCCAAGCGCTCGAGCTTATCGGGGCGAGCGCGAAAGACGTAGAAGTCCCCCGCTTCGTTGCTGACATAAATGTTCTGACCAACCAACACCAACGACGTCGTGAATGTGCCACCCAAACGCGCCTTCCACATCTCCTTGCCAGTGGCTGCCTCCCAGCACATGGCGATACCCTCGTCGAGCACTCCATACAAGTAGCCGTCTTTGAAGACCAACGAGGGGACGTACAGCCGCACATCGTTTTCCCACACCAACTGATGGCTGCCATCGCCACGCACGGCGGACATATGATTCTTAGGATAGCCGCCGCTGGTGTAGATCAAGTTGCCGTCGGTGATGGTCGATGTGACGCATTCGGTCGTCGCGCCCTCGGTCTCCCATAGCGTCTCGCCGGTGAGCGGATCGTAGCTAATGACCATATCGCATCCGACCATGATCAGTTGATCCCGGCCGGCCACGCGCAATAGCGTGGGTGTCGGATAATTGGGCTTTAAGAATCGCTCGCGGTGCCACACGACTTCACCCGTTTTTCGGTCCAGCCCAGCCAGCGCGCCACCACCTTTATTATCGGCCGCGACGATCACCAAGTCCTGGTAAAGCGCTGGCGAAGCGCCGTAGCCTTGATGCATTTGATAGTCCGACACGCGCTGCTGCCAAAGTTGTTTTCCGTCCAGGTCGAGCGCCGTGGTGTATAGCCCGCCAGCGTTTGGAAAGTTGATGAACACGCGCTGCCCGTCGCAGGCTAGGCTGCTGGACGCACCCGTCGATTTGTTGTTCTTGCGCATCGCCCCTGAGGCGTGCACCTGAGTGTTCCATAGCAGACGACCCGTGTCGCGTGCGTAGCACAGCACCGACTGCGACCCGCTGCTTTCGTCGCAGGTTGCCAGAAAAACTTTGTTGCCAACGACGGTCGGTGAGCTGTAGCCGCGGCCGGGCACATTGGCCTTCCAAACCACATTCTGCGTAGCGCTAAATTCCAGCGGAGGTGACTGGTCGGGATCCGCCCTGCCGTCACGCGTCGGTCCACGCCACCAGGGCCAGTCGGTAGCCGCCACATCGAAGCCATCATCGACTTGGGCCAGTTGCG
>CAKQWG010000219.1 GCA_934278005.1 uncultured Pirellulaceae bacterium | reverse complement strand
GCAACGCCCTGTGAAGCAACGCCCTGTGAAGCAACGGCCTGTGAGGCAACGCCCTGTGAAGCATCGCCCTGTGACACTTCGCTCTGTCCTACGTCGTTGCCGCCGGATAGAACCTGAACGAGTTCATGGTCCTGTTCGGGCGCGATGAAGCGCAAGTTCAGTAAAATCGCGTTGTCTTCGTAGATAGCCTGCAAGCGACAGCCGAGTTTGGCTTCACCCCGGGCCAATTGGCGTTTCAAATCCTCCAGTGAATTCTTTGGCAGCAGCCGCACGCCCCAGCTCTGCAAGCGATATCGGTTCCACGGCGAGGGTCCTAGTGGAGACTGAATTTCGCACTCGGTAGCTTGGCCAATCTCACCCATGTGTGTTAGCTGCACCGCTGTCCGCCGCGCGCGATTCCTCAGGTTCTCCGGGTTTGCCAGCAGTTGAGCGAGCGCTCCGGTAGCGGCCTCTTGGCTGAGCGAGCCACGTTGCAAGGCTACCGTGGACGCCACCAAACGTGCTCCACCGAGCAGCACGCCGGTCGCTTCGGCCCGCCGACGCACGGCCGAGATAAGTTCAGCATCGCCGACGACTAACGCGCCGCTGGGCCCACCGGCGAGCAAATGTAGCGGCCACACCACAACATCCGCTCCCTGATCGAGTCGCTGGCGCACATCGGGAAAGCCGTATGTGTCGCACAATTCGGGCGAAACCGCACCATCTGCCAGGATCTCGACCACTTTTGCTCCAGCGGCTCGGGCGGCCGCTATCGCTTGATTGCGGTGCACTTGGGCTTCGTCACGTGTCAGACTGTTGGGGCTTGAGAGCACGACGATCTGTCCAGGCCCTGTCAGCGCAGCTTGCCAATCCTCGGCTGATACGCCATTTGACGCGCCAATTTCTCTCAGTGGAACAGCCCCGGCGGAAAGCATGGCGTGGACGTCTCCCAGACCGATGATGCGTACGGCATCGACTCGCGAGAGAACCACGCCGCCGCGACAGCCTTCTGCACTAGCCAGCATTCGCAAGGCATCCGCCGCACTGATGAGCCAAGCACTCGCGTGGCGTCCCAGCAAATGCTCTACCGCCGCATCGGCTTTGGCATCCACGTCGGCTGCAATTTGATAGTGAGTCGCCGCGGTGGCAAAGCCGTAGGCCACGGCCGGAGTCAACGGAATTTCAGGCATTTCATGCGACAGCAGCTGCCCGCGAGCGTTGAGCGTAACCTGCCCACTGGCTGTATTGGACGCTCCGTCGACCAAGGTGTCGAGCCAGCTGCGGGCTTGTTGCCAAGCGGTTTTGGCTTTGTCCAGTGGCGAGTTGTCCTGCAAGCCGACGCGGTGCAACGCCTCTCGAACCCGTCCAGAGATGTCCGGTTGTTGCAACACATCCAAAAATTTTTCCATTGCCGCCGCCGGCAAAATTTCATCTAGTCGTCTTGGGATTCTCACTATTAACGATTCCGCATCAAGCTCAAGGGGGAACGATCACAGGCCACAGCTGACTGGCGATACGCTAGTCATTCTTCCGATCAGATGTATTGTACCACCTGCGTATAGGGCATTGGTGCGTTTTGGCTCCAAAAGTCTGTCTCGTTAAGGCGAGGTGGTAAACCATACCCTAACCTTGCGAGTGCTACCAACTGCTTACCGCCTAACGCCTATACGTCGTGCTATGCCCAATATTCCGATTCAACAGTCTCGTTCACTCCTAGCAGCTTTTCAGCGGGCCTGTGATGTGTGTGTGATCGGTTCCACTCTGTTCTTTAGTCAGTGGCTTACCGGCCAAAGTTTCAGCGACAAATCTTTTTTAGCCGTTGCAGTTGCCGCTTGCCTGTATTTGTTGGTCAGCGAAGCTTGTGCACTATATCGCGTCGAACAGACGCGGTCTGCCAACTCTGAGCTAGCCTTGGTGCTGAGCAGTTGGATGGGAACCGTACTGCTGCTCTGCTGTGTAGCATTCTTTTCACGCCACGGCAATTATTTTGCGCGCAGCAGTATGCTCAGCTGGATTGTCCTGAGCGGAGCCACGCTGGGGCTATATCGCATGCTCATTCGCCTCGCTCTAGAATCGCTGGTTGCCAAAGGCCTCGGCCAGCGCCGCTGCGCCATCGCCGGACTCAACTCGCTGGGCCTTCAGTTGCTCAACAACGCACGCAACAACCCGGGCTGTGGCCTGAAGATGGTCGGCTTCTACGACGATCGCTCTAAGGAGCGCTGGTTGTTACAGACCGACGAAACGGCAAACTACATCGGACGCTTAGAACAGCTGGTCGCCAGCGCCAAAGCGGGAGAAATCGATACTGTCTTCGTCACGCTACCGATGCGCGCCGAGAATCGAATCCGCTGGCTGCTCGATCAGTTGGCCGACACCACCGTCAATGCCTACATCGTTCCCGATTTCTTCGTGTTTGAACTACTGCACGCGCGATGGAATACGATCGGAGGCCTGCCGGCCGTGAGCGTCTTTGAAACGCCCTTGTATGGTGTAGACGGTTGGACCAAACGTCTATTCGACTTTACAGCCGCGGCTGCCGGTCTATTTTTCATTGCGCCAATCATGCTCATCTGCGCTGTGCTAGTGAAGCTCTCATCCCCGGGCCCGGTGTTCTTTCGCCAACGACGCTATGGCCTGGACGGCCGCGAGATCTGGGTCTGGAAATTCCGTTCGATGCGCACATGCGACAATGGCCCACATGTTGCCCAGGCCACCAAAGGCGACGCGCGAGTAACGCCTGTGGGCGCCATCCTGCGGAGAACCTCACTGGATGAATTGCCTCAGCTATTTAACGTGCTGGGCGGGTCGATGTCGCTGGTGGGGCCGCGACCACACGCCTCAGCTCACAACGAACACTACCGCAAGTTGATTCGCGGCTATATGCTGCGCCACAAGGTCAAGCCTGGCATTACGGGCTTGGCTCAGGTCGAAGGTTGTCGAGGCGAGACGGAAACCCTAGACAAGATGCAACAACGCGTTGAGTTCGATCACAACTACATCCAGCGTTGGTCGCTGTGGCTAGACATTAAAATCCTGCTACGCACACTGCTGGTAGTCTTTAAGCAAGAAAACGCTTATTAACGGCCCGCTCATCAATAACTTCGCAAATTGTAATATGCGACGTTTGTCGATCCGGCCAGTCAGTTTGTATATTCAACGAGGTTTGTGCGAGCCGTACCTATAGTGCAAGCTCAACAAATTCACGGAGCAAGTTGCGAATCGTGAATTTATCGTTGCGCCATCTCTAGCCTTACCTCCCCGCCAGTGCCCCCGGACGTTGCGTCCGGGGCCGCTGCCTGATGCCTGATGCCTGA
>CAKQWG010000218.1 GCA_934278005.1 uncultured Pirellulaceae bacterium | reverse complement strand
AGCCGTTTTGGCGTTAGCCACGGTTGGTTAATGGGTGCTTATCAGCCAGTCTACACGCAAACGCTAGGAATGAGAAAAGGTCTGGGCTCGACATTCTCTATAGTTGGCGTAAAACGGTGGCCTGTGTCCAGCGGTTGGCAGCACAGCGGTCTAGGGTGGTGGTTTCACTGCTCGGTTAGCGATTTTACTGAGGATATAGATGATGAAGGTTTTGACGGGAAGTGGATCGATCGCAGCGCATGCCGCATCAGCCGTGGTAGTAAGCCTGTTTGACACGAGCGATCTCAGCGGCTCGATCACTCAACTGGGCACCGCCGCCGGCGATTTCTTCAGCAAGCTGCGGCAGCGAGAAGACCTCTCAGCCGATGTGGGCAAGACCCAGTTATTCCACAACGTGCCCGGCGTGGCGGCCGACTGCGTGCTGGTCGTCGGTTGCGGCAAACCCGAGGATTTCAACGTCGCCACCGCGTTTCGCTGCGGCGGAGCAGCGAGCAAGCGTTTGGCGGATCGCGGGCGTGAAGCGGTGGCTATCGACCTAGGCCCCATGGATGACGCTCTAGGGGCCGCCGCTGTAGCAGGCGCGATGAACGGCTGCGTGGGCCAAGACCTATTCCGCGCCGAGAAGAAATTGCATGCCTTCGGACAGCTCGCCGTCTGGTCGCTCAGCCAGGCCAGCTTGCAGCGCGGCAAATGTCTGGGCGAAGCCATGCTGCTGACCCGCGAACTGGTGAATCTGCCGCCGAATTACATGTACCCCGAAGCGTTTACGCAGCGTGCCGCCCAAGTGGCTGTGAGCGGTGGCATCGAGCTCGAGGTGTGGGACGAAATGCGCCTTCGCCGCGAACGCTGCAATGCCTTGCTGGCCGTCTCGGCCGGATCGGCCCGTCCGCCGCGTCTGCTGGTGATGCGCTATCCAGGTAAATCTGGCAGTCAGACCGCTAGCAGCAAGCGGGCTCCGATTGCCTTGGTCGGTAAAGGCGTCACGTTTGATAGCGGTGGGCTGTCGCTCAAGCCCAGTGAGGGAATGCTGACGATGAAGTGCGATATGGCTGGTGCGGCCACCGTGCTGGGAGCCATGCAGGCCCTGGCGGCTTTGCAAGTCGACAGGCCGGTAGTAGCTGTGATCGGGCTCGTAGAGAACATGATCAGCGGCAGCAGTTTCAAACTTGGCGATGTGTTGACCGCACGCAGCGGCAAGACGATTGAAATCCACAATACGGACGCCGAAGGCCGCTTGGTCTTGGCCGACGCTTTGAACGTTGCACTCGATGAGAAGCCCTCGCACATCGTCGATTTGGCTACGCTGACCGGGGCTTGTGTAGTCGCGCTTGGTACCGATGTCTGCGGGCTGATGTCCAATGACAATGACTGGCAAACGGAGGTACAGGCGGCAGCGGAGCGAGCGGGTGAGCTGCTATGGCCGCTGCCGATGCACGATCATTTCGCCGAGCAGATCCAGAGCAAAGTGGCCGACATCAAGAATGTGGGCGAGGGTCGCTGGGGCGGCGCCATCACCGCCGCCAAATTCCTGCAAGCCTTCGTCGGCGGCACGCCTTGGGCTCACTTGGATATTGCCGGCCCCGCCTTCGCCGACTCAGCCAAAGACCACATCGACGCCGGTGGCACCGGCCGCATGCTCCGCACCCTAGTTGAGTTGGTTGAAAGAAGCTGAGTGCTAGTGTCGTGGATCGCCCCCCGATCCTCGCTCCTTAGCCAATTGCTCCATAACGAATTGCTCCTTAACCATTTAGATTACATGTAAATCATCTGAAAATAGTGCTGGGCGTCTGGACAGGCATGGGCGATCTGATCGCGAAGCGATCAACGAAACTAGCACAAACTAGGCTTCTGCGCACTTGGTCGCAGAGCGATCACTGACCACCCTACCAGGCACAAACGTCTGCTTGAGCTCGGCGCGATTATTGCGAAACCAGCTCGTGACTAAGGCGAGCGTCTCGGGCCGAGGGGTGAAGCTGCTGCCGACGCAGCGATCGTTGGCGAGCCACTTTTTTAGCAGACTGTCCACCTGCCGCTTCTCGGCGGTGGTCGTAGGACCAGCTACCGCGCCTTCGATCAGACCGCGACGAATCAAATACCAAACTTCGCGCGAAGCGTGCCCGAGCGGCTGCTGGGCGGACGTCTGACTTTTGACAGGATACACAAATGTG
Organism: uncultured Pirellulaceae bacterium; assembly: GCA_934278005.1. Taxonomy (GTDB): domain Bacteria; phylum Planctomycetota; class Planctomycetia; order Pirellulales; family Pirellulaceae; genus Aureliella. Next base: position 1,142 of record CAKQWG010000218.1, on the reverse strand, counting down.
TAGCGCTGACGGGCCTGAGCCATGTCGCCGGCGCGGCGACTGAGCCAAGCGATGGCCTTGAGATCCTCGCGCAGCGTAACGGCTTGCTCAAAATGGCGCCCCGCTGCGGCGCGCTGCATGGCGACGGTCAAATCATCCACGGGGGAATCGTTGCGACCCTCTAGAAAAGCTCGAGCCAAGTCGACTTGGCGACTGTACACACTGCGCGAGCAAGCGGCGATGCAAGGGCCCAGACACGACTGAATCTCCATCCGTAGACAGCCCGGACGCAGCGCGATGTCGAACAGCTGCAGTTGATCGGTAAAGCTGCAGGCTTGCTTGCTGCTGCAGTCGCGCAGTTGGAAGACGCGATTGAGTACTTCCACGGCTCGATTCGCCCGCGTGGCGCCGAACAGCGGCCCTACGCAGTACACCGCTTTAGGGTCTTGTTGCCGAGCCGTGTAGAATTGCTCAGCCGGCGCGCGTCCGAGGCAGACGTAGATCGGCTGTTGTCGACGCGGCATACCCTGCACGTTGTAGCGAGGTTGGAAGGTGCGAATCAAATTCTGCTCGCGGAGCAGCGCGGCAAAGTCGCTGGGCTGGTACTCCCATACGATGGCACACGTCGATTGGACAATTCTCCCAGCCTTGTCCTCTTCGTTGTTAGGCAGGAAATAGCTCAGCAGGCGGTTGCGCAGACATTTGGATTTGCCCACGTAGATCAATCGCCCCAGCGTATCGAGCATGCCGTACACGCCGGGGACGCGCGGCACGTAGCGCCGCACATCGGCTCGTAGCGCATCGGATCGCAGTGCATCGCGGGAACTATCGCCGATCTGCTTAGCGAGCGTCTGAGAGTCGGGACTGCGGCCAGCCCCATGGCCATCGATGCGGCTGAGCCCAACGCGGGCAAAGGGATAGAGCAGATCATCGCCGAAGTCGATAAAAGAAGAATCGTTTAACCTTGCATCCATGCCGCCATCCCTGCGTATGTAAAATCGAAGCCCCGCTGGCTGCTCGCGGCTAGTGGCACTCCCGCCGAGACCTGTAGTAGGCAGGCGAGGGAGGCTCGGCGAGTGGGCTGTGTCGAGTGCTCAGTGTTTTATATCGACGTTTTATATCGACGTTGTATGCCGAGGTAGTATATCGACGTTGTATGCCGA
>CAKQWG010000217.1 GCA_934278005.1 uncultured Pirellulaceae bacterium | reverse complement strand
AGTGGGGCTGGGCAGAGTGGGGCTGGGCAGAGTGGGGCTGAGCAGAGTAGGGTTGAGCAGAGTAGGGTTGAGGACTGTAGGGCTGGGCACTGTGGGGCACGCCCGTCATCCGATAGTCCGCGGCGGGATGACGGCCGGAGATGGCGTTTAAGCGACCATCTTGAGCCGCGTGGTAGCCTCCGTGGGTATAGCCCACGCCAAAAAAGCGACCGACCGAATTCATGACAGGGAATTCGCAATCTGCTCCCCACACTGCGCGCGGCGCTACTGCTTGAGGAGCAGCGGTCTGGGTGGCCAGCCACACCACGCCTAGAACTGCGGCCCGCGTAACGAATTTTGGCACTGCACATCCTCCCTGATTCCCGTCGGCAGTCTGAACACTCTGGCATCCACAGGTAGCGTTGGAACTACTCGCAGAGAGCCCGGGCACCCTAACAAGTAGAGGGCACGTTAAGCATTCGGTTGCTCACCGACCTGCTCTCAAACCAAAGCGACTGCTTTGGGGGCATGTTTAAGCGGTCGAAACAATTGTGCGGAATATGCAGCCTGTGCAGGTTTCCGTGGAGCCGCTGGCAACATTGAAAGCCTGTCGCGCTGGACCACTTCAATGGTTATCGCGCGGCGTATCGGCTGGCTTGGCCTTGGGCAACGTCCACAGCAGCAGGCACATGCCCAGCACGGCGCTAATGGCCGAGCCGACCAGAACGCCGAACTTTGCCGTGCCTACCGGGGCGCCGCGGAAAGCCAGGCCTTCGATAAACAGTGCCATGGTGAAACCGATACCGGCCAGACAGCCGCCGGCGACCAGCATGGGCCACTTGATGTCATGCGGCAATTTCGCCCAACCCAGGCGTATTGCCAACCAGCTGAAAACCACAATTCCTAGCGGCTTGCCCACGACCAGCCCCAGGATGACTGCTAGGGCGACGGAATCACCGATATGGGCCACATCGATCCGCACGCCCGCGTTGGCCAGAGCAAACACGGGCATGATCAGATAGGCGGTCCAGGGATGCAGCGTGGTCTCTAAATACTCTAGCGGTGAGACGGTCTCACGGCTCAAACGCTGCACCTCGCGGACGACCTCGGCGCGATGTCGTCGCAGGTTCCAGTGGCTGTCCTGAAAGGCCTCTTTCTTGTCGCGGAGATATTCTCGAAAACGCTCCGGCAGCAGCACTGGTTTGGCCGGGGTCATGAGCCCTAGGATCACACCTGCCAGCGTTGCATGGATGCCCGAATCGTGCAGGGCCAGCCAAGCTGCGGTGCCCACGATGATATAAGGCAGAAAGTTGCGTACGCCGATCCGCGAAAAGGTGTGGATGATGAACGTGCCGATCGCCGCCATCAGCAGGTAATTGCCGTTGAGCGATTCGGTGTAGCCGATGGCGATCACCAAAATGGCGCCGATGTCATCGACGATTGCCAGCGACAGCAACAGCATCCGCAGGCTATGCGGCACGCGTGAGCCCAGCAGGGCCAAGCAACCGATGACGAAGGCGATATCGGTAGCCATCGGGATACCCCAACCCCGCATGCCCGGTTCGCCATACTGGATCGCCAAATACAGGCCTGCCGGAACGAGCATGCCCCCCACGGCTGCGGCAATGGGCAGCGAGGCTTGTCGCCAATCCGACAGCGAACCGTGCACGATCTCGCGTTTGACCTCCAGGCCGATCACGAAAAAGAAGATGGACATCAACCCATCATTGATCACGTGATGCAGGGATTGTTCGAAATCAAAGCTGCCAAAGGCGACCACGATATTCGTTTCCCAGAAGCCCAGGTAGGCCTCGGCAAACGGCGAATTGGCCGCGATTAGCGCGACGAGCGTACAGAGCAGCAACACCACGCCGCTCGTGGCCTCGACGTGCATGTAGCGGGCCACCGGCCGCAGGAAGCGGTCGATGGGCTGCTCGGGCAACATTCTATCGAAATCTGGTGCATTGGAGTCGTTCGGGGCCGGGACAGCCATCAGGCATGCTTTTCAGTGAGTTGCTATAACTGTTCAACACTAATATTCAGCGGTTTAGTGGTTGAAGCTCGCTGAATTCCGATTAAGCATCTTTTTCTAAACGATCTGTGGATCTGCCACTAGGGCAGCAATTCCCGGTGAGCGAGAAAACAGCGCGATTTTCAGACTTCGCTTTTGCCAGCGTCTGGCGCTAGGGAAATTTGCAGAAGCTTGCTTGGCATGTCGCATCAGCCACTGATTTCCAATCGCTCCGCTTGATTCTCGCGCCCAATCTTCTCTCACGGAGGCACCAGGGCACGAAGTTAACAGGCGAATCTATTTAGCTGATGCAAGGCGGCGTCGAGTCAAACGCCAACTGAACTCTTAGCGGAAAATTTAGAGCTTGCAGTACTGCTATCGCTGATCCTTAACCCACTCGAGCACCGCCAAAAGTGGGCGATGGTCAGAAGCTACTGCTTCATTAATAACTTGCGATGAGACGACACGCAGTCTGTCACTGTGGCGATAGAAGATATAGTCGATCTGCTTGATGGGCTCGATGGCAGGGAAGGTCAGCAGTTCGGTAGCTGAGTGAACGACTGTCCAGTTTTTGATCAGTTCGGTGACTGGGGGATGCTCGGGTTCGGCATTGAGATCGCCGGCCAGAATGATAGTTGCAGGCAGATCGTCCAAGCTATCGGTAATCGCGCTTGCTTGACGCAGTCGTAAGTCGGCGTTGTTGTGATGCAGGTGAGTGGTACCAAACAGGAGTTGCTTCCCAGGCAATTGGACCGAACAGGTTGCTACGATACGCCGTTCCCGCTCGGGTTCGCCGGGGAGCCAGTGAATACGTAAGTCTGATAGTGGCCAGCGCGATAGCAGGGCTTGTCCATACTGGCCACCTTCAAAATCGATCTGCTTGGCGAACTGTGCGTGCATACCGGTCAGTTTGGCCAGTGTAGCAGCTTGGTCAACGCTACCGCTCCGCTGTGTGCGGTGATCGACTTCCTGTAGTGCGACCAAGTCCGGCTGGCAGTCGTTGATGACCTTTGCCACTCGCTCCAAGTCCACTCGATCGTCGGCTCCGCGACCATGATGCATGTTGTAACTCATCACTCGCAACTGTTGGCCTGCACGAGAGTTGGTTTGTGCCACGGGGGCTTGTGCTTGTACTGCGGGTGACACAATCCCCCAGGCAACAATCAAAGGGAATGTGGCTAGAAGTAACGTTCTCATCAACAAAGTTCTCAACAGTGCGGTTGGCTGGTCTATCGCTTAGGGAGCATTATACTTTGGACTATTGGCGGCAAACATAAGAAATGCATTGACTGCGGCCGAGAGCACAGTAACGAGAGCACAGTAACAGTCAACGCGCAGCGAATAGTTTAAGTAACCGTTCACGGGCTGGACTAATAAATCTTTGGAAAGTGATC
>CAKQWG010000216.1 GCA_934278005.1 uncultured Pirellulaceae bacterium | reverse complement strand
TCGCCAGACTGCGGGCGGAGATGCAGGAACATCATGCAAGCAGCCATTGCGACAGCGGATCATCGGCTAAAGTTCATAAACTTACCGATACCGGAATGCCGTGCCCAGGAGGTGTTGATCCAAGTCAAGGCGGCGGGAATCAATCGCGCCGATCTTAGTCAACGCCAAGGCAAGTACCCGCCACCCGCGGGCGCCCCAGACACACTCGGGCTGGAATGTGCCGGCATAGTAGCTGCCGTGGGCGAGGAAGTCACGCGCTGGCGAGTGGGCGAGCGCGTGTGCGCATTGCTAGCCGGGGGCGGGTATGCTGAATTTGCCGCCGTGGATCAAGGCTCGGTTTTGCCGTTGCCCGGCGGGATTAGTTTTGAGCATGCCGCTTGCTTTCCTGAAGCAGTCTGGACCGTGTGGGCCAACGTCTTCATGCGCGCGGCGCTGCAACCAGGTGAATCGGTGCTGATCCATGGTGGCACGAGCGGAATTGGAGTGATGGGCATCCAGATGGTGCGTCACTGCGGCGCGTCCCGAATCTTTACCACGGCCGGCACCGATCAGAAGACAGCTCTGGCCCTTGAACTAGGTGCGGATCTCGCAATGAACTATCGGACTGAAGATTTCGTAGACACAGTTCAGGCAGCGGGCGGAGTCGATGTGGTGCTCGATATGGTTGGCGGAGACTACGTGCAGAAAAATATCTCGATTGCCAAACTCAATGGTCGCATCTGCAACATCGCCTATCAGCAAGGCTTCCGGACCGAAGTCGATTTCCGGCCCGTATTGATGAAGCGCCTGACATTGACGGCAACAACCTTGCGATCTCGCAGTGCGGCTGAGAAACGCGAAATTCGCGACGCCATCGAAAAACGCATTTGGCCAGCAGTGATCGGTGGCACGATTCGGCCGATTCTAGACCGCACATTTCCGCTCGCTCAGGCCGAGCAGGCCCACCAGTACATGTCCCAAGGCGAACACAGCGGCAAGATCGTACTGGTTGTCTGAAATCAAGCACAACGCCGAGGTGGACGTGTCTTCATGTCCTTCGATAGGGCACTTTCCAAAGATCATTCACCGAGCGACGAAGCCGAAAAACGGTAGCATCCGGTGTAGATCGAGATGCTACCGCTCTAGACATTCAACCAACTGCAGGCGTTAGGCCTTCAGTACGCGACGTCGAAGGCGACGCTGTCCCATCGCACCGGCGCATAGACCAAGGCCGATGAATGTCATCATCGAGGCTGGCTCTGGAACGGAACTGATCTGGATCTGAACTTGCGCAAGCGGGTTTGTACCGGCAAATGCGTTCAGGCGAATGTCGTAAACTCCCGCAACATTCGAATTGAAGGGGAACGTCAAGTCCCATCGACTGGAGTTGTTTAACGCCTAGCGGGTGTAGCCGATGGACAACAGTCGACGCTGCTAGGGCGAATGCCCAGCAGTCGAGTCGATAGGACCAGCGCGCGAGTCTCGGTTACAAAGGCGCAGGCCGGCAGTAGATACGTCTGTGCGTGGTAAATGGCGAATACGATGGGCATTAACCCGTGCATGTGCGGCCTGTCGCGTCATCCAAGTTGCGACATGCCCGGACGACTGCTACATCGACGCAACTCGGCTTGAATCTTTGACGTCGCATCCGCGCCGATCAAAACCGGACCTGATACTGGGAATAGAAGAAGTCGGCGTCGCCCGAGTATGCGACTCCTGGCGTGTTGTAGTAGTCGCCTGAACTGAAGTGCGAGTAGCCGACCAACAGATTGTGACGTGGATTGATCGCGATCGTCCAAAGTAGGTCGATCTCGTGCCCAAGGTCTTTAGATATAGCGGCGTTGCCGGCGTTGTACGGAGTCATCACGACGCTATAGGGCGTCGTGGCTTGGTCTAAGAAGAAGTAGTGATACCAGACCAAGAAGTTGGCTCGTTTGCCGATCGGGGAGATGAACTGGGCATTCACGTCGTTCAAATTGCGACGTCCGAAAAGGTCCATGAACCCGTTGTATTTGTGGGCCAACGGAAAGTAGTGGTGGAATCCATCGTCACCGGGAGCGATGAGCGCCGAGTCGCCGCCAGAAGCCCAGTCGTACCAAGCCCACACGGTTGGCGACCATGAACCATGCGTCCCTTCCGCATTTAGGACCTTGCCAAGCCCAGTAGTCATGAAACCGGCACCATGTCCCGACCCATCTGCATTGTCGCCGAACTGCAGGCCACCTTCGAGCTCGTAGAGCACTGAATCCATCTTGCCGGCCACTCGGCTTCCAAGCGTGTGGAACGAGAAGTTCTGGTCGGTATTGTCATATCCGATGTAGTAGGTCTCCAGTGCGGACACACCATAATCCGTGCCCAATGACTTGTTGGACAGGTAGGCTCCATAGAAGCTCTGGTTGTTGTTGGAGCTGTCCCATTCGTTTGTGCCTCCGGTGGCGGCGATTCGATTTACCGGATTGGTGTAGAACAAGTCGACTGCGTTTTGGGACCCCTTCAACGTTGCTCGATAGCCGTCGAAAGTTCGTCGCGTATTTGCCCAATCGAGCGGGGAAACAAGTCGTTCTGCTCCAAGCAGCAACTCTTGGCGACCAGCACGACCGATAACCTGCATCTCATCGCTATCCAATAGCGTCGCGTCAACAAAGATGTTTTGAAGCTCCCCGCGATTCTCTTCGATCACACGCGGTGCGAAATCCTCGCCGCCGGAGTCTGCGTAGAGGTATTCACCAAAGACTCGAATGTTTTCCGTCACACGGTAGTTTGAAAATAGCCGTACGCGCGATAGCCAAAACTGGTCGTCGACCCCAGTCAGACCCAGCCCACGCATATTGTTTTCGTGGTGGTAGCGCGATCGGTACTCGCCACCCAGATCCAACTTGCCGTCCATCAGCCCCTTGAACGAATCGCCTGCGAAGTGTGGGCCATCGTAAGCTGGATTACGCAAGTAAGAGAAGTCATTGGCATAGAATACACCCTTGTAAGCATCTTTGACGGCGGCGTTCACCGCGGCTTCAGTATTGCTCGCCTGCTTCTCGCATGCTGCGCACGCAGCAGCCACCGGCGCTGGTTTCGAATTCGCTGGGGATAATGCATGTGCCGCATCAGGTTTGTCCTGGGGCATGGCGAGGACGTGAGGTCCAGGTGCCTCCCGCTGTTGCGCTGCCGCAGTGCGGGCAAACAGTAGGACCGCCAAAGCGGTGAGGCTGATCGTGCAGCAAGTGGCCTGCTTCAGTTGGTTGAATCTCATCGATAGGTCCATTCATGTACAGAGCGAGACATGGTCTTATTCGGCGTAATCGGCTTCACAGGTCATTAGAATCGATGCGCGCCACGCGAGTTCGCCAATCGGAAAAGTCAGTGCACGGCGAGTCCGCTGCACAACATCAATGCTCTCGCGGTGTTGAAACTCAGGCTTGCGCGAGTGGAGGGCAGAGTTGGTGACAACCCGCACGCTCTGGCGGCACGCGCATGGAAAGCCCACTGCTCGCTGTGACAATCCGCACAGACT
>CAKQWG010000215.1 GCA_934278005.1 uncultured Pirellulaceae bacterium | reverse complement strand
GGGGCTGCGCCAAAAAATAGAATGAGAATGACAGCGATCACCAGCGAGGCGACCACTAGCACTCCCACTCCAAAGCGATATCCCTGTTCGTCCATTGCCGCTTCCTTGATTCATTTCGCATTCGCGTCGCAGGCTAGCAAGTCTGCCGTCCGCTGAGGCGCGGAGTATTGCCCACGCGGTTTAAAAAAAATTAATTCGAGTCGTCGAAGGCGGCCGCACGCAGTTCCATCAGTCGCTCGCCCGCTTCACCATTGACGAACTGTCTTACGCGTTTGTCTGTAGCCTGTTCGAGCTCTTGAGGAGTTCCATCGAAAATGACCTGATTCTCACCTTTGTCCAACCTCGCAAATGGGTACAGCATGATGACGCGGTCGGCTACTTTGTAAGCGGTCTTCATGTCGTGCGTAATAATCAGGCTGGTTACGTTGGGTTTTGCGCTGGTCCGCAGCATCAGTTCGTTAATCACGTCGCTCATGATTGGATCCAGTCCGGTGGTCGGCTCGTCGTACAGCATCAATTCGGGCTCTAGCACCAGGGCCCGCGCCAGGCCGACGCGCTTGCGCATGCCACCGGAGAGCTGCGCGGGGCGTTTGGCCGCCACGTTGTCCGGCAGCCCCACTTCGGCCAAGCGATCGAGTACGATGCGGTCGATACTGCGGCCCGCCGCCAGGTCGTGTTGCACGATCGGAAAAGCCACGTTCTGTCCGATGGTCATGCTGTCAAACAACGCGGCGTTCTGAAATACAAACCCGAATTTGCATCTCAGGTCGGTCAAGTCGCGATCGTTGAGAGTGTGAATGTCGGCACCATCATAAATTACTTGGCCGGCGCGAGGTCGCACCAATCCCACGACCGACTTGAGCAACACCGTCTTGCCACAACCACTTTCACCGATCACCACCACGGTCTGTCCACGCGGGATACTCAAGTTAATGTTGTTGAGAATGGTCTGACGTGAGAAGCGCATCGTCATGTCGCGCAGCTCAACCAGCGGATGAGCAACCCCGGCAGCCTTTTCGGCGGACACGTCTGCAGTTGGATAAGTTGTTGTCATAGGGGATCGTGCCGCGTTAGAACATCTTTTTGCCAGGGAAGCCAAGCGATAAATACGCGGCGTCGAGCATAATATTGAGCATTAGATCGATAACCAGAATGAGTACAAAACTGATTACAAAGGCAGCCGTCGCCGCACGACCCACGCCGTCAGCGCCGGCCTCGCAGTTAAAGCCTCGGTAGCAACTGACGATGGCAATCGTGCCCCCAAAAAAGAAACTTTTGAAGATCCCCATAAACAGATCCCAACCATTGACGAACTGGCGACTGTTGCTCAAGTATTCATAATGGTCGATACCGAGCATGACCACGCTGTAGAAGTAGCCGCCGACGATACCCATAAAGTCGGCCATGATTGTCAGCGCGGGGATCAGCAGAATGCAGGCTAAAAAGCGTGGCACGACGAGATAGCGGATCGGGTTGGCACCCATGCTGATCAAGGCGTCGATTTGCTCGGTAACTCGCATCGTGCCTATCACGGCAGCCATCGAGCTGCCTACGCGTCCAGCCAACATCGTCGCCGCGAGCACGGGTCCGAGTTCGCGGACCAACGACAGATTTATCACGGCCCCTAAGTGGCTTTCTAGGCCGATGTCGCGAAACTGCTGGTAGCTTTGATTGGCCAAGACCATACCGATAAACGTGCCGGTCAAGGCCACCACGGGTAGACTCAGCACGCCCACATGGTAAAAGTTGGGCAGAATGGTGCCGCGGCTAGGCCACGACGTGAACAGCCACATGAATACTCGATAGGTGAAGATGGCCATGTCGCCGACCGTAGTCAAAACGTCGACAACGAGCGCGCCCCAGTCGCTGACCCAACCGACCAGCGACTCGCGCAGCCCGTGCAGTTCGGCGGATGGCATTTCATTCTGCCGAGAGGACGGGACCGAGGACACTTCGGAGGACTCCTGAGATTAGTAAGGTCTGACCCACGCGATTAACTCAACGGCGTAAACAGCTAGTTAGACTCTATCGACTGCGCAAAGATTGCGGCTTAATGTAAAGTCTCTTTTTTCGATTTTCCTTCACTTCTCTTCAACAACTCAGCCTGCACAGCCGCAATGACCTCAGCCAATATTCGCTTTGATATCATTACTTTGTTCCCTCCTATTTTCTCAGGTTACCTCGGGGAGAGTTTGCTAGCTAAGGCTATCGAGCGCGGACAGGTGGAAGTGCACGTCCATAATCTCCGCGATTGGTCGACGGACAAACACCACAAGGTGGACGCTCCGCCCTATGGTGGCGGGCCAGGCATGTTGATTCAAGTCCAGCCCGTGGTCGACTGCGTAGAGCATGTGCGAGGGTTAGCGGCTGATCCGGGAGAGCTGCTGATCATGAGTCCCCAGGGAGAGCTGCTTAAACAAGCTGTCGTGGCCGAGCTGACTCAGTCGCAGCGGTTGATCTTGCTCTGTGGCCGCTATGAAGGCTTCGACCAACGAGTGATCGATATTCTGCAGCCGCGCGAAATCAGTCTGGGTGATTTTGTACTCAATGGTGGCGAAGTAGCAGCTATGGCAGTTATCGACGCGGCTATTCGGCTGATCCCCGGCGTGCTAGGGGACGAGCGGAGCGCGGTGGAGGATTCGTTCTCCGACGAAGCTCTGCTGGAGTTCCCGCAGTACACGCGCCCGCGCGAATTCCGAGGCCATGCGGTGCCCGACATTCTGCTCGGCGGCAACCACAAGCAGATTGCCGACTGGCGCGCCGCACAACGCATCGCCCGAACGCACGCGCGGCGCAGCGATCTTCTGTGATTTAGCGAATTTATAAAACCACTTATAAAGCCACGATTTACTCTGGATCTGATCTTGCGGTCAAGCTCTCTTCCCGCGACACTTCCGGCCGGTCGCAGGAAGCGGCTGAGACTGGTTTTTGCTTGAATTGATCAGCTTTTGGGAAGGAATCCAATGGCTAGCTGGATACTGTCGGCCATGCTGTGCGCTGTCGTGGGGGGAAACTCCGACTGCACCATCGTTCATTTTACGGCGGCTTGGTGCGAACCTTGCAAGCAACTCGAACCCGCACTGCAGCAGCTGCGCCAAGAGGGCTGGACGATCGAAACGGTCGATACCGATCGTCAGCCAGACGTCGTCCAGCGATTTCAAGTACAGAACCTGCCAACGCTCGCGATCCTGTGCCGCGGTCAAGAGGTCGACCGCATGGTCGGTGCGGCGACGTACGAACGCATCGCTCAACGCGTGCAACGCGCCGCAGCTCGCAATCAGAGCGGCCCAGCAGCGACTCAAGCTCCCGCAGCAGCTGCCCAATCCGCGACGACACAGTCCGCTATGCCACAGTCCGATGCGCCACAGTCCGATGCGCAAGCGCCGCAGCCGATCGTGCGTGGCCAGTCGCCCGAGATCGGCGGCTACCCGCTGCTCGCGTCCAACGCCCACAACCCGTCCCCGCGGTTTGCCAATGACGACTTGGCCGCTACCAATTCCGCCGCAGCCACCA
>CAKQWG010000214.1 GCA_934278005.1 uncultured Pirellulaceae bacterium | reverse complement strand
GACTCGCTTACATCGCCGCTGCCGCTGCAGTCTACAGCCACCATTTCCGGCTTGGGGAAGCCGGTGCAGACGATGACTAACCCGTCAGCCGGCACGGGGGTCGGCACCGCCGAGTAACCACTGCCGACTCTGGCTCGCCATCGCTGGCTACCGTCGAGTGGATTGAGCGACATCAACCATTGGGCAGACATCGAGATCACCTGCGCCTGTTCGTTAGCGTCTAGTATTAGCGGTGTACTGAACGCACGTCGCAGCGTGGCATCGGCAACTCCAATATCTGGGCGTGCAGCTTGCCAGACCGTCTCGCCGCTAAGCTTGTTCAATGCGATTGCATATTGCTCATCTGTGCCGTCGCATGCCAAGATCAGATGTTGTTGCCAGAGCGCCGGGGACGCTGCGGGTCCGGTAATGTCATCCACTGCCAGCTCGCGTTTCCAAACTATCTGACCCGTAGAGATTTCGATACACGCGGTGCCTAGCGATCCAAAGTGACAATACAGTCGCTGACCATCGGTTACTGGAGTCGGCGAGGCATAGCTGTTCATGCTGTGAATCGGTTTAGGATCCAGCTGTTCAAACAGATCGATGCGCCGCATTAGCTTGCCGGTTTGGGCATCGATCTCCAACGCGAACAGCTTGACATGCGCATCGGTAACCAAGTCGTAGGACCCAAACGGCTGTTCGGCTAATTTGCCGCCGGTAGCGTCATCCGCCAGCGCTACTTGCTCGGCCGACGTCAACCAGATGCGATCATCGACGACGACGGGCGAGGACCAGCCTTTGCCTGGGATGAGTGTCTTCCACGCAGGGGCGTTAAAGAAGGCGTCCCATTCCAGTGGCAGACCAACTGCACTGCTGTGTCCCGATTGCGGACCTCGAAATTGCCACCAGTCCTCCGCCCGCGTGCGGTCAAGCAAGAGGCAGGTCGCCAGGACAGCCGTCACATAGACTAAGCGGCGATGTGCTGTGCTAAGCAATGCATGGACTCTTCGGCCGTTAGCGCTAGGTCGGCTCAAGTTTCGCACAATGGAATGACAGGGCTGGTGGATTCGATCAGGTCCTTAATAGTCACCTTGGCAAAGGCTGCTTCTGTCGCCGCGTAAGCTTTATCTAATTCAGCATGCAGAGGGCACAGAGCGGTGTGCGTCTTAAGTCCTAAAGGGCATTCGACGATGCGCTCGATCGGTTCAACCGTGTTGACCACATCTAGGATCGTCAGTTGGTCGCTTGAGCGGCTCAGTTCGTAACCACCGCCTGGGCCCGGTCGCGATCGCACAAGCCCAGCGGCCGCTAGATCTTGCAGCACGCGCGTCAGGTAGCGACGTGGGACTTTGGTAATTTCCGCTAGGCGATCAGCCGACATCGGTTCGCCTGCTCGGCCGGCTAAGCAGGCGACTGCCCGTAGTGCGTATTCAGCAGTTTTAGATATCATGATTTTATTTTAATCCATGCAATTCGATCCGATCAATGCACAGCCAGGTGGGGAAAAGCGACAAGAGGAAAGCTACGATAAAACGCTGTATCCTGGAAAAACCACAGCCGCCTGGGGCCGAATGGCTAGAGTGAATCTATATACCGAAGTGTACGTCTTGAAAGAGCTTCCTGCAAGCTCGCTGGCGGGAGCGGCCATGGCATTGGAACCTTGTCGTTAGGAGTGAACTCGCAGTTTGATACGGACTATTTGCGACCATTAGCGGAACGCCCCATGAAAAATTCTGATATTGCACTGGCCTTGGATGAACTCGCCCAACTGCTGGAACTGCGCGGCGAGAACGCCTTTCGCGTCCGGGCCTATCGTACGGCCGCGCGGAGCATTGCCGAGCTAGACGAATCCGTGGAAGACATATTAGCCGATCCAAGTCGCAATCTAACCGACTACGATGGCATAGGCAGCACAATTGCTGAAAAGTGCAAGACTCTGGTGGAGACTGGCCAACTGCCTCAGCTGGAGGAACTGCGCAGCAGTACGCCACCGGTATTGATCCGCATGACCCGTATTCCCGGCTTGGGGATCAAGAAGGCGATGCTGCTGCAAAAAGAGTTGGGCATTAGCACACTGGAAGAACTGCGGCAGGCGTGTCTGGATCAGCGCGTGCGTAAGCTCAAAGGTTTCGCCGCCAAGACGGAAGCATTAATTCTGGAAGGTATCGACATTGCCGAGGCCGCTTCGCTGCGGCTGCGGATCGATCAAGCTGAGCATTTAGTAGAGCGTTTGCGGGAGCATCTACAGGGTTGCGATGCCATCGAGCAATTGGAATTCGCGGGCAGCTATCGTCGTCGTAAGGAGACCGTGGGTGATATCGATATACTGGTCGTCAGCAGCCATGCCTCACAAGTCATGGATAGGCTAGCGACGTTTCCGGGAATAGTCAGCCAGTCGGCCCGCGGCGAAACTAAGATGTCGATTCGAGTCGACGATCAGTTCCAAGTCGACTTGCGTGTGGTGCAGGCGGAGTCGTTTGGTGCGGCCCTCCAGTATTTCACCGGCTCGAAGGAGCACAATGTGGCCGTGCGCAGTCGAGCTCGCAAGCTGGGGCTAACGGTCAATGAGTACGGAGTGGCCAAGCTTGATCAGCCTGACGCGACGTTCGCTGGCGAAACCGAGGAAGCTTTGTATCGCGCGCTGCAGCTCGACTGGATCGCCCCCGAGCTGCGCGAGGGACGACACGAGATCGAGTGGGCGCAGGCCGGAGCTAGTGCTCCACCACTGATCGAACTGCACGATATCGTCGCCGATTTGCACATGCATACCACGGCCACCGACGGCAACCATACTTTGGAAGAGATGGCTGCAGCGGCACGCGCGCTTGGCTTGCAATATATCGCCATTACCGATCACTCGCAGCGCGTCAGCATGGCGCGTGGTCTAAACGCGGAAAGGTTGTTGGATCAGTGGAGTGAAATCGATGCGTTTAATGCGCGGCAAAAAGATGCGTTCCGTCTACTCAAAGGCATCGAGTGCGACATTCTGGAAGCTGGACCCATGGATTTGCCCGACGAGGTTTTAGCCCAGGCTGACTGGGTTATCGGCAGTGTGCACTATGGACAGAATCAGTCGCGCGAGCAGATCACCGATCGCATCGTCGGTGCGCTGTCCAATCCGCATGTTGATATGATCGCTCATCCCACCGGTCGGCTGATTGGTTCGCGACCGGCTTATCAAGTCGATATGGATGCCGTCATTCAGGCTGCAGTTGAATACCGGAAAGCGCTGGAGCTCAACAGTAATCCGCGGCGGTTGGATTTGAACGAAGAGCATTTGATGGCAGCCGCGCGAGCGGGAGTTCCGATTGCGATTAACACCGATGCGCATTCGGTGGAGGGTCTGCAGATTATGCACTTCGGCGTCATGCAGGCGCGTCGCGCGTTGCTGGAAAAAGATCAAGTGCTCAACACTTGGCCACTCGACAAACTGTTGAGTTTTGTGCAGAGGAACTAACGCACTACTTCGGACCGTTTGGCAGAGCGTGGGGCTGAGCGTCTGCTAAAGCTACGACAAGTCGCAGCACTACAAGGAGC
>CAKQWG010000213.1 GCA_934278005.1 uncultured Pirellulaceae bacterium | reverse complement strand
CTGAGCTCGCGCCAACAGCGGCGCCAAGAGCATTGCCAAGCAAGCCGACAGCCAAACTGCGCGGCGGAGCGCTTGGGTTATTATTGGTAACATTATGGATATGGCAGTCAAGCAGACCGCGGCCGCAGGCAGATTAGCGGGCATAGCCGATACGGATCGGGGAGAGTTGGACAGAGCAGGCACAGACGGGATACTCCACTGCGAATGAAAATAACAGCCACTGCCGGCAGGACTTGGGACACTACGGCCCAGCCGCGGTAAAGAATTCTCCAAAAGCGAAAGGGGACCTTCCGCATTTGACCAGTCTACCCAACCTGATCGAGATCGCAATGCAGCGTATTAGCTGACACCCTGGCGTGATGAGCTGGCCCTGGCCGCTAACGCTGCAGATATTCCTCGATGATTTCGGCTTTTTTGAGCAGATACGGAACATGCTGCTCGGAGGCCTCCAGCAGCTTATGGACCAGCTTGATCTGCTCTTCGAACTGCTCTGCAAATTTGCGATGCTCCTGATCGCGCCAACTGTCGGCCAAGCGAGCCTGTGCCTGAGTCAGCCCGGCGGTCGACTCGCGGACCTGCTGCGTGTAACGCTTGAGCATGGCTGCGAACTGACGCAATTGCTCCGGATCGACAACGGCTTGAGCCATGCAGTGTTCCTTGGCTACTGAAAGATGCACGTGAATCGCCAAACGGCTCTCACGAATTGTTACTTAATCGGTTAAATTATGAAGACCTAGCGAACGCCACCGCCTCTACTTCTATTATTGCCGAAACTACTGAACGATCTATGCCGCCAGTCAATCCAGTTGCAGAATTCGAGCCGAATTCGCTTGCAATTATCCCCTATCCCCATCCTGGCCTGCGTTATGTGGCCAAATCGATCCGTCGCGTCGACGCCACGCTGAAGTTGATCGCGGCCCGTATGTTGGAATTGATGTACGAACACCGTGGTGTGGGTCTGGCCGCTACTCAGGTCAATTTGCCACTGCGCATGTTCGTGATGAACCCAAGTGGAGAAAAAGAGCAGGGGCTTGAGCAGGTTTTGATAAATCCGGTCCTATCGCGGCCGCGCAGCAACGAAGAGGCCGAAGAGGGATGCCTGAGCCTGCCCAACATCTACGGCAATGTGGTTCGCGCTAAAACGATCCACTTAAACGCCTATGATCTGAGCGGCCGTGAGATCAATATGGACTTGGCCGGTTTTGAAGCACGAATCGTGCAGCACGAGACTGACCATCTGGATGGCATGCTGTTTGTAGACCGTCTCAAAGAGGGCGCTATCATGGATGTAGCGGATCACATTGAAGCCCTCCGCATCGAATTTCAGTCGCGGCAGCGATTGGGCGAGATCCCCGCCGATGCACTGCTCATCGAGCAGCTCGGCGAGTGGGAGACACGCTACTGCTGACTCGCTACTGCTGCTGCGACTCTGCTGCTGAATCGCCGTGTCAAGCGATTTCGATGGGAAACGGCAGCACCTGATCGATGCGGTCGGCCTGTAGGGCGACCATCAACAGTCGGTCCAGTCCCAGCGCACAGCCGCTGCTCGGCGGCAGGCCAGCTCGCATGGCTTGTACCAATTGGCTATCAGTCGGCAGCGGTGGTTTGCCATCTTCGCTGCGCTGGGCGAGCGATCGTTGATTGCGCGCCTGCAATTCGCTTGCGTCGAGCAGTTCGTGATAGCCATTGGCCAGCTCCACGCCGTTGATAAATAGTTCATAGCGTTCGGCCGTGCGCGGATCGGCTGCGCTGAGCCGTGCCAGGGCGGCTTGGGAGGCGGGGTAGTGCGTGACGATTACCGGTTGATCGAAGCCTAGTCGCGGCTGCACTAGCTCGGAGAACAGTAGGTCCAGCCACGTGTCGCGCTCCGTCGTCCAGTCTGCCGGCACACCAAGCTGCGCCGCAACGGCCAAGCGGCTCAGCTCCGCGACGCTGGCCTCCAGTGGATCGCAGTCCAAGGCGCTGCGAAAAGCGGCTTGATAGCTCACTTGCTCGACCCGCTCCACGCCTAGCGTGGCCTGAATCAAGTCGGCTAGAAAGCCGACTCCCTGCTCGAGATCGGCACCCACTAAATACCACTCCAGCATGCTGAACTCCGGATTGTGGTACTGGCCGCGCTCCGCGGCGCGAAATACGGAGGTAATCTCGTAGATCGACCCCGCGCCGTCCGCAAGCAGTCGTTTCATGCAGAATTCGGGAGAGGTTTGCAGATAAAATGTGGCCTCGTAGTAGTCCACCAGCGCCAAACTGGCTCCCGGTAGACAGACCGGGTCGATGTGGCGGTCGATGATCGTATCGCGACTTAGGATCGGGGTTTGCACCTCCAGCACTTGGCGCTGGTGAAAGAATTCGCGAATCGCCCACAACATTTCACCGCGGCGTTGGACATGCTGTACACTAGCGGTAGGCCGCCACTGCCGTGGATCTGTTTCAGTCATTAGTCGTGGTTTCGCTGCGCGTTTCGACAGGTTTAAGGAAAGCCCTAGTGGCGAAATTGTAGGCTGAGTAAGGCAACTTGGCGACCTCGGCAGCCCTGCGGGCAGAGAGAGTTTGGGTCAGCACTATGATGAAACTGAAAGCCTTATCTGCGTTTTGCCGACGCATGGGAGTTGGCCTACGAGCCGGCGTGGATATTCTTCGCCTGCTCGAATCCGAACAGCGCATGGGGGACGCCAAGCATCAAGCGGCCATGCAGCAAGTGACCGAGGGCATTCGCTCAGGCAATACTCTGGCCCAAGCCATGCTCGCTCAAAAGAAACACTTCCCGCCGCTGTTGATTCAAATGGTCCATGCCAGCGAGATCGGCGGACGGATGGATAGCATGTTCGCTTACATGTCCGATTACTACGAACAGCTCAAAGCCTCTCGTGCGGTGTTCATCAGTCGCATTACTTGGCCGTTGATCCAGTTGGTCATGGCGGTGGGGATTATCGGCCTAGTCATACTGATCCAGGGCGTGCTCAGCCCAAACTCGGGCTACGACGCATCGGGCGTCGGCCTGAGCGGCGTGGGGGGCTTTGTCACTTACTGCATTGTCGTCACCGCTGTGGCAACATTCTTGGCCATCATCGTTTACGGGCTGTGGAAAAATTGGTTCAATTGCCACCGCTGGCTGATGCCCATCGTGCAGCGCATCCCTACGCTGGGCACTGCCCTGGTCACGCTCGGTCTGTCGCGCTTGAGCATGACGCTATCGATGCTGCTCAACGCGGGCGTCGAGGCGCAGCGGAGCGTCAAGCAGGCTTTCCTGTCGACAGGCAATTACTATTTTATCGGGGGCATGGACCGCGCCATAGCCGCGATTAAGCAAGGTGCAAGTTTCGGTGAAGCCTTTGCCGCTTCCCAGGTTCTGCCGCAAGAATTTGTGGAGATGGTTCAGATCGGCGAGCTCAGTGGCACCGAAACCGAATCGCTCGATCATTTGGCAGCCGACTATCAGCAGCGTTCTCAAGCCGCACTCAATACGATTGCGACGGTTACCAGTTTGGCCATTTGGCTGGGCATCATCCTGTTGATGGCCTTCATGATTATCCGCATGGCCATGCAGTACATCAACATGCTCAATTCGTTCTTGCCCTAGTGGGGTAAGCTTCTAGCTTGCCAGATTCTGAGATGTAGGGATTGAGATGTAGGGATTGAGATGTAGGGATTGAGATGTAGGGATTGAGATGTAGGGATTGAGATGTAGGGAT
>CAKQWG010000212.1 GCA_934278005.1 uncultured Pirellulaceae bacterium | reverse complement strand
CACAGCTTCTAAAATCCACACAGCTTCTAAAATCAATGTATAGAAAATTTTTGCGTTCCAAGATTCATCGAGCAACTGTCACTCAAGCTGACCTGGACTATGAGGGCTCATTGACGCTGCCGCCCAATTTGATGCGGGCGGCCGACATTCATCCTTATGAAGCTGTTCAAGTATGGAATGTCACGCGCGGGACGCGGCTGGAGACCTATGCTATTACGGGAGAGGAAGGTAGCCGAGATATTTGTGCCAATGGGGCCGCGGCGCATTTGATCCGTCCGGGCGACGTGGTCATTGTGGCCACCTTCAGTTTTCTGGTCGATGCGCGCGAAGAGTCAACGCTGGTAGAGCCTAAAGTAGTTTTCGTCGACAGCGAGAACCAAATGATTCGCGTTGGCAAAGAGCTACCAGGCCCGCGCCGACGCGGCGTCTCGAGCACTAAGACAGACAGTTGTTGTTAGAGTCTGTTCTGCAGCTATATAGCCCTCATGTCGGATCGCCCGGCGTGAGGGTTTTTCGTTGAGTGAGCTAACGATGAAGTTTTTTGGTCGATCCGGGATGTGGGGTGTTGAGTGAGTATTGGTTGACGGGCCAAGTGGCAGGCCATTTAGGGCATGCGGAAGGATGCTTGAGAAATGTAGTGGCGGTGAGTTAAGCAATGATGCTTGGGAAATGCCGACGCGGAGCGTCGGGCCACACTGGGCCACCTTAGCGGGACGCGAGCCAGACCTGCAGGCGTTGATGAGGCTGAAAGCCCCAGTCGAGATAGACGTTGCGGGCGGGCCAGTTGTCGCGATCGACTGCGACGACCAAATTCGAGCAAGCCCTGCGCTGAGCGTTGGCGATAGCTCGCGCAACCATCGCCTTTCCCAACCCGCGGCCGCGCGCCGTGGGGACTAACCCCATGTAGACCAGCTCCATCAAGTCGCTCTCGTAAGCCTGCATCAGCAAGCAACCGACAGGGGCTTGATCGACGGCTAACAACTCCCAGTGCAGGTTGACGTCGCTCAGCTGCCGACCGTCCAGAAATCCATCCAGTACCTCGGCCGGAGTTCGGCGACCATTCAGTGCGGGACAATCGAGCGTACCTGCAAACGTTTCGTCGATGAAGCGGGCTAAGACATCGTGATTCATCGCGCCAACGGCCCGCCATTCCACAGTGCTCACCCGCTCTCTAACGGCAGCCGCTCGCATGCTCGCCGCTGCCCTGCTCGCGTCACTGGCCAGACTGGCGAAAGCGCAGACATCCAGCCACAGGTGTTCTATTTCAGTCAGCAGCTGCATGCCGGCTCGTTGGACTAATTCGGCTGTAGCCCGGTCTTGGGCACGGACGATGGCTTGTACTTGGGACAGGCCTAGCCTGTTCAAGCCATCGATCTGCCCCGTTAGAATGTTCACAGCGGCTTGTTCCCACCCCGGCACGGCTCTCACACCTCCCAGCGTCGCCACGTTCCCGCTGAGCACTTTAAAGTAGCTGCCGGCGATGCATTCTCGCTCGTGCCAGCTCAGCATCGGCAGCTGCGCGATGCCAAGCTGGCCACCGTGCACGGAACTTCGCAGAACAGCTTCTTCAACGAGCAGTTCTACGTCGCGCGGACTCATATCAACATGAATCCAGCGCAGAGCGGCCGCTAGATCCTCGGAACACAAATTAACGTGGCGCGGCGTTTTCACGAGAGCATAAATCCAAGCGTATCGATAGGAACTTCAGGACGGTATTGTGCTGGACAGGATTGGTGTGACACTTGCATTCGCGGCTTTGACGCCGGGTACAGTTCGCAGATCAGCCGCTGCAACTGAGCGCCGATCCAATAAACTTGCCGGCCCGACAGCAGCAAATATTATTTCCAGGCGTCGGTCGGCACAATCGCAGCCGAATGATACTGCACAGTTTGAGTGCGCGTTACAATAGAGTTAACCGGCCAATTTCAAGGTCGCTTCGACAATTGCACTGCCGGCAGTCCAAAGCAGCCTACGTGCTATTGAATTGACTTAGGCTGTAAGGTCTTACACTTCGGGAGGTCGGAAATGCTCGCGCGCAACACGCTTTTATGCTTGACAGTTTTAGCTGGCGGAATGGCTGTAGCCCATGGCGTCGGTTCCCCAGTTTACGCGCAAGGCACGTTTTTAGAGCGATTAGAAGCTACCGTCCGCGAACAGTTGGCCAATCCAAACGGCGACGCGGAGAGTGCCCAGAGCGGCTCTAGCGAAGAGGAGCTGCCCAGTCCGCCGAGTTCAAAAAGCGGCTCCCGGCCGGCCGCCTCCGCTTCGATTCTTGAAGGTAACGATCCGCTGCCGGCTAAGACGGCTCCCGCGGCTGAAGCCGACGCAGCGATGGGTCAACTCCAGCCAGGGCGGATCTACTTGGGTTTAGAAGCCGAAGAGATCACCGGAGGCGGAATCGGCGTCCGCGTCTCCAGGGTGACAGAGGATTCACCGGCATGGAAGGGCGGAATTCGCGTGGGCGACCGCATCTCAGCTGTGAACGGCTTTGCCATCACTAATTTAGACTCGATGGTTGAGCAACTTGGCAAAACCTCGCCGGGCGAATCCGTGCGATTCTTGGTAAATCGCGATGACCGAAACTTGCAATTAGTAGCCGTGCTGATGGATGCCGGCTTAGCTGAGAACATCGCTCGTGGCCCGCTACCGCTTGGCCAGCGTCCAGCTGTCGGCGGCTCGCTACCGCTGGATGGCTCGCTGACTCCCAGCACTGATGCAGAAAACTCCGCACCTTGGTTGGGGGTGTCGTACAGCGATTTAACAACCGAATTTCGTAGACAGTTTGGCTTGTCGGTCTATCGGGGGGCCGCAGTCACGTCGGTCGTCAGCCAATCGCCGGCTGCTAAAGTTGGTATCATGGCCGGCGACGCTATAACGTCAATTGCTGGAATGCCCGTCGAATCAGGTCGCGACTTAATGCTCTGGCTAGATACTGCCCGCGCGGGACAGACAGTACAAATTGGTTATCAGCGCGGCACGTTGCCGCGAACAGCCACGCTGACACTGGAGATGACTCCCGAAGCTCGTGCGGCCAATCGCCCTACCGCTGCATCCCAGAGGCGACCGCGAGAGATGGCCAACAGCCCGCCTGCCCCGCCGGCGCTGGATTCACAGCCCACGCCCTCTTTGGAATTGACTGTTCCGCCCCCGCTGGGCCAATCCGAACCGGGGGCCGTACGCGCTGGCGATGTTGTGCCGAACGTCATTCCAACGGCAAAAGGGCCCGGACCTGCCGACGTGCCCCGGATTGCGCTGCCTGCTCCTGAGAATGACTCCGAAAGTGGCGCCGAGAGCGATGCGAGTTCCGCGGCAGAAATTGCCAGATTGCAAAACGAAGTCAGTCGGCTGCGCAATGAACTGCAAAAAGCCAATCAACGACTCGAGTCGACGCAGAATCGCCTCCAACAAATTCTCGAAGGTCTGGGCAAGGAATAGGCAACGTGGGCAATCGATTAGGACCGACCATTCTAGTAACCGACCAGCCCCGCGCTGTGGATGCACCGCGGATGCCGCGCAACCTGTGCGGCCTGATAAACCCATTCGAACTTTCCTCTGCACGACCGATGCGATCGGACCAGCCACTGTTTTCGTGTGGGTGCCATGTGTCGGCTGAGCTAATGTACCGGCTGCTTCTGTTCATTCTGCTGATGCTGCAGAGTCCTCTAATGGCTCAAGAGGACAGTGGACCAAGCACTGCCCAGAGCAGTAACAGCACTGCCCAGAGCAGTAACAGCACTGCCCAGAGCAGTAACAGCACTGCCCAGAGCAGTAACAGCACTGCCCAGAG
>CAKQWG010000211.1 GCA_934278005.1 uncultured Pirellulaceae bacterium | reverse complement strand
TCGTCAGCTTTCTTCTCGTCAGCTTTCTTCTCGTCAGCTTTCGCCGGACGCTCGCGGAACTCCCACTTGGGTGAACCGTCCGGATCCTGTGCATGCGGAGACTTGCCCAGCGCATAATCTTCGGCCGTGCGTCCCAGCGACTTCCAATAGTCTGCCGGCTTACTTATGAAGCCATAGAAGCTCGGGTAGAAATCGTCGACGTAGCTCACGTCCGCCTGTTTAGGTACGGGCTGCTCCGTTAAGAAATAAGCCGCGTTGACGACCATTCTCCGCAAGTCTTCGCTCACGAAGTCGACCGACGCGCCACCCGTCGTGCAGAAGGATCTTCCTGTGCCACTGCCATCGGGCCGCTGGTATGTGTGCAGCCAAGCAAAGGCCTGAGTGGGGCTGTTCTTCTCACCTTTGACAATGGCCGAGTCGGGGTCGAGCGATTCCGTCACCGCGGCGCGCATGAGAATTTGGTCGGCATCGGTCAAGTGGCTCACCGTGTAGACATCCGAGGCGCAGAAGACATCTGCCACAGCATTCAAGATGGGATGGGACACCTGCCCTTGCAGCAGCACGCCACGCGCCCCTTGAACTTTGTGCTGGCCGTGGTGAGCGACCCAAGTCTCTCCCAAGATTTTCAAACCAAAGTCGTCATACGGCAGCCCGCCAAAGTCGCCATCGCCTTTGAACGCGTGGGTGGCGGTCCGCAAGCCTATGACGGGCTTGCCCGCATTCAGAAAGCCTGCGATGTGCTTGGCGGCCTCAGCATCCGGATTGCGAAAACGCGTGCCGATGATCATTAGGTCGGCTGAGTCGAGCGCATCGAGCCCACGCAGTCCCTGCGCATTGTTGGGGTCGATGTAGTCCGCATCCTCTGGACCCCATGCGAACAGCACCGTGCAGCGGAAGCCGTGGCGCTGACTGAGGATTTTGCCCAGCATGGGCATCGTCTCTTCGGAGCGATATTCTTCGTCTCCGGCGACCAATACGATATGTTTGGGCGAGCTGTTTTCGTGGGCTTCAAACACCAATCGATCGGCGGCACTCAGTGGTGCAGGAAAGGGTCCCAAAATCAACACCGCCAACGCGGCCACTAGAAATCTCTGGATGTTCATAACGAATCGGTCTCGTGGAAAGGTGGGACGTCGAGGATCGATCTATCATACTACAAAATCGCCAGCGGATTGCGCGGTTGCTCCAGCGTACCCCGCGTCACGCCCACGCGATTCATGGCTTTTAAATGCCGCCAAACTGCGTCTCCGGCAATTTTACCATCCAACAGCTGCCGGTACATGCGCACCATCTCAACCACTTCCTCGGCCGGCGCATCGCGCAGCAGTTCGATGCGGAAATGCCGAATCCCTAATGCCTGTAGCGGTGCCACTGCTTCGGCTCCACTTTGCGCCGTGGAATTGTAGAGCGTGTTGCGGCAGCCAATGTCCGCCTGCAAAACATGCTCTGCCCCCACGCGGTCGCGCAGCTGGACCTGATGTCGGTCGCACGGACGCCCACAATCCGACTTGTTCTTGCCAGGACTCAGCACACTGCAGAAGACACAGTGCTCCATATGAAACATGGGCATGTGTTGATGAATGATCACCTCTAGCCAGCCGCTCGGGACATGCTCCGCCAACTCACACAACTGATCGCGGTTTAAATCGTACGACGCTGCAATGCGCGACGCGCCCCACCGCTTCAACTGCTCCGCCGTGAGCGGATTGGTCACATTCAGTGAAAAATCTGCGGCGAATGGAATTCGATTTTCCTGGCAGAATTTTAGCGCAGACAAGTTGCGGACCAGCCAACTGTCCGCCGATTGCTTGGCCAGCGCTAAGAATGAACCGTCCTCGCCCGGTTTGTGAATTCGCAGCGTGGCCAAGGCGATGTGTGCATCGAACTGACGAGCCGTCTGCACCGCCTCGCGATACTGCCGAATGTCCTGGAATTCAGCGATCACGTCCTTTTCGCCGGCCTGCAGCACCACCTGCAACTGAGTCAGCGAGCGACACAGGATACGCAGCGTAGAGCTGCGTGCGGGATCTGCTGTCCACTGCGAGGTGGCTTGTTCTGCGGGATCCGCGCTGGAGACCTCCGCGAGCATCCTGGCCGACTGCTCGCCAGCCGCGCAGGCCAGCGGCTGCGTGATCCGGACCTCTTCCAGACGCTGCACCAAGTCGTGTCGCAATGTGCCCAAAACGCTCAGTGGCACCATTGGCGCGCCATCGATTTCGGCCGTCAGCTCTTGCAAGCGATAGATCGTTCCGCCTAAGCGGGAGAATTGTTCGCGCAGCGTATCCACATTCAGCGGATGCTTCCGCGCCGCTTCGGCAACATGTTGGCTGTGCAATGTCTGCAAAGGTGCATCGGCCACACGCACCTCGACGGTCACCGGCTTTCCGACGCCGGTCGTTACGTGAACCGTGATGGGGACGCGTTTGACAGGGTCGGCCACATCGAATGTTTTTCTCAAGCGGCGCGTCAGGCGTGGATCGTCGGTCTTCCACAGCTTGACTCCGCTCGCCACGTGTTTGTCGAGCAAAGCCCCGCGCTGCAGCACGATGATGGTTTCGCCCTGATCGACCCGGTCCACTCGCCGATCGTCCTGGTACAGCTCGTAGACTCGCCCGCCTATTTCATTGCCCCCGAAGCGATCGCCCGAGAGGACGATACCGTCGCCCACGGCCAGCGGAGCCGAAAGCTGCGTCTTGAGGGCGTCGCCGCGCGTATCCAGGATCGACCCGATCAGCACGCCGCGTTTTGCGCTGCTTAGGCCGGGGACGAGCTGCTTGTGGTCGCAGCCCTCGAGCCAGCCTGGTGAGAAGCCGCGTGAAAAACTCAGCTCCAGCTCTCGCTGCTGCTCTTCATCCAGTCGCCTGTGCTCGCCGGCCAGCGCCGCATCGATGGCCCGGCGATAATGTCCACAAGTATTGGCGACGTATTCGGGAGTTTTCAGCCTCCCTTCGATCTTCAGTGAACAGACTCCAGCCGCGATCAACTCGGGGACTAGATCGTGGGCTGCCAAATCTTGCGGACTGAGCAAGTACTTAACCTCCCCGAGGTCGCGGTCCTGGCCGTCGCAGATTATTTCATACGGCAGGCGGCAGGCCTGTGCGCACTGGCCGCGATTGGCGCTGCGTCCCCCCAGCGACTCGCTGGTCAAGCACTGGCCACTGTAGGCCACGCACAACGCCCCATGCACGAAAACCTCCAGCGGCATGCTCGTAGATGCCGAGATCCGGCGGATTTCTGCTAAGGACAATTCGCGGGCCAGGACAACCCTCTGCACGCCCAATTCACGCACCGTCTCGATCGCAGCGGCATCGGTAAGAGTCATCTGAGTACTGGCATGCACAACCATCGCTGGGCAGATCTCGCGAATCAGTCGAGCCACGCCCAAATCCTGAACCAATACCGCATCGACGCCTGCGTCCGCCAACTGTCGAATGTTCTCTTCTAAACGGGGCAGCTCGTCGGTGAAAACCAGCGTGTTGAGCGTCACATAGCCGAGCACGCCCTGGCGATGCAGCATGAGCATCAACTGCGGCAACTCACGGACGTGGAAGTTGGTCGCGCGCACTCGCGCATTGAAGCCTGCGTCGAGTCCAAAATAGATCGCGTCGGCTCCATTTTCCACCGCGGCTCGCGCACACTCCCAGTTTCCAGCAGGAGCTAGCAGTTCAATGGTCGACGGTTTTTGCATGAAGTCCTGCACAGAGTGAAACGCCATTAGATCGAATTGAAAAGTGGAGCTAGCAAAAGTCGTACTAGCAAGTGAGAAACACGCCGTCACAGCCACCGACCGGCTCGGACCAGCTCCCGAGCTTGCACCCAAGCCTTGGACTGGCAAAGTCTTATGTTCGCAGTAGCGATTAGCCTGTTGATTCGATTATCCCTGCCAATCGCCAACAGTCGAGGGCTAAATACGGCAATTCACCCCCGCCAGCCCGTCGACCCAAGCTGCATAGATGGACCCTAGCCCCACAAAATGGTCGCCCTGCACGCCAATCCTCATTGACGGTTCAATTAAACAAATTTAGAATCTGGGCACCGATGGTGGATGTAGCTCAGTTGGTAGAGCGCCGGATTGTGGTTCCGGTGGTCGCGGGTTCAAGTCCCGTCATCCACCCTGT
>CAKQWG010000210.1 GCA_934278005.1 uncultured Pirellulaceae bacterium | reverse complement strand
TTTCCGCATGCGAGCCTAACGCGCTAGGCGTAGGTTTTCCGCATGCGAGCCTAACGCGCTAGCGTAGGTTTTCCACATGCGAGCCTAACGCGCTAGCGTAGGACTATTTTGGTTCAGTTCGCAGCGCCGCGGCGCGTCTTTCCCAGTCGCCGCCCCAAGTCCGACCAGGGACCGACCACGTCTCCAATTCGCCGTAGAGCAATTTCGGTCCTGCTGCCGATTGCAAATACGCTCCGCTGGATATGTTCGGCGATTCGCGAAAATTCAGCAGTGCGTAGATCTTGCTGCGCACCGACTCGCGCTGCGCGTCGCTCGTAGCATCGAGCAACTGCAGTAGCAGCTCGCTCACCAAACCGACCTTCCGTGAAGCCTGCCAGAGCTCTCGCAGTGTCATGCGCTGCTGCAGCTCCTGAGTCAGCATGTCGTAGCCACCCAGCATCGGCCGGTCCGCGCTAATAAGCT
Organism: uncultured Pirellulaceae bacterium; assembly: GCA_934278005.1. Classification (GTDB taxonomy): domain Bacteria; phylum Planctomycetota; class Planctomycetia; order Pirellulales; family Pirellulaceae; genus Aureliella. The sequence goes on along the minus strand of CAKQWG010000210.1, from coordinate 3,738 downwards.
CTAGCGTGCTAGGCTGCGCCGCTTGCCAGCTCGCCGCCAAAGCGGTCCGCCGGGCAGCATTGCGGCTAGCGGGATCGGCTAACAGCGACACAATCGCAGCGCGCAGTTTGGCTCCCATGCGCTGCTCAGCCAGTGGAGCTTGCATCTCCTCTAGCAGCAACATTTCGCAGTTGTCGGCCGAATCTTGACCGATTAAAGCCAGCGACCTCCGCTGCCGCTGTGCAAATTCAACGATCAACTCTAGCGATGCACGGTACCGCCGAACTCGCTCATCATCGGCGGCCGACGGATCGCTCAAGCGTGCGACGATGGCATCGGCGGCTAGCTTCATTATGGTGTCCCAACCCGCCACCGCCCGCGAATCCACGTCCATTTTTTTACGCAAGTCGTTCAACGATCGGCTGCGGGACTCGGCGAGATCGAGGGCGGTCTTGGCTTGCGAATCGCCGGCGACATCGGCTGGGTTGGCGCTGTGCATATTGAGCCAGCTGTTGGGATTTCCCATGGCTCCCGGCGGCTGCACTGCGAGTCGTGTCAGCTCCGCTCGGCTGGCCGCCGACATCCGTGGATAGGTAGCGATCAGATAGACGTAAGTGGAGCTGGGCAAGAGCACAACCAGCCCGAGCAGGGCAGCATGCCAAGCCCAGAGACGCCACCCGCTCCGCCCATCCATCCAGGCTGCTGTGGCTCCGAACGTGGCTACCATTGGCAGGGCTAGCGTCAGGGCAATCACCCACGCGGGAGCTAACAGGGTAGTCGCAGCGTGGATCAAATATCCGGCAAACAGAAAACTGACCAGCGGCGCGAGTATGGCGCACAGTATCACGCTCCGCAAGGTTTGACCGAGCCACTGAGACGCTCCCATAATTGCAATACCAGTCGCGATGACTGCTAACTGGATTTGTACGCTCGTGTTGGTCAGGAAGTCGCGGCTGACGTATAACGCGATGCTCGCCGCCACGACCAGCGACAGCCATGGAAAGGCTTGTCGCGTCAGCCAAGTAAGCCAGGGCGAGACGCCCCGGTCGGCCAGGAACTGGCTCCGCCGCTGCAGCGTGTCGGTCTGAAACACCAGCAGCCCCAACCAGCTGATGCTCAGAAAGATCGGGACAATAGTCAGAAAGCCGAAAAGATCACCTGCCCACGGCAGTCCATAAGTGTCTGAGCCAGCGTAGAGCAGAGCGTATGTCTTGAGCAGAGCATACGAACAGGCAATCAGTACACCGGCGAGACCTAGCAACAGGCCGCGGTTCTGAGCATAAAACTGCCACAGCAGGGCGGGCGCTGGGGAGCTGCGCGGAGCTGCATCAAAGGCCGCAGGGGCGACGATCGCATGCTGTTCGGAGGCCGACACAGAACTGCGCTCGGGAGACATATAGGCTAGCGCTGCCCGCCAGCCCCAAACAAAGACACACGCGCCCACGAGCGCAATATAAACCGCCACCAGCCTGGCTGCCGGGTCGCGGTTCAACGAAAAATCCCAGGCGACGATCCACTCGTGCAAATGAGCCAGTAGCAGCGGCAAGCCGGCCAGCGGAACGACCAACAGTAGACTCAAGAGCGAGGACCGCAGTTGCCAGGCTGTCGCAAAACCAACCAGCAGTAAATACAGCGAATACAGCGGCCAAACCCACATCGCGTCCGTGCCGGCGCCGGATGACGCAAGAACTCGCGCGACTAGAGCCAATCCCAAGCTCACCAGCCATACGGCGTATAAGCCAAGCACTGCAGCCAGCAGTTTGGTGCGGGCTACATCGGCGCCAATGACCGGCAAAGTACGCAGCCAGTCGATGGATCGCACCTCTTTTTCCTGTCCGACCAGCAGCGCGCCGGCACCGGCTGCGAAAAGACTGGGCATGCCCAGCAGCACCACCAACACGAAGTATTGCTGGCCAGTGGGAGACTTGATCGACAGCGAGAATAAGATTAGCAGCAAACCCACCATCATCAGCAGGCCAATGAGCGGCACGAGCTGCCGCAGCTCTTTCCACCACAAGCGTTGGATAACCATGTTTCGGTTCATTGGAAAAATTCCCGCAGAAAGACAATAACGATTGCTGAAGTTAGTCGGGGCTGCAATTGGCTAAGAAGTCGTCACCTGCCGCTGAGCGGATGTTTGGATCACCACAGCGCCGGCGTTATCCAGCTCTGGTACCAAGCCGCGCGTGCACGCAACAAACAGCTCGTCGAGCGTGGCGGGGCGAGTGCGCACCGACAGCACGCTGGGCCGCGCTTCAAGCTCGGCTTGATGTTCACCATTAAAACCGCGCACCATCCATCGCCGCTGCCTGCCCTCGTTCTGTTCGCTTAATAGCTCTGCCGGTGCGTCCAGCTCCGGAAGCGCCGAGAGGGGATCAGCCAACGTGATCGTCACGTTGACGATCGACTCCTTGAGCTCCGCCAAGTTATCCTCCAAGCGGACGCGGCCACCGCGCAAAATAGCAACCCGGTCCGCCACGCGCTCAACTTCTGATATCTGATGGCTCGACAGCAGCACTGTTCGGCCCGTAGCAGCGCGGTCGACCATGCTTTCCAAAAATTCGCGCCTCACCAGCGGGTCAAGCCCCGAGGTGGGCTCGTCCAAAATCAATAGTTCTGGGTCCGGTGCAACTGCCAGGGCCAAAGCAACCTTGGCTCGCTGCCCTTTGCTCAAGTGCCGAATCTTGCGTGTCTCGGGCAACTCATAGCGGGCGATCAGATCGCGATAGCGCTTCAGAAAAGCATCGTCGAAAAAGGCTGCCGCAAACCAGCCGATCTCGCCGACCTTCATCCAGTCGTAGAGCGCCGGGCTGTCCGACACATAGCCCACTCGCCGCCGGATCTCCAGCGCGTCACTTTTGGGATCCAAGCCGCACACCGTGCAGCTACCCGCTGAGGGTTGCAGAAATCCGGTCAGGATGCGAATCAGCGTGGTCTTGCCGGCACCGTTTTCACCGAGCAGCGCAAACACTGATCCGCTGGGAATCTCCAGATCAACTCCGTTGAGCGCGTCGCAGCCGCGGAAGTGCATCTCCAAGCCACGAATTGAAATGCAGCTGGTCATCGTAGGGTTCCTCCAAAGCATGGGGACAGCAAAGAGTGCGAATACTAAAAGTGCATGAGGGCAGAATCATTGTGTCACCTGCCCAGCCAATTCGCGCAGTTGTTGCTGCACGATGGATTCAATTTCAGCGGCTTCCAATCCACCACGAAGAGCCTCGTCGAGCGCCGAACGCAGGCGCTCGGTGATCAGCTCGCGGCGAACCAGCTTGCAGCGGTCCGCCACTCCCGCACAGACCGCTAGTCCACGGCCACGGACGTTCTCCAGAATGCCCTCGGACTGAAGCTGCTGAAAGGCGCGAGCTACGGTGTTTGGATTGATCGCTAGATCGACGCTCAAGGCGCGGATGCTCGGAAGCAGCTGACCTGGCTGAAGCGCTTCCTCGGCGATGGCGAACTTAACTTGCCGCACCACCTGCTCGTAAATGGGGACGCCATCGCTGGCTTCGATCGAGAAAAACATGGCCGGACAATCCTCAAAAGAGCGCCTGGTTGCCTGGTGTACTAGTATAATGGTACACTGTGCATGCGGCGAGTCAAGCGTTTAGTCGAAGGATTTGCCCATAAATTTTGGTGGACGAGTCAATCCGCCGGGCCTTCAGCCCTCCCGGCGGCGCTCGCTCTGCCTACCCAGCCTTGCAGGCTGGGCTAGGTAATCCGCTGGGCCCTTGGCCCGAAAGACGGCATGCACGCCGGGGA
>CAKQWG010000209.1 GCA_934278005.1 uncultured Pirellulaceae bacterium | reverse complement strand
CAGGCGATTCAAGCCACAAGCGATCGTCACTGGACTCTGGCTGTTCGCAAGCCCGTGGCGTAAGCTTCTAGCTTGCGGGTGGCGTATGCTTCTAGCTTGCGTACAAGAGCTTTTTCTATCGGCAAGCAGGATGCATACCCCACCAAAGGCAAGCAGGATGCATACCCCACCGAGGGCAAGCAGGATGCATACCCCACTTGGAAAGCTAATAGCTCAGCTCACTAGCCGCCGGCAGCAGACTGCAAGCTGAGCTCTTCATAGGGCTGGACGACGACGAAGCCGTCGCCATCGAATTCCATCTGAATCGATTCACCGCTGCCGCGCCCGAAAAAGCTCTTAAGGCTGACGTCGGTTTTGAAGGTCGGAGCGAGGCTGCCTGACCAAGCGATAGTGGCGTTGGGGTCGGTCCGCACAGGCGCGCCGGGCTTGACCATCAGCGTGATCGGTTCGAAGTGGGTCGTGATAGCGATCAGCCCGGTGCCGCTGAGCTTGACGTTGAAGAAGCCACCGGAGACGACCGCCGCTAGCTTGCGCATCATCTTGATTTCCCACTTGACGGTGGGCTCCAGGGCCAGCAGATCGCTGCCGTTGACGAAGATGGACTCGCCTTCCAGTCGCAAAATTTTGATGGTCTTGCCGCTATCGGCCAAATACAGTCGGCCGCGGCCCTCGGCCTTGGTCAGTTTGGCGCCTTCGCCGGTGACGCTGCGCTTGAGCAGGCTGCCAATTCCTTGATCGAGCATCCCTTCGCGAGTGAATTTTATCTGCCCTACGTAGGCCACCATGGCACCCGCCTTCATCCACACCATCGAGTCGAGATTGACTTCGAGCATGCGGTCGTTTTCCAACTGGAAATAGTCTGTGGCCGATTCATCCTGAGCTGTTTGCCGAATGAATTCTTCGATCGTATAGCGCTGCATCATCGATTCCTTTAGTGGCCTACCAAAAATAAAATAAGCGTGTGAACTCTGGGAGAGTACCATCATACGGCATTTATCGGTCTGAGCATTTATCGGTGTCCATAGATCGTTCCTAGAGCGAGTCTGGCGACCACTCCGACGGCATCGCTAGTAACATTTTACACCCAGCCGAACCCCCTCAGCAGCCCAGCGTCGCCTTGCCAATCCGGCTCGCTCGGCATAAAAACTATAGGTTCAGATCCATCTCTCACGCCCCTACCAGCTCGCCATGCAAACGTACCTAGACTTAATGCAGCATGTCCTGACCGACGGCACGGAAAAGACCGACCGCACGGGAACGGGCACGCGGAGTCTATTTGGCTATCAGATGCGTTTTGATCTGGCCCAGGGCTTCCCCATGCTGACCACGAAGAAATGCCACTTTAAGAGCATTCTGGTTGAATTGCTGTGGTTTCTACGAGGCGATACGAACATTCGGTTTTTGCGCGAACATGGCGTGAGCATCTGGAATGAATGGGCAGATGCCGAAGGAGAACTGGGCCCGGTATACGGCAAGCAATGGCGCAGTTGGGCTCGGCCCGACGGCTCTACTGTGGACCAGATTCTGCAAGTCGAGCAGCAGATCCGCGATAATCCCGATTCGCGGCGATTGATTGTCAGCGCCTGGAACGTGGCCGATGTGGAGCGCATGGCGCTGCCGCCTTGCCACTTGCTATTCCAGTTCTACGTGGCCGACGGGCGGCTGAGTTGCCAGCTCTACCAGCGCAGCGCGGATCTGTTCTTGGGCGTGCCTTTCAATATTGCCTCGTACGCGCTGCTGACGATGATGATGGCCTCGACGACTGGCCTGCAGCCCGGCGACTTTGTGCATACCTTCGGCGATGTGCACCTATACAATAACCATCTCGAGCAAGCTCGATTGCAACTGACGCGAACTCCGCGGCCGCTGCCCCGCTTGAAGTTGTTGCAACCACGCGGGTCCATTGTCGATTTTCAAGTGGCCGATTTTGAATTGACGGATTACACTCCGCATCCGCACATCCCCGCACCGGTAGCAGTCTAGCGTAGGGAGAGATGCATTGGCCTCTGATTCGAGCGGCACATCCGCCGCACTAGGACCGGCGCTGGGCGCTGATTGGACATTGGTCGTGGCTGTCAGTCGCAATGGCGTCATCGGTCGCGGCGAGGCGTTGCCGTGGAAGTTGCGAAGCGACTTGCAACGCTTCAAAAAGTTGACCATGGGGCACTGCTTGTTGATGGGGCGCAAGACGTACGACTCGATCGGCCGCCCGCTGCCTGGACGGCAAACCATCGTGCTATCGCGGACGCTGACCCAGCCAGCGGACGCCGGCTATCAAGTCGCCAACAACCTCGGCCAAGTCGCTGCCATAGTCGAAGCGGGGCGACGAGTGATGGTGGTCGGCGGGGCTGAGATCTACCGCCAGATTTTGAGCGACTACCCATCTCGCTGCTCCACGATCTTTCTGACGCGGGTGCTAGCCGAGGTGGAGGGCGATACCTATTTTCCCGAAATCGATTGGCAGCAGTGGTCGCTTGATGCCAGCGAGGCTCATCCCGCCGGGCCGCACGACGAGTGGCCCACTGAGTTCCAGGTCTGGACTCGGCGCTGCAATCAACCATGAGCCGCGATGTGGCAGGGCGCTCTGCGTCGCTAAGCATCCCCTCCCAGCCGCTGTCTAGTTCAGTGGCTGAAACTCCCGTCGCCGAGGCTCGTGTTGTTGGGCGATTGGCACCCTCGCCAACCGGCGCTCTGCATCTGGGCAACGCGCGCTCCTTTCTGCTGGCTTGGCTGTCGATACGCCAGCAGCGTGGTCAGCTCTGGCTGAGGATCGAGGACATCGATTCGCCGCGAGTTAAACCGTGGGCCGTTCAATCCACTCTAGACGATTTGCGCTGGCTAGGACTCGACTGGGACATTGGTCCGGAACAGTTGCTGGGCGAGCCATTAGGCGCAACGCACCGCCCTGCCAACGCGTCAGGTCAGCGGAGCGTGGTGGTCGACACCATTCAGTCGCGGCGGCTACCACGGTACCGACAAGTCTTGGAGGAGTTGATTACCGCGGGCCGCGTTTATCCATGCACCTGTAGTCGTTCCGAAGTTGCACGAGCGGCCAGTGCGCCTCACGAGAATTCGCTGGCTGCGCTCGAGGGGCCCATCTATCCAGGGACCTGCCGTCAGCGATCGACGCACGCGGAGAGAAGCATGTTGCCTCAAAGCGGTAAATTCGCTTGGCGCTGGCATTTTGAGGAGGGCGAAGTGGCTTGGCAGGATGGATTGCATGGCAACCAGCTAGCCGACCCGGCTGAGCAATTGGGAGATTTCGTGATCGCCCACGGAGATGGAACACCGGCCTATCAACTGGCCGTGGTAGTCGACGATCATGACATGCAGGTCAACGAGGTGGTGCGGGGCGACGACCTGATTTTCAGCACCTACCGGCAGGTGTCGATTCTGCGGCACCTGGGCTGGCCGGTGCCACGCTACGTGCACGTGCCACTGATGTTGGGACCTGATGGGCGGCGTTTGGCTAAGCGGCATGGCGACACGCGGCTGAGCACCTATCGCCAGCGCGGCGTCTCGGCTGAGCAGATCGTAGGCTATCTGGCTTGGACGCTCGGGCTGCAGAGCGATAACCGGCCGCTGCGGGCGATCGACTTAATCGGCCGCTTGACTTGGTCCGATTTGTCGCTGGAGCCCACTGTCGTCGATAGCCACCGGCTTGGGTGGTAGAAGTATTTCGCAGGCTTGGTGCAGCGGCTGAGCGGAAGTGGCAGTAGGTAGTGGGCCCACGCAGCCAGCGGCCGCTCCTGGGGCGGTACACTTTCTTGAAGCGAAAGGTGTTAGAGCAATCCAGCCCAGCCCCATAAGCAGTAGAAAAAAACGCATTGAGACAGTGTCCTATGATCAAGATTCGCCGCCGACTTATGGTGAATTCGCAACATGTCGTAGTGTGTCTGCTATTGGCGCGCTCGGCGTTCACAAATGGAGCTAGCATTAGTAGTGTATTAGGAAAGCGTTTGGCGACCTAGAGCTATCTTCTCCGGCGTTTGGCACTGCCTGGGGGCGAGCGGGAGCTAAAGCTACGACCAGTCGCAGCACTCCAAGGAGCGGCCTCGCGGCACGGAAATCTTTTCCGGCGTTTGGCTTGTGCTGGGGGCGAGTGGGAGCTAAAGCTACGACCAGTCGCAGCACTCCAAGGAGCGGCCTCGCGGCACGGAAATCTTTTCCGGCGTTTGGCTTGTGCTGGGGGCGAGTGGGAGCTAAAGCTACGACCAGTCGCAGCACTCCAAGGAGCGGCCTCGCGGCACGGAAATCTTTTCCGGCGTTTGGCT
>CAKQWG010000208.1 GCA_934278005.1 uncultured Pirellulaceae bacterium | reverse complement strand
TGCTGTCAGCCTAGCTTGGCTTATGATTAGATTCGTGGGCCATGATAAGCCCACATAAAAATGAGCTTCCGGCCATATTCCGGCAGAGGGACCAATTTTAGCGTTGGCTTAGATCACTAAGTAGCATGTGCAGAAGCACGCTCGATCTACGCCTGTCTCGCAGCGGCTCCGCTTTTTGCCGCCGTCGGTCGGAAGTTTCGAAATAGCCGCTGAGGCCTCAGTCATCACTGACTAGGTACCTCAGCGGCTTTTTTCGTAGACCTGCAGGTAGAGAGTGGCGCAAGCGCGGCTCTCAGTGGCTGGCAGGCAAACTCAATAGGTAGGAGGTGAATTGGGCTGTGAGCGAGGTGCGATTATTGAGAATGAGGGACAAAGTGGAAGACCGACGGAGCGGCCGGGCGACTATCATTCCGACCGACGGAGCGGCCGGGCGACTATCATTCCGACCGACGGAGCGATCGGACGTCTATCATTCCGACCGACGGAGCGGCCGGGCGACTATCATTCCGACCGACGGAGCGGCCGGGCGACTATGGATGGAAACTAAGCTTGGAGTTCGAGCGTGTGCTTCAAGCGGCCGCCGACAAATACCATCCGCGCTCGACCCTGCAGAGACTGACCCAACAGCGGCGTGTTGCTGCTGCGCGAATGCATCGTAGCCCGCTGCACCGTCCACTGAACTTGCGGATCGATTATCACTACATCCGCCGGTTGGCCAACGGCCAGCGACCCTCCCGCTAGACCCAAGGCCGCCGCCGGACCACAGGACATCGCCTCAATGGCTCGCTTCCAACTCAACTTGCCAGGTGTAATTAGATTAGTGATCACCTGCGCCAGCGCCGTGTCGAGCGTACTCATGCCAAACGGAGCGGCATCCAACTCTTGCATCTTCTTCTCGAGCGACTTGGGTTGATGACCACTGTTCAGCACATCGATCGTCCCATCCTCCAATGCTTCCAAGCAGGCGTCGATGTCCGCTTGGCTGCGCAGCGGCGGATTGACTTTGAAATTGGAATCAAAGGAGCGTAGTTGATCCTCGCTGAAACATAGATTGCCAATCCGCACTCCGACCGTAACGCCAGTTCCGCGCTTCTTGGCACGCCCGACCAATTCCACGCTCCCTGCCGTAGAGATACTGCTCAGGTGCAGACGACCGCCGGTGGTTTCGAGCAGACGCAGATCGCGAGAAGTGGCCAAGTCTTCCGCCTCGGCCGGCATGGGTGCCAGCCCTAGGATCAACTGCATCATGCCTTCGTGCATGACTCCGCCGCGAGTCAAGCTGGTCACTTCGGGTCGATCGATGATGGGCTTATCGAACATCAAGCAATATTCTAGGGCTCGTCTGAGCAGTGCCGTGTTGCTCAGCGGCCGTGGGGAATCGCTGAGCGCCACCGCGCCCGCTTCGACCAACGCCCCGATCTCAGCCAGCTCCTCGCCAGCGCGTCCCTTGCTGACGCAGCCGATCACGTAGACTCGGCAGCGATCGGCTTGCACAGCTTTTTGGCGAACAAACTCGACGGTCGTGGCAGTGTCGATAGGAGGATAGGTATTGGCTGCACAAGCCAAGGATGTAAAGCCGCCGGCCAGTGCGGCCATCGTCGCTGACTCGATCGTCTCATCGTCTTCGCGTCCCGGCTCTCCCACTTCGGTCGCCAAGTCGACTAGCCCCGGGGCGACGATACAGTCTGCAGCGTCGATGCGTTCGCAGTCCGGCGGCAGGTCACCATCGCGCGGATCGAGGGCAGCAATCAGGCCATCGACGATCAGCAGTCGCCCCACGCGGTCGATCCCCTGCTGAGGATCGATGATGCGGCCCTGTTCAATCAACCAACTCTGTTTCGCCTGCGTCACTCGAACCTCACATCAATGGGCTTTAAATCTGGGATTCCTGCATATTGCATCGGTAGCTGAAGTCGCCAGACTTTGGATCGTTACTTGCTCCAGCCAAAGTCTGGCGACTTCAGCTACAACGGTCCAAAGTCTGGCGACTTCAGCTACAACGGTCCAAAGTCTGGCGACTTCAGCTACGACGGTCCAAAGTCTGGCGACTTCAGCTACGACGGTCCAAAGTCTGGCGACTTCAGCTACGAGAGTTGTTATTTGGCGGGCCCGCCCAGCAGCAGCCACAGGGCGGCCATCCGCACCGCAATCCCATTGCTCACCTGCTGCAAAATCACCGAATGCGGACCGTCGGCGACCTCGGGGGTTACCTCGACACCGCGGTTGATCGGTCCCGGCGCCATAATCAAGATCTCGTCTTTGGCTCTCCGCATCCGCTCCGCATTCATCGCGTACAGCAATGCATACTCGCGGACCGATGGAAAGGGCCGCGTAGCTTGTCGCTCAAATTGAATGCGCAGCAAATTGAGCACGTCGCAGCGCGGCAGGATGGCGTCCAAACTGTAAGCCACCTCGACCCCCAACTGCTCCCATTTCTTGGATACCAAAGTCGCCGGGCCACACACGATGACATGCGCCCCCAGTTTTTTCAATCCCCAAATGTTCGAACGAGCGGTGCGGCTATGCGAAATATCGCCCACCAGCGCTACCGTCAATCCAGTAAGCGAGCCGCGATGCTGGCGTATCGTAAGGATGTCCAGCAAGCCTTGAGTCGGATGCTCGTGCGGCCCGTCCCCGGCATTGATCACCGAACAATCCAGGTGTTGGGCGAGCAGATGAGAAGCGCCGGGCGTGGCGTGCCGAGTCACCACGGCATCGACCCCCATCGCCTCAATCGTCTTGGCCGTATCGATAAAGGTTTCACCTTTAGAGACCGACGAGCCGGTCGACGAAAATTCGATCGTATCGGCGCCTAACCGCCGCGCGGCCAGCGAAAAACTGTTGCGCGTGCGAGTGCTGTTTTCGAAGAACAAATTCGCCATCGTCTTGCCGCTGAGTAGCGATAGCTTGCCGCGCGAGCTATACAAGTCGCTCAGGGCCTGGGCCGTGTCCAACAGCGTAGTGATGTCAACAGCCGATAGACTTTCTAAATCCAACAAATGGCGATGTCGCCAATGCTCAGGAAAGCTAAGAATCGGATTGGTGACAGTCGCGCTCATTCAACACTCTTTCTGTGCTCGCCGGGGTCGTGGTTGCAGAGGCAATTGTAAGCCACGCACTGCATTTCTTCGAGAGCACCCCGCAAGCGTTTTGAAGGCTGCGGTGGGGAGAGTGACAGGGGAATTGCGTGAGGGGAATTGGGCAAAGGAAATACGAGGGGAGAAATACGAGTAGAGAAATACGGGGGAGAAATTTGCAGGGGGAGATGCCGACGCGGAGCGTCGGGCCACACTAGGCCACACTAGGTCAATTTGCGCAGAGGCTTGGGAAGAGGAAAATGGACATTCTCCAGCCGCACGGCTTCCTCGCGGACGGTGGCTCCAAATTTCTCCACCAGCCAAGCGATCGTCGACTGAACTACCGACTCCGGTGCGCTGGCCCCGGCGGTGACCAGGATCCGGTCGTCTGGACTGAACCACTCGACGTTCAGATCCTGTTCGCCGTCGATCAAGTAAGCGCGCTTCCCCTGCTCTGCCCCCAACTCGCGCAGCCGCTGGCTGTTGCTGCTGTTCTGACTGCCCAGGACCAACACTACATCGGCCTGTTCGCTGAGCAGCCGCACCGCCTCCTGGCGATTTTGTGTCGCGTAGCAGATGTCCTCCTTGGGCGGCGCTTCGATCCATGGGAACCGCTCACGCAGACGACCGATGATGCGATTGGCATCATCGACGCTGAGCGTGGTCTGAGTCAAATAGGCCAGCTTGGTCTGCTCCGTAAATTCCAGCTCGTCCACTTGCTGTTCATCCTCGACCAGGATGATTGCCTCGGGGGCTTCTCCCATCGTGCCAATCACTTCGTCATGCCCCTCGTGACCGATGAGCACGATCGTGTAACCGCCCTTGGCATACTTGATCGCCTCCAAGTGAACCTTGGTCACCAACGGACAAGTAGCATCGATGGCAAACAGGCCCAGTCGCTGAGCTGCGTGACGGACCTCGGGCGCTACACCGTGCGCGGAGAACAGGACCGTCGATCCGGCGGGGATCTCGTTCAAATCATCGACGAACACCGCGCCTTTGGATTCAAAGGTCTTCACGACATGCTGGTTGTGAACTATTTCATGATAGACATATATGGGAGTGCCGAAGTGGGCGATGGCCAAATCGAGACTAGTGACCGCCATATTGACTCCCGCACAAAAGCCTCTGGGAGCCGCCAGAACTATTTCCATCTTTTTCCCTCGCCTTAAGCCTCTATGATTTAATACCGCAAGCCACCTATCAACCGCGCTATCAGCCGCACGGCGTTAGCCGCGGTTCCCTCAAACAATCCACCTGCATTTATCAACCTGCACGACATCAACCGCGC
>CAKQWG010000207.1 GCA_934278005.1 uncultured Pirellulaceae bacterium | reverse complement strand
GTTCAGAACCAGCTCGTTCAGAACCAGCTCGTTCAGAACTGGCCTGTCCAGAGCTGGCTGGTTGCTGCTGCAGTGCGACGCCGGTGTCAGTTTTAAAGGTGGTGTCCATGATGGCGCCTTTCTTGGTTCCGCATCCGGGTTACAAGAGGAAACGTGCTCGACACACTCAAGCTCTTGGAGCTGCACAAAAGACACCGACTGGAGTCGCACGAACTGCGGGTCGGCCTCGGTTCCTGCTAGCCGTAACGCTGGCAGTAAAAACCCTGGGAAGAAAGTAGAACCCTGGGAAGAAAATGAGGCGACGCCTATTCGCGGAAGTCTCGCATGCAGACTACCTGGAGCACAAAGTGACGATCGTGGGATTCCAAAGTGGGGACTTCAAAACCCTGCACTGTGGAACGCTCAATTGAAGCTATTGTAGCTAGAGAGCCGGGGGAGTGTCCACGTTTTCTGTGCGGCCTGGCCAAACTGGCTACAATTGTCCGACGTGAAGCTGGAACAAGGTTTGCCGAGCGGTGGCTTAATCCAATGCGACCGAAGTCGTGCGGCTCCGCGATGGGCCATTTTCCAGCTCAGGCGAAAATGCGCATGAAGGGCTTAAGGAACTTTTTGACGATGGAACAAACCAGTGCTAGCGAGGATTCCCCAACTGTGTTGCCGATGCCCACTCAGGGGAGGTTGGCCGGCATCGATTTCGGAACAGTGCGGATTGGTTTGTCGCTGAGCGATCGAAGCCAGACGTGGGTTACTCCGCTGGCTACCTACTCGCGACGAGGGGACCGCCAAGATATCCATTACTTTCGGCAATTGGTCGCCCAAGAACAAATCGTCGGCTGGGTTATCGGGCTGCCAATTCACTGCAGCGGCGATGAGAGCCAGAAATCGGCCGAAGCCCGGCGCTTTGCGGCTTGGCTGGGAGAACAGACCAGCCTACCTGTAGCTCTATTCGATGAGCGTTTTACCACGGCCGAGGCCCGACAGCTGCTCAACGAAACTCAGCTCAGCCCTCAGAAGAAGCGCCAGCGACTCGACGGGCTGGCTGCCCATTTGATTCTATCGCATTTTTTGGGCGCACGCGGGCGCTGCTCTGGCGGCAATGCCAGCTTGGATGATACAGTAGGACGGACCGAATAGCCCCCCAAACGGCTGCAATGTACTCGCGACTGCCAATTATTTGACCTTTTTTCGCTTCAGATCTGTCCAGCGACCGGAACTTTCCGAGTTAGACACCCATCCCAACCGTATCGGCCAGCCTTACTTCGTAGAAGTTACAGTCAATGGATGGCCAGCGATTAGGAGTCGAAGGCATGCCACTCGATGGCAAACAACTTGACGAACTTCTCAGCGGTTTTATCGACGGTGAGCTCACAGACGAGGAGCGAGATCAGGTCGAGAAAGCGGCTCGGGCCGACGTGCGCGTAGCTCAGCAGATCGAAGCCTTGCGCCGCCAATCCAGCTGGGTATGTCAAGTTGGCCAACAGCAGCTCACTCAAGCGGCTCTGCGGGAGCCCACCAAGGAACACAATCGCACCCAGAAACACGCACGGCCGACATTTGCTGACGCAGTCATTGCTGAAGCGCAGCGGCGTGGGAGAGAACTGCAGCTGCCGGCCACCCATCATGTGCGGTTGGGTGCGGGTGAGACAGTGCAACTGCGCGCTGCAACGGATGCTCTCGTGGATGGCGGGAGTTCTCAGCGAGCTAGCCAGAGCCATCCTCGGCGCAGCAGGGCTTGGTTGGCAGCGGCTGGCGTGGCGACCGCAGCGGTGGTGCTGTTAGCGATCACGTGGCCTGTGCTGCGGCAGCCGAGCCCAGCATTTTCTCCACCTGCGTCTTCATCAGCATCTTTATCCGCGACTGCATCGTCAAACCAATTGGCCCAGCTCGACGACCAGTCGGCGGTGCCAGCCGATTCGCAGTTCGCAGCCGAGCGTCAGGCAGACACAGCTCAAGCCAGTCAAGCGGCCGGCTCCAGTTTAGTGGGCGTGTCTGACGGTTTGGCGTATGCGCTAGTGGTCGATGTGGAGATCACTAGTCAGGCAGCGAAGAGCCGCGTACTGGAGAAGCTATTGACTGCTGCGGGCATTCCGCTGGTTCCCCCGGTGGCTGCCAACACGGAGATACTCAAAGCTCTAGACGACTCGCGTCTGGTCGTCCGCGATTCGACTTCGGGAGTGCACGCCGTGTCGATTCAAGTAGTGCGTGGCGGCTTGCACGAGCTTGACGGCGCTTTGCGCAAGGTCTGGCAGGATCGCGATAGCTTTCCCAACGTGGGGTTGAATCTTTCCATCGATTCGCGCGCGGCCTTGATGCGCGAGATGCTACGCAGCAGCGGAGATCGCTTCGCATCCACGGATCGCTTTGCTGTGCCGCTGTCCTTTGGACAGGTGCCGACTGCGACGGAAGGAGATCTGCCAGCTGGCCGAGCTAGCCCGCTGATGGCCGCTGACGTTGGAGTGCAGTATGTATCCAGCGCAGAGCGTGAGAGTAGCTGGGAGAGCCTGGGAGAACTGCCGGGCACCACTTCGGAAGCGCTGGCCACAATCTTGTTGGTCATCCACTACGCGGACTGAGGCTCGCTGCCCAACGCCTTTCGGTTATCATGAAAGGCGCCGGTATGGAACTTTTCGGGAACTCTCTTAGACCCTTGCGCGTCTTTTCCTCTTGGTAACGCATGCAAAGTGAAGATCAACAAACGATCGAGCGCGTCTTAAGCGGAGACACGTCTGCCTTTGCGGCCATTGTCGATCGCCATCAGCGTCGGCTATTAGGATTGTTGGTCCATACCTGCGGCGATGCTGAGTTAGCAGAAGACATCGCCCAGGAAGCTTTCGCGCGAGCTTACCGCAAGCTCGAGCTATTTTCCGGAGAATCGCAATTTTACACTTGGCTAGCGCGGATCGCGATGAACCTGCTGTTCAGCGACCAGCGCCGCAAACGCCTAGAGAATCAGACCCAAAGAGCCGGACTGGCCGAAGCGCTCGATAGCCAGGGTTTTGCCAATCGGCAAGCGGAAGCAGCTCCGGACCACCAAATGGAACTGAATGAAACCCAGCAGTGCGTCCGGCAAGCGATCGCGATGCTCGACGAAGAGCGGCGCGCGGTGGTACTGCTGCGCGATTTCGATGGCATGGATTACGCCGCCATTGCACAGACTTTGGAAATCCCTGTGGGGACCGTTCGCAGTCGCCTACACCGGGCTCGACTGGAACTGCGCGAGATCCTTCAACAGAATGCCGTTCAACTTGGGTTGAGTAGCCAATGAATCCATCCGATCACAACCACATCACTCGCGATCCGCCGGGCGATGACCCGTCCGAGTACTCGGAGGAGTGGCTGTCCGCCTATGTCGATGACGAACTGACCGCTGCGCAGCGGGCGATCGTAGAGCAACGCATCGCCGTCGATCCTAGCGCCCAGCGGCTGCTCAGCGAGCTGCAGCACATGCGGACTTTGATCGGTCAATTGCCACCGTGGTCAGGTGGACAGATCGACCACACCGGCGCCGTGCAGCAGAGCGGTCAGTCAGATTTGTCGCTGGACCCCGAGGCGTTTGACGAGACGCTCAAGGAGGCTTGCCGGTCCCACGGGGAAGCCTCGCAGGGCCAGCTGGACTCACCGACCGGCCCATGTCTATCAGCCAGCCATCCGCCACGGCCAGACGTAAGCTGGTGGCGCCCCGTCGCAGTGGCGGCCTGTCTGGCACTGCTGGTGGGCGGCAGTGTCTGGTGGTGGCAGAGGGATTCCTCCACCACCCTGGCCACATCAGCTCGCACCATTGAGCCAGCGTCGGAACCCGACCGCCGCACTGACCCCACGCACGGAGATGAATCTACGCGCGCCGCTGAATCTACGCGCGGCGCTGAATCTACGCGCGGCGCTGAATCTACGCGCAGCGCTGAATCTACGCGCAGTATCGAATCTTCACCGAGAGCTGAGTCATCGACGCCAAGTGCAGAGTCTACACTCAGCACCGAGCCTGCACGCAGCAGCAAATCGGAAATGGCTCTTGGCGCCGAAGCCAACCGCCCAGAACAACTAGCCAGTGGGGACCGATTGGCGCCTAGCGGCAGCGCTGCCGGGGCCAGTAGGATGGCGCCGCCGCTACCTCAACTCAAACAAGCTCCGACAGTGTATGGATTCGAGGCCGCGCAGGCCGAGCCGATGCGAGCCAAAGCAGCTTCACCAGCAGCAAACCAAGCAGGGCCACAAACAGAAACCGAAATGGCCAGCCGCGGACGCGAGATGGTGGAGACGAGTTCTGCGGCCGTTGATGCGACCCAGCTCGAGCAGTCGCAGAGGTTGTACAGCGACCGGAGTTCTGTAGCTGGAATCCAACTAGCGCACTCTGCGGGTTGGACTGGTGAGGAAATCAGTCAGGCGCTGCCACGCTTGGTACCTTTGCTCAATTTACCGCAAGTGCCGATCGGTGATGCAGCGGAGACCACGCTGCAATATTCTGCCTTATCGGCTGCAGCCCCAGCCGGTGATGCCCCAACGGCTGATGTCGCAGCGACTGATATGCCGCCTGATAGCTCGCAGGCAAACAGCTCGCAGGCAAACAGC
>CAKQWG010000206.1 GCA_934278005.1 uncultured Pirellulaceae bacterium | reverse complement strand
GCCTGCGCAGGCGACGGCACGTCCCACCTCTCTGCTCAATCGTGAGATTGGAAAGCCTGTGAACGCAAGTTCGTCCGGCGCAGCAGGCAGACCGCCCCCATTTAGCGCCCTCCGGGTAAAGAGTCCCGCGCGGGCTGTGGCGCACGGAGAACTGTAGCGCGAGCTTTTACTGCCACTGGCTGACGCGAATTTTTAAGTCGGTAATCTTGGTGGCGGTGCCGAGCTTTTGCAACTTGTGCAAAATCTGCTTCTTACGGAAGTGGATCTCCTGCATGATGGCGCTATTAGCCACGTGCACCTGCAGCGTGCCGCGAGCCAGGTTGCCGGGCCGCGAGTGCGCTGCGAGCTCTGGTCCCACGGCTTGCTTCCACTGCTCGAGCAACTCCGCCGCCCCCTGCGTTTCTCCATAGCCAGTAGATGCTAAGAGCCGTCGCATCATGCCCCCGATAGGCTTGGCCACCAAACGGCTGCGGCGTTGGTGGATTTGTGCCAAGTCCCAGGCCTCGCGTTGCTCTGGTGTTGGTTCAGGCATAGCTCTATCTCCTCAGCCAAACAAATCTTGAGCACTCGTGCTCGTGTGTCATCCATTCCAGCAGAAGCATTCGTAGCTCGAGCTGCGTTGCCTTGAACAGTGAATTGTGAACTGTGAACTGTGAACTGTGAACTGTGAACTGTGACTGTGAACTATAGGCGATCATGCGCCGCACACATCGCAGCTTTAGCTGGCCGGCTTCTCAGCTAACAGTACGTTGACTACGGCTTCCAGGTAAGCGTAATCGTGCAGTCCAACTACGGTCATGCGAACTTTTCCGCTGCGGTCGATAAACAGCGTCGTTGGGAATCCGCGAAAACCGGGCACCTGGGCACGCGTCTCTTCATCGCTCAAGATGCACGGGTAGTTGATCGAAAATTCTTCGGCGAAATCCTTCACGGCTTTGACGTTCTCTTCCTCGGATTCCTTGCGTTCGTAGTTCAGTCCGATCATCTGAAAACCTTGATCACCATAGGTCTCTTGCAGCTTTACGAACGACGGAATCTCCGCGCGGCAAGGCGGACACCAGGTGCCCCAGAAATCGACGATGACGACCTTCCCCGCCAAGCTTTCTAAGCTTTGCGCGTTGCCTTCGATATCGGTTCCCGCGAATTCGAAGGGATACGTTTCGCCGGCTGCAAGATCAGTTCGAGCGGCAACTATGGCGCGTTCCTGGATCGTTTTTTGCCATCCTTCTAGGCGCTCAGCATAGCCCTCCGTCGAGGTCACTGCGGCAAGTTCTGGATCTTGTTCAATTGCAGACAGCTGGCTAAAGCCATTCGCCACGGCATCGTCGATAGCAGAAGCGGCGGCCGGCAACTGTCCGCTCCTCGCAAGTGCGCTGGCTTCCATAAGGAAAATGTCCTGGATCTTTGCCTCGGGCAGTGCACTCGCTCCCTCGGGCATCCCGGCTCGCAGCGCACGACCACTTTGCAGAATGAATTCATAGGCGGCATCGATATTGTCCGCTCGAGCCAGAGATAAGGCGATTTGCTGCGAGAGCAAGGCGAGGTTCATGTGTGCCTCAGCATCGCCCGCCTGAGCCGCCTGCACCAACTTGGGGTAGGGCTCGCGATATCGTCGATCCAAGTCCTCTGGCGGCGGGAGCCAATCACCGTAGTCGATGGCCGGTTCCACGGCTTGCGAGTCGGCAGCTGATGTATCCGTAGCTACCCCAGAATTCTCGCCCGCAACATCCACGCCGGATGCAGTGGCTGCTGTATCAGGACGAGCCGCAACATCCGTTCCGTCACTTGATGTTTTCGTACAGGCGACAAGCGTTACTCCGCAGAGCACCAGACATACTACGTGAAATAGACGCATGGGACGGCCTTTGACTGAGAGCGTTTGGGCAAGGGATTGGTCGGAGGGAACGATTGGACTGATCCGACATCAGCTTACACCAATCGCAGCCCGCCGACTACACGCTCACCGGGCGACCACTTCCGCAGTTCGCATTTACTTAAGCAGCTCGGCCACTTCGCTGGCATCCAGCGCGCGATCGAAAACGGCTACTTCGTCCAGCTTGCCTTCCCAATTGTCGTTCCGGTCGCTACGACCGCCAAAGAACAGCGTGTCGACTTGCGGCGCCTGAGCTTGCTCGGCGGTGAGCTCTACGGTGATCTCGGGGGTTTCGGCATCGGCTTGATAGACACTCAGCTGATTGCCCGACTTTACCAATATTGCGCGTCCCCATTGCCAGCGCGGCGTGCTAGATTTGCCAAACTGTGGCTCGCTATTGCCGGACTGCAGCATCAAACGCCCTGGCTGTTCGGCGTCGCCCGACAAGCCCAGGTGGACTCCGCCGCTGCTGAGCGTATGGTCGTAGTCGCGCGAGTACAACCATCCGGCCACATCGCGAGCTCCTACAGCTAGGCCGTTCCAGTAGGATAGGACCAGGCTGTAGTCTCCCTGCAGTTCGGGCAGATGGCTAACCAATCGTCCGCCGGCAAAGTGAACGCAGCGGTTCGTTTCGCCTTCGTCCACAAATGGCGCCCATTTTCCAGTCGCAGCCGGCTCGTGCGGCGTGGTGGGACCTTCTAAGAAGAACAGTACAGCGGGTTCATACACGGCAGTCCGCCCGGCTCCGCTGGAGTCGCTGGCGGAGCTACCGGCCATCTCGTCGAGGCGCCAGTAGGCCAGCGGCTTGAGCGCCAAGATGGCCTGTGCGGCTGGACCTTGGCTTTGTTCGAATGTTCGCCGCGGACTGCCGCTCACCTTCTCCAGGAGCGCCAGATCGGCGGCCACGATCCGCGGCTCGGCGGTCGGTTCCAAGCCAGCAGAACGAGCGGCCCATGTGTTGTAGCCGCCCAGCAAATGTTGTTCAGGGGGAGGGATGTAGCCTTCCGCTCCATTGGCTAGCTCGACCACCATCGTCTTGGGCAGTGGGCTCTGCAGCTTGAGCTTTAGGCCGCTGAGCGCGTAGGTTTCTGTGGGGGTGGAGGCGATGGCAATGTCGCCAATTCGAATAGCCTGGACGATGATTTCAGTTGTTTGCATGTCGTTTAAGAAGATCTGCTCTCGCGCGTAGATCTCCGGTAGCGTTTGCGGCAAGCGATCTCCCATCTCTGCCACGACTTGCTGCGCCCACTGCAGGCGCTGGGCATCGGGAGTGCGATAGTGCATCGACAATTCGGCTTGTTCCATTGCCAAGTCCGCGTCGGCTTGCGTTTCGATCGCATCGTAAGTTTTGGTAGCGATGGCCAGCAGGCCCTGCGCGTACTCTTCGATAGTTCCCTCTGCCTCCGGTGCCGAACTCAGGTAATCCTTCTTCCAAATGTCTCCGCTGCAACCATGCGACATGACAGCCACCGGCGCGGGGTGCCCGGCGATCGCTTTGCCGTTCATGTGCTGCTCAAAGCCAGTGCAGAACAGGCCAAAATAATCAGCGCTGACCGGCGAATCGCTGAAATAGTGCATCGAAAAATTGGCCAGCAGGGCGATTGGATGCCCGTCCAGTGTTTCGAAGGCGATCATGGCTAGCTGGGGATCTTCCGGACCCGTCGGACCGACCGCATCATCTGGATTGGCCGCGACGTGCATATTGGCGCGGACCGTTGGGTTGCCGAACGGATCCATGGCCAAGCTGTCAGGCCGCCGCACCCAGCGCCGCAGCGCGGTGAACTGGGGCGCATGACCGCTTCCCCAGCCCACGCGGGCCGGTGCCAGATTCTTTTCTGCAGCCTCGATGGCTTCAACGAGGCGCTGTCTGAGCAGTGGCACGTAGTTGGCATCGGGATCGGTCCCCAGGCAGCCGAAACTCGAGGGAGCGGTATGCGTGTGCGTGGCCGAGATGAGAATTCTGTCGGGCTTAAGTTGAGTGCGACTTGACGCGAGCTGCTTGGCTTCGTCCAGCAGCGTGCGTGGCATCATGCAGCTATCGACCACTACGATAGCCAGGCGCTCATTGCCGTCATCGAGCACGATAGCTCGTGCGTTGACAGGCGTTTTAACCTTGTCGGCCGAGCGCGACGTCATCCCGCCATTGATCAGCACCGGCCACTGGTCCGGCGACACGTCCACTTTGGCCGCCCCCACGCGCAGTTCGGCCTGCAGCGGACCAGCGCTACCGCACACTAGCCACAGCCATACCACACCGCTGATCCAGCCTGCCCCGCTGAGCCCCCCTGCCCCGCTAACTCCCTTTGCCCCGCTGAGCTTTGCTCGCTTGGCCTGCCGCCCGATATGCGGTTTCTGAAGTGGCTGCCGAGTGGGCTGAATCGGGCGGTGGGCCGTTAAGTCGATTTGCTCAGGTGCGTGGTGATTGCGTGGCTGCATGCACTGCATGTTTGTCTCCTCAAAGCGGGGGCGGGACTTGATGGAAGGAAAGTGGCGTAAGCTTCCAGCCTGCGAAAAAAGTATCCAGTGTTGGCAAGCAGGATGCATACCCCACTTTCCGTGCAGTAAGCTTCCAGCTCGCGAGTGGCGTAAGCTTTTAGCTTGCGATCTTAGGCCGTCTATATTAACCGCACAGCGACGAGCGAGTTCACGAGTTGCGGCCAATTCGCAACAAATTCTCACAACCCCCTTGTCGCCAGCGGGCATATCGAGTCTATTTATGTCGCGGGATGGAGCAGCCCGGTAGCTCGCGAGGCTCATAACCTCGAGGTCGTCGGTTCGAATCCGGCTCCCGCAACTTCTC
>CAKQWG010000205.1 GCA_934278005.1 uncultured Pirellulaceae bacterium | reverse complement strand
CAACCGTGGCTAACGCCAAAACGGCTAATGGTATGCGTGGGTGCTTAATAAAATAGGAACCGCCTGATCGTGAATCAACCAGCCGCGTCGCAGTCCATCGATCAGGCTCAGCGCGTCAACCGCTTGCCTCGCGCAACGTACCGCTTGCAACTGCGCCGAGATTTTGGCTTCGATCAAATCACTCGGCAGTTGGACTATCTGCAGACGCTAGGTATTAGCGATTTATACCTTTCGCCGCTGTTTCATGCGCGGGCGGAGAGTCCGCACGGCTATGACGTGGTCGATCATAATCGCATTGAACCGGCGTTTGGAAGTCGTGAGCAGCTCGACTATCTGGCTGCACAGGCGCGGCGCCGCGGGATGGGGTTGCTGCTGGACATCGTGCCGAACCATATGGGGATTAACGACCCCAGCAACATGCTGTGGAACGATGTGCTGGAAAATGGTCCTGCGGCTCGGTCGGCCACGTTCTTCGACATCGATTGGGATCCACCGGGCGGCGAATTAACCAACTGTGTGCTGTTGCCCTTCTTGGGCAAACCCTTTGGAGAGACCTTAGAGACTGGTGAGCTGCAAATCGCCAGTTGTGCCGATGGATTTGTGCTGCAGTATTTCGATGGCCGCTTTCCGCTGACGCCGGCAAGCTGGGTTAGCATATTGCAGCTGGCGCTAGAGTCGCTCGCCGACGATGCAGCACAAGATGCAGCGCAAGATGCAGCACAAGATGCAGCGCAAGATGTGCGCGATGAAATTGCCAGCATCGTTACTCAACTGTCGCATTTGTCGCACAGCCAGCCGGGCGACGAGCGATACCGCGAGCAGAGGATTGCGCGGCGGCGCTTTGCCCAGTTGCAAAGCGAGTCACCGGCTGTGGTCCGCGCTGTTGAAGCTGCAGTTGCGCGAGTCAACGGGGAATTTGGCAATCCGCGCAGCTACGATACGTTAGAGAAGCTGCTCAATCAACAATACTATCGACTGGCATACTGGCAAGTCGCAGTCGATGAGATCAACTACCGCCGCTTTTTTGATATCAACGACCTGGCGGCCGTTCGCGTCGAGAACGAGGCAGTATTCGAGCATCTGCACCGACTGACATGGGACCTTGTGCGCAGTGGAACTGTGAGCGGTTTGAGAGTCGACCATGTCGATGGTCTGCTTGACCCCGCAGCGTATTTCGAAAAGCTACAGAATAGTTACCGGAGCATTTCAACTGGTGCCAAGGGGCAGGAGCTGTACATCGTCGTAGAGAAAATTCTGTCGGGTGATGAGACATTGCCAGCGCACTGGAGAGTGAGCGGCACCACGGGCTATGAACTGCTCAACGCCATTTCTGGCGTGATGGTCGACCACGCGGGCTTGGAGCGCTTACGGCAGGTCTACGTGCAGCAGGCGGCGCAAAAAGAAAGGCCGCGCGATGTGGGCTATCACGGCAAGCTAGCCGTGCTGAGAGACGCGATGGCCAGCGAATTGTATGTTTTGGCCTCGCGGCTGTTCCGCATTGCCCGCTGCAAACGCCGAACACTGCACTTCACGTTACGTGGGCTGCTACACGCGCTGCGCGAGGTTATTGCTTGTTTTCCCGTCTATCGAAGCTATGTTCGGCCGCAGGGGTGGGACGTGAATGTCGACGACCACCGCCGCATTCGCGAGGCGATTCGCTGGGCGATCGTTCGCAATCCAACGATGCCCCAGTCGCTGTTTGATTTCATCTCGAGCGTCCTGTTGCTGGAATTTCCACCAGGCTTGGAGGAGGACCAGCAACTAGCATGGCGCGATTGGGTGCTGCGCTTCCAGCAGATCACCGGTCCGGTGACTGCCAAGGGGATGGAGGACACATCTTTCTATCGCTACTACCCGCTGCTATCGCTCAACGAAGTAGGCGGGGAGCTGGGTGCAGAGGCATTGGCTGTGGAGGGATTCCATCGCGAGATGCTGCGGCGAGCGAGCGATTGGCCGAGCGGTTTATCGGCCACTGCTACGCACGACACGAAGCGCGGCGAAGATACGCGCGCTCGGCTGCACGTCCTGTCGGAGTGTCCCGAAGATTTTTCGGCGGCCTTGAAAAGTTGGGAGAATGCTATCGCTTCCGACGAGGCGCAGGGCATGAGCGTGGGCGCTAACGAGCGTTACTTTATATTTCAAACTTTGTTGGGAACTTGGCCGGTTGGCCAATGCGATTGGAACCACTATCGCGATCGCTTGCAGGCGTACTTCCAAAAAGCTTTTCGCGAAGCTAAAGAAAAGACCTCTTGGCGAACTCCTAACGCGGACTTTGAATCGGCCGTAGCCGCATTCGTAGATTGCAGCATCGTTGATCGGCAAAGCTCAGCGTTTTCATGCATCGACAATTTAGTGCGGCGGATTGCCGGACCCGGCTTCGTCAATTCACTCGCACAGGTCATCCTTAAGACTACCGTGCCGGGCGTCCCGGACTTTTATCAAGGGAGCGAGTTGTGGGACTTCCATTTGGTCGATCCAGATAATCGGCAGCCAGTCGACTTCGACTTGCGACAGGCCGCGTTGCAGCGCGTGCGGCAAGTCGCTTCGGACAGTGGCGCAGGCCCGCTGAAGTTAGACTTTGAACTAGCCGATGCGCAGCTAAAAATGTTTGTCACCGCGCGCGGACTGCAGGCGCGTCGCGACCATTGGGACGTGTTTGCCAGTGGCAGTTATCGGCCGCTGGCAATCAGCGGAGCCAAGGCTGAGCATGTCGTGGCTTTTGAGCGAAGCCTTGGCGAGCAGTCAGTAGTAGTGGCTGTGCCGCGGTTGCCGCTAGGTTTTCTCGGGGCTCAGCCACAACGGGCGAATCGGTCTAGCTACCTTGGCGCAGCGTGGGGCGATACTGCGATCGACATTAGCGAAAGCGCGCCCGCGGGATGGTGCGAGTTGATTGCGGAGCGAGGCATCGAGGTAACCGACGGGCGCATTTTAGTAGCAGACATATTTGTCGAGGTGTGCGGCGCGATTTTAAGCCGCGTGCCTGTTTGAGCGGCGCGCCTGTTCGAGCCGCGTGCCTGTTTGAGCCGCGTACCACAAGGAGCCTAGCTCGCATGCGGGGTTATACGAACTTGTTACAAATGATGTTGTCCATGTAAAAGTCAGCCAAGAAACTATTTTAAGGATCGCTGCTGTGAGCAAACTTCGCGTTTGGCCAGGACGTCCCTATCCACTCGGTGCCACGTGGGATGGCCGAGGGGTCAACTTCGCCTTGTACAGTGAGAACGCTGTTAAAGTGGAGCTGTGCCTTTTCGACAGTCCCGAGGACAGCCAGGAGGCAGGCCGCTATGTGATGCCCGAGCACACCGATATGGTTTGGCACATCTATCTGCCCGACGCGCGTCCGGGGCAGCTGTACGGCTATCGGGTCTATGGCCCATTTGAACCCTCGCAGGGGCATCGTTTCAACTCCAACAAACTTTTGCTGGACCCATATGCCATGGCCCTTGGTCGTCTGCCCAAGTGGACCGATGCGATGCACGGCTACATCGTCGGTGATGAGCAAGAGGACCTATCATTTAGTTCTCAAGACAACGCCGCCGATGCACCGCTGGGGCTGGTTATCGACCAAGCATTCACCTGGGGAGATGATCGATCTCCAAGAATTCCCTCGCATCAATTGATTATATATGAGGCGCACGTCAAGGGTTTCAGCAAGTTGAACCAAGCGATTCGCGAGGAGCATCGAGGTACGTATGCCGGCCTGGGATCGCGCGAGTCGGTGGAGTATCTGAGACAACTCGGGGTCAACGCAATTGAACTGCTCCCAGTGCAACTGCACAGCGACGACCGCTACCTGCAGGAGAAGGGTCTGGTGAACTATTGGGGATACAACACGATAGGCTTCTTCGCACCGGATCCGCGCTATGCCGCCTCCGACGCACCGGACGAGGTCGTGCGCGAGTTCAAAACGATGGTTCGAAATCTGCATGATGCGGAGATCGAAGTCATCTTGGACGTGGTCTACAACCATACGGCCGAGGGGAATCAAATGGGGCCGACGGTCTCTTTCCGAGGTATCGACAACGCGGCCTACTACCGCCTGTCCCCTGAGAACCAACGCTATTATGTGGACTACACTGGGTGTGGCAACACGCTCAATATGCGCAATCCGCGTGTGCTGCAACTGATCATGGACAGCCTGCGCTATTGGTTCACAGAAATGCACGTCGACGGCTTCCGCTTTGACTTGGCCAGCACGTTGGCGCGCGAGCTGCATGAGGTGGACAAGCTGGGTGCATTCTTTGATATCATCCACCAAGACCCGGTGCTGTCCCAAGTGAAATTAATCGCCGAGCCATGGGATCTAGGTGAAGGAGGGTATCAAGTGGGCAACTTCCCCATCGGTTGGTCCGAATGGAATGGTCTGTACCGCGACTGTGTGCGCCGATTCTGGAAGGGAGACGGTGGACTGGCTTCGGAATTCGCCACGCGGATCAGCGGCTCAAGCGACTTGTATCAGTGGAATGGACGCAGACCGCACGCGAGTGTGAACTTCATCACGTGTCACGACGGTTTTACGTTACACGACCTAGTCTCTTACGATCGCAAGCACAACGAGGCCAATTTAGAAGATAACCGCGATGGCACCGATCACAACAACAGTTGGAATTGTGGAGTTGAAGGCCCTACTGACGATCCACAGATCAATGCCTTGCGCGAGCGCAAAAAGCGGGCTATGTTGGCAACCTTGCTGCTTTCACAGGGGATCCCTATGTTGTTGGCCGGCGATGAGCGAGGGCACACTCAGAATGGAAATA
>CAKQWG010000204.1 GCA_934278005.1 uncultured Pirellulaceae bacterium | reverse complement strand
TAACTTTGGATCAAACCTGCTGCCCTGCGCCACTGCATGAGCTGACCTAGATGGTACGCCTCATGCGCAGCCAACAGGAAGAAGGCAATGCGTCCGATGGTCGGGGCGAACTCGCGCAGCGACTCTGGAGCTTCGCGCATGAAGTACTCCTTGTGCTTTTCCCGCACTGCTTTTTCCACGCGTTCGTGCCTGTGCCGGAACGTGCTTAGCAGTTCGTCTTTCGGCAGATACTGAGAGCGATCGGTGGTCGGGATCGAGCCGCTGCCATATTTCTGATCTTCATCATCCGTAGACGCTCCCTGGCTTTCGTCCAGCAGTTTCAGCAGAAAGCCGAGCACCGAACTGAGATGGCTGAGCGTCCAGGCCGGGTGATTGCGAACCCCCTGGGGCTGTTCCGCGAAACGCGCATCCGGAATATCATCAACGGCCTCTACTAGCCAAGTGAGATGGTTGCCGAACACGTCCAACAGGAAATGGATGGTTGGGTCCTCAGGACTCGGCTGCTTGCCATTAACGGCAGCCTCCCGAGCGGCGATCATGGCGTTGACACTTTCGTCCGCCTTGCGTATCTCGAACGGGCCGAGGCGAGCGCCGGGATGTTTGGACATCAGTTGCACGGCATGCTCCATCGAGTCGGCTTCTAGAATCAAGATGCCGCCGAGCTGTTCCTTTGTCTCTGCAAATGGACCGTCCGTGGCCTGGACCCTGCCGTCGATGTACCGCAGCGTAGTCGCCGTATCGGCCGCCTGCAGAGCTTCGCCGCCGGCGAAGTGGCCTGCCGCTCTGAGCACGTCGTCATAATCCATGCATTCGTCCATCATTCTCTTTAAGTCTGCGGCCGGCAGTTTCATCAACTGGGGCATGTCAGCGTAACCCAAGCAAATAAACTTCAATTTGTTTCTCCGAAAGCGAATATGGAAGGTTCTCGGCTTGTCCGTTCGAAAATGTCGCGCGGACTGGCCGCGCTCACCGCATTTCTATAACAGTCGATCGATATTAGGGAAAATCGACGCATGGCGGAGAGAGTTTTTGGAAATAAACGCTAGCGAGCCCAAAAAAGAGAAGCAGTGCCGAGGACTCGTCGCTCGATGGCGGCTGGATGCGGGGGCAGGTGTCGAGGAAGCAACGCCGTCGAGTGTGCGAAAACATGCCAGGCTGGCCAAAAATAGGGCACTCGCTCCGAACCGCCAAAGCGTGGGCGGTTCGGCCCGTGAGTTGCATGGCGAGGCAAGTTGGCTTGGCCGCGTACGCGCGGGCCGATGTTACGCAACTTGTTTAGGCCTGATGGAACTTTCATGCAATTTCATGTTTTGGCGGCAGACTACGACGGCACGCTAGCACACGACGGCCACGTGCCGCAGTCCACGATCGACTGCTTGCGGCGTCTGCGTGATTCGGGTCGATCGCTCGTGTTGGTGACTGGCAGAAGGCTGGAGCCGATACTGGATCTGTTTCCTGAGGTCTCGCTTTTCAACCGCATCGTGGCTGAGAACGGGGCCTTGCTGTTCAATCCGGAGAGTGGAGAGGAGACGCTACTGGCCGATCCACCGCCCCCCGGTTTTGTGGAAGCACTGCAGCGGCGGGGTGTGGACCGCTTGGAAACGGGCCGCTGCATCGTAGCTACTTGGCAGCCGTTTGAAGCGATCTCTCTAGAAGTTATCCACGACTTTCAAGTCGATTTGCAAATCGTCTTCAATAAAGACGCTGTGATGCTATTGCCCAGTGGTATCAACAAGGCTTCAGGCTTAAAAAAGGCGCTCTACCAGCTAGGCTTTTCGCCGCTCAACACCGTAGCGGTCGGCGACGCTGAGAATGACGCAGCCATGATGCGCGCGTGCAGCGTGGCGGCGGCCGTCGACAATGCTCTGCCGGGCGTCAAGGCACTGGCTGATATCGTCCTCACCCAACCGCGCGGCGCGGGTGTGGAGGAGTTGGTCGACAGATTGCTCTACGATGATCTAGCGGAGATGCGGCAACGTCCTAAGCAGAGGCTGGCCATCGGTAGCACGCTGGACGGCGATCCGTTTTCCATTTCCGGCTATGGCGATAGCTTGCTAGTGACCGGTGGGCCCGGAGGTGGCAAGAGCAAGTTTGCGCTGAGCGTTATCGAATCGCTGACGGAGCGCGGAGAACAATGCTGCGTCATCGATCCAGAAGGAGATTTCCAAGGTCTCCCCAGTTCGATCGCTTTGGGGAGCGCTGATCGAGCCCCAGATGTCGAAGAGGTAATCCGTGTACTAGAGCAACCCGGCGACCACTGCATCGTCAGCTTTTTCAGCATCGCTAAGAATGAACGCCCCGAATATTTCAATAAGCTGTTTCGCGCGTTGGCCGAGCTTCGCAGCCGTACCGGTCGCCCCCACTGGATCATCGTCGACGAAGCCCACTATGTTGCACCCAAGGACTGGCAGCCCGCCAAGATGTGGAGCGGCGAGGAACTCAGCGGCATCATCTTCATCACCGCCTTCCACGATCAAATATCTCCCGCCGTGCTGGAGCACGTCGATTGGATCGTCTCCATTGCCAAAGAACCGGAAACGGCAATTGCCCAGTGCTGTGAAATCATGGGCGAGAGGCTGCCAGAGTTCCATCCGCCGGAGAGCAGTTGTGAATTAAAAGCGTTGGCCTGGCGCCGCGGCGATGACAGGCCGACTTGGTTCAGCCGCCTGTCGCCACAGTCTGATGGGCAGCGCCATCAACACAGCTATTACGAAGGCGAAATGGATGAGGAGTTCCAGTTTGTCTTTCGCGGCCCACAGGCAAAGCTCTCGCTGGCGATCGGCAATCTTAAGGAATTCGTCAAGATGGGGACCGGTATCGACGACGAGACGTGGAATTACCATCTGAAACGGCACGACTATTCAAACTGGTTCCGGGAAGTCATCAAGGATGCGGCGCTGGCCGACATGATTGAGGATATTGAACGAACCCAAGACCTTTCGCCGGAGCAGAGTCGACAGCTAATAACCGATCACATCCATGAACGATTCAAACCAAAATGGTGAACTCCCAAACTTCCCAGACGCCACGCGCGTAGACTTGCAGCGGTAGGCCCAATGCGGCAGATAGCAGACATGGATTTGCACCAAGCTACAGACCGACGATTGCTCAGAATCGGCTGTGCGGGCTGGAGCCTGCGCAACGAGCAGCAGGGCCTGTTCGCTGATGGTGATTCGCACCTACAGCGGTATGCTTCCGTGTTCAGCGCGGTCGAGGTCAATAGCTGCTTTTATCGCGCGCATCGAAAGTCAACTTGGCAGCGCTGGGCCGAGTCCACGCCTGAAAGCTTTCGCTTTAGCTATAAGCTACCGAAGTCGATTACGCATCAAGCGCGGCTCAAAGATGTAGATGAAACGCTGCTGAAGTTCCTTGATGAAGTCGACAGTTTAGGAAGTCGACTGGGCACGCTGCTGGTTCAACTTCCGCCCAGCTTAGTTTACGATGCGGATGTCGTGGGTGAGTTCTTTTCGCTTTTGCGGCGGCTGGACGACCAGCGAAATGTGCAGCGTTCCGTTGCCTGCGAGGCTAGGCACGCTAGCTGGTTTACAGCCCAGGCGAATAGCTTATTGGAGGAATTCGAAGTGGCTGCAGTGGCCGCTCATCCACCTCGCTCTGGGCAGTCCTTTGGGCCGGCTGGCTTTACAGGGCAGGCGTACTATCGCCTGCATGGCGCGCCGCGCGCGTATTATTCTGAATACAGCCAAGATGAATTAAAGGAATTGGCAACGCGACTGGTTCGACACATTGATGCTGGGATCGAGACGTGGTGTATCTTCGACAATACGGCCGACGGATACGCTCTCAGCAATGCTCTACAATTGATGCAACTACTATCAGACGCAGTTTAAAGACGGTTGGCTGACGCCCCGAGTTATAAAGGGGCCCGGCTAAACGCTCACAGCATCGTGCTCGCCGCGGATAGCTGACTCGTGCTGGTCGACGAACTGCGCGATGCCGTGCATGACTTCGTCGTGGAACTCGAACATTGCCAGGTGGCCGCCGTCGTTTCGCTGCGATTGGCTACTGCTGGCGAGTTCGTTGATGCGATCCGAGGCGTCGGGCTTAGTGATCCGGTCGTGGTCTCCACCAATGACTAGCAGCGGCACGTTGAGCTTGCGCAGTGCCGACTGAGCGTCGTAGCGAAACATCGCCAGATTGCCGCGGGCAATATATGCTGGCCATGCCTGGGTCGATAGCCAAGCTGCGTAGTCGACGTGTTGGAAAGACTGCTTGCCGGTGAAGCTCGTCAGTCGGGTGGTCATCTGCAGCGAACCGTTTAAATAGCTGTGCCAGTTGGATAGCCAAGCCAGCGGTGCCAGTCCAATCATTACGTACTGAGATGGCGCGATGATAATCTTTTCGAGCGCGGTCCACAGCGGTGCACCCAACATGGTGCGCAGCGGGTTGGTATAAGTCGTGTGGACTAGAATTAATCCCGCCACATGCTCGCGGAGACTCGCACTATACTTGCCGCCGTAGATCTGGGTAATCATGCCGCCAATGCTGTGTCCGACTAGGTACACCGGTTTTGTTGCTGCCAGCGACTCCACGACCGCATGCAGATCATCGGCCATCTTGGGTATCTCAAAATTGCTATCCTCAGGTGCTTGCGAGCGGCCCAGGCCGGGGAGATCCCACAGCACCAGGCGGAATTTGCTGCCCAAATGCTCTTTGGCATAGTACCAAGCTGTGCTATCGAGCGACCAGCCATGGGTGAATACCAGCGTCGGGCCATCTTGTTTGCCATAGATCTCCACGTTAAGCCGCGTCCCATCCGG
>CAKQWG010000203.1 GCA_934278005.1 uncultured Pirellulaceae bacterium | reverse complement strand
CTGCCTGAGGAACTACTGCCTGAGGAACTACTGCTCGCGGGAGCGATGTTGCCCAAGCGAGGCGGCTCGCTAAGGGCTGACCTATGGCGGTCGGCGACGGGCACAGAACTAGCCTCAGGCCAAGCGCGTTGGGCAACGGCAGCAGGTGGTGACGGCAAGGCGGCTAGCGGCTTGTCGTTTGCCAAATCATTGATCCAAGGAGTCAGTGGCTTAAGCGCC
The DNA here is from genome assembly GCA_934278005.1 of uncultured Pirellulaceae bacterium. Classification (GTDB taxonomy): domain Bacteria; phylum Planctomycetota; class Planctomycetia; order Pirellulales; family Pirellulaceae; genus Aureliella. The sequence continues at coordinate 4,599 of CAKQWG010000203.1, read as the reverse complement.
GACTGGCTTTCGGAATCGGGCTGCCAAGGAGGAGCCGTCCCTTGTGAAATCAATTGATCGATCGGCGAGTGCACTGGAGCCCAGGCTGGTAACTCGCTAGGCGCAGCGGCGGCCGGAGGCACTATTTGCTGCGACAGCTCAGACAGCTCATAGAGACTGCGCTCGTTAGTGAGCCGACTGAGACCGTTGGAATGAGCCGTGGAAAGATCCATCGAAGCTAAACGGGCGAGCCCCTCAGGCTGCGCAGCGGGAACTTTGGCTGCGGCTGCTGGTTCCTCGGCTTGGGGCGGGCGGACGAATAGGGAGGCTAAGGCGGCACCGCCGACGAGCGTAAGTAGAGCCCAACCGCGCGGGCCTACATAGGAATTGTTGTGTTGCATGGCACAGTTACTCAACCAAAGCTGAGCCTATAGTCCGCCGTGCCACTTCCTTGCGATGAGCGGGTCAATGAAAACAATGCGCTGCCAACCATGTGCAGCGCGACTAGATTGCAAGTGCTCCCTATGCCGTTGCAACGAGAGACAATCGCACTAATCATTTCTCGACAGTTGCGCGCGAGCTTGTGCAGGAATTCTTTTCAAGGTTGTGTTAGCTAAAGTGCGTCGACTTTGCCGAGTCTGCTGAACGCTCCACTGAATGCTTGTAGCGACAGTCCGTCGGCAATCTTTAGGTCCAGCTACGCCATCGGCGACTGGCCACGCAGCCGCTAGCGGCCGAGCCGAAAGTGCCGCCGAGCGCGGTCTCAACGGGGATTGTCAGGGTTTACTCGATAGACCGGAAACGAATCTCCCAGGCTTACTTGTAGTTTCTCGGGGGGGGAGTGCCGAAAACGCTTGCATTTGGCTATGCGTTGTTGGACAACATAGGTTGAGGCAGAAGATGTCGCGCCTCACAGAGCTGTGTACACGGTCGTACATCCTCCCCGAATTTTACGGGGGCCTCAATTTAACGAGGGGAGAGACCCATGTCGGCTGACTGGTATTTTTTGAGCAAAGGCTTTTTCTACCGCCGCAAACGCATAGGCCCGATTTGTGAACGCGAGCTGCTCATCCGTATCGGCAAGGGCGAGATCGATCCTGACACGTTGCTCTCGAGCACTTCTAAGACCCATGGTCGTTGGATCGCGATGCGTGAAATCAAGCCAGCTATTAAGCACTGGAAGCACACGCATCCCGATGTGGCCTAAAGGTCTGAGGACATAAATGCTCGTGCGTGTCTGCACGGCCGCTCATCAGTCGAGATTCTTGAGGCGGACGTCTTTGAATTGAACGACCATAGGTGGCCCTTGATGGATTTGAAAAGCCAGCACGCCGGATTTGGCGGCTTTGTCCTCTTGGTTATCGATGACTTCCGACATCAATTGGTCGTTAATGTAGTGGCTGAGCCGATTGCCGTTGGCCACGATGCGGTAGTGATTCCAGTCGGCAGGCTTTAGCTTTTTGGCTAGGTCATCGCGCTCGCCAAATTTCTCGGTCGATTTGCTGCCGTCGGCGGCAATGGTCACGCGTTGTCCACGTTCGGCCAGAATGCCCCGCCCTCGCTCTTCGTAATTGATACCGGTATAAGTTGGCCCCGCTTCAATATCTGCTTGATAGCCACCGACGATGAACTTATCTTCATCGATCACTTTACTGCGGTACTGGATTCCCGAATTGCCCGCTTCGATCTTGTAGTCAAACCGCAACTCGAAATTGGCTACGGGGGTCTTATCGTAGATCAAAAATGTGTTGAACTGGATCGGCTTTTCAGCGGTAGTGCGGCCGGTGATCAAGCCATCCTCAACGCTCCACAGGTCGGTGTTCCCCTTCCAGCCATCGAGATTCTTTCCATTGAAAATAGCTACAAAACCATCTTTGGCAGCGGACGTCGTCTTGGCTGCCTGCCCTTGAGCGGTGGCGGCGGTGAGGCTGCCCAACAGAGTGAAACAGGAGAGTGCAAGAGTTAGCGATCGCATGGTGATTCCTTCGGAAGGACGCAGGGGGAGTTGGATTACTGCCAAGGTTGGCTGCTGCTGCTTTTGCACTGGCTGAGCAAAACGCAGTTGGCCGAAAGGCAGTTGTAGTGAGGCTAGACAGTATAGCGTAATCGCTGCACGGGCAGGTGAGCTGGGACCACTCGACCTGTGCATCTGTATGTCGCTGACCGCTCTGCCGGTCAGAGGCTAAAAAGTTTAAAGCCTCAAATGGGAGTCGGGACGCGCCGTCGCCTGCGCAGGCCGCGGCTATCGAATTGGTGCGTGAAGCGGTGCCATGGGGAGGTGTGCGTTGGGCTAGTTGAGCTGTGCAACTGCGGCCTGCTGCGGCTCGGCGCTAAACAACTCGCTGCGCGTTGACTAAGTAGGCGAATGCAGAATGCCTGACGCTGAGACGCTTTTGTTGGCCGCGGTGCGGCTCCTTGGAGTGCTGCGACTTGTCGTAGCTTTTGTGGCCGCGCGACTGTCAGAAACGCCAAACGGTAAGAAAGTTTTACGGGCTGCGCTCTGCATAGCGAGTGCCGTCGCCTGCGCAGGCCGCGACTAGCGAATTGGTCGGCCATGCGGTGAAATAGGGCCGCGTGCGCTGGGCGAGGTGACCTGTGCATTTGCGGCCTGATGCGGCTCGGCGTTAAACAATTCGCTGCGCGTTGATTGAGTAGGCGAATGCAAATGGGGTACGCGGGAATGGGAGCAAGAGGACGGCAGCAAGATGACGGCAGCAAGATGACGGCAGCAAGATGACGGCTTCGGCGCGGGTCTCTGCGCCCTCTGCGCTCTCTGCGTTTAGGTCTTAGCATCCAGCGCGCGGAGACGCAGGGACACGCAGGGACACGCAGGGAGCGCTGGCGAACGCCGGGTTGCTATCGCGAACGCATGGCGGTGCTCGACAATCGCCTTACTTTGCGCTGCAGCGGTGGCTTGCTCGCCGGCTGAACCGCGGCAGGCTGCGAAGCGGCACTGCTGTGAAAGCTACTGCGATTCTCTGAGTGGCGAGTTTCTAAGTGGCGTGGCTGGGCGCGTTCGCTGCTGCGGGAGCCGTTAGCGGCCGTAGCCCGGCCGTCACGCGTTGCGCTGCGTGTGCGCGACTGTCCCACTGGCGCTCGTCCGCCTGACCCACCGCGCGGCGCGCCTTGAGCTGCTGCGGCTGGCCGGCCTGCACCTGACCTCGATTGGCCCTGGCGCGGCGAACTCTGTCGCGATTGGCCGCGTGAGCTTGAACCCGATCCGCGTCGCTCCGGTGGCGTGGCTCGCGGAACGATTTGTCCTGGAGCTACAGGTATTCTCTTACCGATCAACTGCTCGATATCGCGCAGTTCGCCAAGTTCGGCAGATGAACAGAACGACATAGCGATGCCTTCGGCTCCGGCGCGACCTGTGCGGCCAATGCGATGCACATAACTTTCGGCGTCGACGGGCATGTCGTAGTTGACCACGTGCGTGATACCGTCGATGTCGATCCCGCGAGCGGCGATGTCAGTAGCCACGAGGACTTGCACTTCGCGGCTCTTGAAGGCCTCAAGCGCACGCTGCCGAGCGCTCTGTGATTTATTTCCATGGATGACAGCAGCTCGCAGGCCGCCGCGAGCTAGACGCTCGGCCAGCATATTAGCGCCGCGCTTGGTCTTAGCAAACACAATGGCTCGATCGACCTCGGGCTCGGCCAGAGTCTTCTGTAGCAACGACAGCTTGGCGGTCTTCTCGACGTAGAACAACTGCTGCGCGATGCGTTCGACGCTGGACTGTTTGGGGGTCACGTTGACATTGACCGGGTCCTTGAGCAGTTGTTGGGCGAGCTCCATGATCTTGGGAGGCATGGTTGCGGAGAAGAACAGCGACTGGCGCTGCTTGGGCAGTTGGCTGATGATCCGCTTCAGAGCGGGCATGAAGCCCATGTCGAGCATGCGATCCGCTTCGTCGAGCACAAACACTTCTAAGCGATCCAGTTCGATGTGCCCTTGGTCCATTAGATCCAGCAGGCGTCCTGGAGTAGCTACCAGGATGTGTGCTCCGCGATTTAGCGCGCGGACCTGGTTGCCCTGGCTGACTCCGCCATACACCAGCACTTGACGCAAACGCAAGTGCCGGCCGTAGGTAGCGAAGCTCTCTTCGATTTGAATGGCCAGTTCGCGGGTAGGTGCAAGCACTAGCACGAGCGGCTGATTGGGAGGTGCCTTGCGGGAGTGCTCGGCCAAGCGGTTGAGGATGGGCAGCGCGAAAGCCGCCGTTTTTCCGGTGCCGGTTTGAGCGCAGCCCAACACGTCGCGTCCGTCCAGGGCCGCCGGTATGGTTTGCGCCTGAATTGGCGTGGGGACCGTATAGCGTTCTTCGCTAAGTGCGCGCTGTACGGCGGGGAGGAGATTGATTTCTTCGAAAGTTTTCAAGGATAGTTCCTAGTGTGGCATGCAACATCGCAATCCGGGCGCTGCAAGTGAGAAATATAAACGAGACACAGACAGGGCGGCCAAATTGCAAACGGACAGTATCAATCCGTCAGAGCCTAGAGAACGGGCTCTGAATGTGGGACTGCTGGCAGTACGTACGCGCTCAACCGCTGGGTAGATTTTGGACAAACAAGAAAGTCACAAAATCAAGTGCACCCACCACGGTGCGAGCGGCTTTCCAGC
>CAKQWG010000202.1 GCA_934278005.1 uncultured Pirellulaceae bacterium | reverse complement strand
CGACTGCGCCATAGTCGCCCGGCCGCTCCGTCGGTCGGAATCACCTGCGCAAACCGGCGGAGCGGTTTGGCGACTATGGCCAGTAATTAAAACAGGTCCATCACTACCGCTTGGCCGTACGTTTAGTTTGCGGCAGTAGTTCTTCGGTGAACTTGGCTTCGTATTTAAGAGACGTCTGTGGACCTCGGAAGCCAATAATTTCGTCGCTCCAAATCAGTTCTTTGCTGAGCATGCGGCCCTGGTCGACGTCGAACTTAATCACCCCTTTGCTCAATTGCTGAATCAACTGGGATTCGGTCGACGGATCCGATACAGGCGTCAACGGCTGGGATTCAATGCGGATTGTAGCCACACCGGCAGAAACTTTTTCTAGCGTGTATAGTTCGCGCAGCTTAATCGTTTTGTGCACACCCGCTTCCGATTTGACGCGCGCTTCGCGAGGGACACTCCACTGGGCACCGATTTGCAACGCTTCCTCGGGCAGGGGCAGGGTGAGCTCTCCCATGCCCAATTGTGGATTCTTCAATTTGCTGTCGCGATTGATGACCTGCCCCTGTGGATTGATCGTCACCGTGGCCAGTGGTTGGGAAACCGTCTCAGCCACGTGTTTAAACATGTCGGGTGCTTCGGTATCGGTCAAACTATTGTATTTGAGCTCCTCTCCAGCACCGACCGACTGGGCCAGTTCGACTGAGTTGATGCGGTATTCAAACGTCATTTCCCCCTGTGGATTGACGGCTGAGACCTCCCACACCTTTTCGCTGATCGTCCGCGAGCTGCTGGTCTCTTCGTGATCGGACATCTTGGTTCGAGTATCGGCCAGGTGGACCACTTTCGACACCAGTTGTTCGCCGGGCTGCAGCTTGTAGCGCAGTAGCACCTTGGGCGCATCGGCAGCCGCAGGAATTTTGGCCTGAGCATGAGTGGTGCCACTTAGAAAAGTGCCAACGACAGTGGTCGTACACAGCAGCAGCGCCGCAGCGCGAGAAAATCGAATCATCATGAATAGAGGCCTCCTTGCCAACGAGTAACTTATTGAGATGTGTGTGGCTTGTCTGCGTTGCGGGAACCGTGGGCGTCTGTGCCAAGGGGGTTGAGCCTTGGCGAGGACGTCCACATTAATAAAGCACACAACGTCCAGAACTTAAGAGCGTTGTAAGAATGTGTAGCACGTTTCTATCCCCCGTCTCAACGGCAATATCCCAGCCACAACTTATCCATATCGCCAAACGCAGCGAGTTAGCTGCGAGTTAGCTGTGAGTTAGCAGCAAGTTAGCAGCGAGTTAGCAGCAAGTATTTTCGACTTTGAAAGTGCTGCGGACCGCTGTGGTTGTGGCCAAAATCCAGAGTCGACGGCTTCCACGCGCTGGCATTACCTTAGCCCCGCCGGCCTTTTTGATTGCGCTCGCGGGGATTGCCTCCCCAACCGAGTTTATCGCGTAGCGTGCGGTACTCGCCCTTGATCGGAATGCTAATCATCTTGAAAGAAACCGGAGCTTTGCCCACCCGAAAGCAATCGCCCTCTGCCAGTGCACCCAGCACGCGACCGTCGAAAACCGCCGAGACCGTCTCGTGTCCTTGTCGAACGACCATTTCGAAGACGCGATCGGCACGATCGACCACGGGGCGCATCGTCAGCGTATGCGGGCTGATGGGGCTAATCACCACCGCCTGCAACAGCCGCTGCAAAATCGGACCTCCGGCAGATAGATTGTGCGCCGTCGAGCCGACCGGCGTGCTGATGATCAAACCATCGCCATCGTATGTGGATGCCAGTTCTCCGTCGACGTACAGATCAATCTGCAGCATCGAATACGGCGGGCCGCCCAGGATGGCCGCTTCATTGAGCGCCAATTGATAGCTGGTCGGTCCGGGTGCTTCGCTTCCCAGCGCCGCCGCGGCTCGCCGCGCCGCAGCCGACTCGATCGCACACTGCAGCATCACGTGTTCGTCCACAGGGTACTTGCCCGCACAAATATCGGGCCAGAAAGCTCCCAGCTCGTCTTCGCTGAGAGCAGCCAGAAAACCCAACCTTCCCAAGTTGACCCCGATCACCGGCTTCTGATTCAGTCCCATCCGCCGCGCGGCAGAGAGTATCGAACCGTCCCCACCTAAGACTACGCACATGTCGATGTCAGACTGCGAAAAATCAAAGGACTGATTTTCATCGATCGCCACCAGTTCAGCCGATTTGGCCAGAATAGTTTTGATCTTTTGCAATTCACTGCGAACGCGAGGCCGATTGACAGAGGCCAGAACCGCGACTCGCGGGCGCGTCAGCCCAGTCGATAACCAGGGTGCTTCAATTTGCATGCAGAGTGCTTCGCCAGTGGCCAAGAGAGATTTAATTGCAGCGCCAAATGCTGTCCGGCAACAGTATAGCTGTCTTGCGACCAACTCGCTCCACCGCAGCCCACCAGCCCGCTCTTGAAATTACACGATGCGGAGCGAATTGCTGCGACGACTATATTTGTTCGTCGAAAACTAAGTTCCTAGATTCTGCGAAACGTTGGTGCGATAGGCGACCAACGCAGGAATGATTCCGGCCAGTGTTGCCAATACGATCAATCCTGGCACTAGAGCTAGTTCATAAACCGTCATCGTATTGAGGAATCCGATCTGCACCCCAGTGCGATCCTCGACCAATGAGCTGCTGGCCAAACCGATCAAGTGCCCGGCTAGCCATCCCAGCACACCACCGCCGATAGCGATCATTAGCGACTCTAACAGCACGACGACGAGCACCGCATCGCGACGTGCGCCTAACGCACGCATCACGGCAATATCGTGCTTGCGCTCGTTCATCGAATTGTAAATGCTAACCAAAATGCTGATCGCGCTCACCAGACAGACCACGATCGTCAGCGTCAGTAGCGCGTACTTCACAGGGTCGACGAAGTTGCTGAACAGATTACCAATCTCTTCGATGGGCGAAGCGGCCTGAGAACGCAAGCTTTTCTTGATGGCTTGTTGCATGTTCACCGCAAACATACCGTTGCCCGGCTTGACCAATACGGCCGTAATATCTCGCTTCTCCAGCGGCAGACGCGGAGGCTGAGCGCTGGGCGTCCCCGTTTCAACCTGCTCTTTGTCCTCGTCCGGATTGGCCAAATCTTCGAAGGTCCGCGCGTGACCTTCCATTAGATAGAAGCCTTCGATGTTGATGAAGGCTGCCCGATCGTTGGGCGTTCCGGTAGGAGCCAACACACCCACGATGGTGAATTCCTGTCCGTGGCCTTCCCCTTCAGGATCGCCGTGCGTAGTTTGAAAGGTGTCCCCCACCCCTTTATTCATCTGCCGCGCAACACGCCAACCGAGCACCGCTTCGTAGTAGCCATGCTCAGCGTTGTAGTCCTCAAAGTTCCGCCCTTCGGCGAACTCGTACTCCATATCTCCGGCCGCCCCGTAGCGCAGCAATTCAAAAAACTCCGGCTTGGTCCCCACCACGCGGAACGGTCCAAAGTAATCTCCTAAGCAAATAGGGATCGCAAAACCTCCGCCCATGTACGGAGCGTACAAGCCCTTGCGATCGGGATTGGCAATGCGCCCACCGATCTTTTCGATTTCTTCAGCTCGCCCGCTGCCCGGCAGAAATTCCAGATACTCCTCGTAAGGAATGACTTCGATGGGCTTGCTCAGGTAAAAAACCGTATTGAGTGTCAACTGCAGCGAGCCACCCTTGGCTCCCACAATCAGGTTGTAGCCCACGTTGCTGTTGCGCGCAAAGGATTCGGAAATTACCCAGCCAATACCCAGAACCAACACTACTAGGGCCACTCCCAGTGCCATACTGAGCATCGTCAGCAGCGACGCCAGGCCGCGTTGTTGCACGTTTCGCCATGCGATATGGAACAAATTCACCGGCTAAAGCTCCCCTACGTCATATTTCTCAATGGAATTTTACGGACCGAACCGACCGGCTCATTCTAGCAGATTTACCAACGCGCTGGTTGGATTGTCCCTCGTAGCGGCAGTCGCCAAGAGTTTTGAAAGTGGCCGGATGCTGTGCCCGAAGACAGTCTTTTGCTGGCCTGGCCCGAGGTGCGAATGAGTTATAAAGAACTTACGTAAAACGCTTTGACTCGGTTCGCCAGCGCGTCTTGAGGATGGCCATGACCGGTGCAGCCGTGCGATGCCACAGCTTCACAGCGTGAGATTTTTGCGAACTGTCCGCCCGAGTCACGCGTTGAGTCTCCAGATTGCGAAATTAAGCAAGCTCGCAAAGCTGACCCAGGCTAGATAGGGCAGCATCAGCCCACCGGCGGCCCTAGATCGATGGATGAACAGTAGGGTCGTAGCCAAGATAGCCAGCCATAGCAGTCCGATTTCTACCAACGCCCAGCCCGGCTGATGCATCCCAAAGAAGATCCACGACCAAGCCACGTTCAAGCCAAGCTGGATGGCAAACAGCGTCAATGGTAGCCGCGCGGCTGCGCATCCCGCTTGCCTCCACACCAGCCAGGCTGCGATGGCCATCATCACATACAGTGTCGTCCACACCGGTCCGAAAATGTAGCTTGGAGGATTCCAAGTCGGCTTGTCGAGCGACTTGTACCAACCGTCGATTTCTGGAGTTGTCGCTACAGCTCCCAAGCCCGCTGCGCCCAAACACACGAGAATGAACACGATGAGACCTATCCACTCAGCACGCTTGGTCATGCACTTCTCCTTGCTTACTCGTCCAGCGTACTCACCCAGCTTACTCATCCAGATTATTTACTCAGCTTACTTATCCAGTTTTATCATCCACCTTGATCGTCCAGCTCAAAACTTCGCCACTGCTGCCGCGCGGCTCGGCGAAGTGTTAGCCTGCCTGCCGCGCAGTAA
>CAKQWG010000201.1 GCA_934278005.1 uncultured Pirellulaceae bacterium | reverse complement strand
CTCGGTGTTGACTCGGTGTTGACTCGGTGTTGACTCGGTGTTGAACTGCAATGTCCTCGCTTGCCTGTTTCTAGCCCAACTCGATCTGGGGTTTGCATCCCAGGCTAGCACCTGCCATCCCTATCGGGACTCAACCCCAGTCGACAACTTTTACTCCGCAGCGGCCTTGCCAAAGATCGCATGCAGCTTGACTGCAGCCGTATCCCACTCCTGGGCAGCGCTAACAAAGTCGACTTCCATCCAGCGCACAAGCGCATCACCCTGAGCCCGTGACGCCTGCGAATGCCCAGGCCGAGCAGGGAACTGTCCACTTACCCCCATGGCCAAACGCCCCTCGGTATCGGGCGAAACCAAATAGTTTGCTAGCTCGGCCGCTGCTACCGGATGAGCGCAGTTGGCCAACACCGCCACCGTATTGGGAATCCGCAGAGCGCCGCTCTGATCAGGCCGCTGATCGGGAAAGACGATCTCAACCGGCCCGCCTGCGTCAAGCTCAACGAGCGCGTCGTCCGAGTCGGTCAGGCCAAAGGCCAAACGCCCCGCTGAAACCGCGCGGGCGACCTGCCGATCCGTTGGCAAAACGAGGGCATTCTCGCTGACTTTTTGGAACCAAACGTCTGCTTGGGCGGCCCCCATGCGATTTCGCAGAATGGTGAAGTGGGTAGCTGCTGTGCCCGCCAGCGGCAGAGCTACGCCGCAGCGATCTTGCCATTGCGGATCGGCCAAATCCAGTACCGAGTTGGGGCGAGAGTTGGCTTCGGGCAGCAATTCACGATTGATCAACAGCACCCGCGCACGGGAGGCAAAGCCCAGCCACTTGCCTTGCGAACTGCGGAGATGCCGCGGCCAATCGCTAGGAATGCTCCATGAAATACGCTGCAGCAGTCCAGCATTTTCCAACCGCAAAGTTTGTAGAATTTCATCGTTCCACAATACATCCGCCTGCGGAGCCTGCGACTGGTTTTCGATGAGCTGGCTGAGCGCGACTGTTCGATTCGTCTCAGCCAGATATTGCCGCACCAACTCGGTCCCCGGGTGTCGCCGCGCGAAGGCTTCGAGGATCGGTTCAGCGTACTCGCGATCCGTGGCCGCGCTGATGACTACCGCATCCTCGATCTTCGAGGTGCAGCCGAACGCACCGAGGAGTAGGCACATCACAGCCGCATACAATCCGTGCCAGCAGGGGCCCATTGTAGCCCGTGTGTACAGCCTGGGGCTTGTATGCCGTAACTTCGAAACCATGTGCACGAGAGCATCCTTGATGGTGAGAACTAAGCACCCACGCATAAGTTTCCTGATTTAGCAATCAACCGTGGCTACCGCCAAAACGGTTAATATGCCTGTACTTATGCTTAGGTGGTTACTTAACTTTATGTGGCACATAATCATGCCCACGTTTGCTGAGCACTTCGATGGAGATGATTTCATCAAGCGGCTGAGACGGCTTTTTCTTTTCTTCTTCGTCTGATTCTGGATCGACTCGAACCAGGTGGCCCAACACCTCGATGCCCTTGGTGACTCGCCCAAATGCCGTGTAGGTACCGTTGAGATAGGTGTTCGGCAGGAACGTGATGAAAAATTGGGACCCGCCGGAATTGGGCTCTCCGGCCAGCGCCATGCCGAGCGTTCCGCGAAAAAACTTGCGCGCATCCGGCTTGTCAGCTTCGCCATAAATTCTGTATCCGGGGCTACCACTTCCGTCGCCGATCGGACATCCAGTTTGCGCCATAAAGTGTTCCAGCACGCGATGGAAGATCAGGCCCTCGTAGAAGCCCGATTCTACCAAGCTGATGAAATTCGCCACAGTCTCGGGAGCTTGGTTTTCGAACAGTTCCAGTTCGATGTCCCCCTTGGTAGTTTTCATCAGTACGCGCGGCAGCGGCGGGCCCTGCGCATCTTGCTCGCGCGCGGCTAGTTCCGCAGCCCACAGCGCTTCGAACTCTTCGACTTCTTCCAAAATATCTTCCACTTGCGGACTCGTATCTGCATCACCCGTTAGCTGGGGCGCTAACTGCCGCACGGCATCGAATTCATTCATAGCATATGCTGTGCGAACGATGGCGCTGGGCAGCTCAGGCTTCTCATAGCCGCTGGCCAACAGGGCTTGGCCGACCGGCAGCATTCCTTCATACAAGTCGACTTTGGTTCGGCGATCGAAGGTGTCCCACAGCATCGTACCCAGCGGGCCGGTGGGATTGGGAGACCGCTGATATTCGGCCACGGCGGCCGCAATCATACGCTGAAAAATGGGCACGCCTTGGCTCAGCAATTCGAACCACTGCTCACGCATCTCGCGATCCTGCGGCAGGTTGGGAAGCTCAGTGTTGTAATGCACCATAACTTCGCGCATCTGTTTTAGGTGTTCGCGCAAGGCGTCGCTAGCAGCTTTAAATTCTGGCGTTTCTGGAACCACCGGCGGCCGCGCTGCTCGCGGAGTCTGCTCGGGGTTTTGTGCCCACGCTTCGTTAACGCCGAGTGCACTTGCCGTCAAAATCAGCAGTCCGGTACAGAGCAGGAACGTCCGGCGGCCCGCTCGCAGTAGGGTCTCATTTAACATTAGAACCGTTTGTTGGCTAGTAAGTTGGAATAACGAGTGAGGAAGCACGTGCTGCGAATAAAATTCGCCTGAAGCCATCTATTGTACTCCATCACACGCCTCAAGCATGCCCCGCGGCGACTGGCACGCGCGCGGCTCGACGACGGGGCATGTCGAGATTCACGGCAGCTTTGCATCGCTGGCCGGGGCATCTACGGGGCGCAGCGGATGGCTGGGACGAAAGACGATAAACGACAAATCGTCCGGCTTGCTGGGATGCTTGCCATCGTCGGCGGCCGTCATGCGCTGCTGCACCAGCGAGCTCAGGCTAGCGGCCACGCTGGCCAGCGAGCCTTTACGAATGGTGTTCACAATCTCATCTAAACGCAGATTATCAAACAAACCGTCGGATCCCAGCAATAACGTGTCCTGGGGATCTAACTGCCGCGGCAGGCCCATGTCGATATGTAAATCGTCGGCGCCGATCACATTGGAGACCAAGTGGCGGTCGGCGTGCTGCAGCGCTGCCTTCTCGGTCAACATGCCTGCCTCCACGGCATACCCCACCGGCGAGTGCGCCTGGGTCTGCAGCTTGACCTTGCCATGGCTACCCACCAATAACGCTTGGGAATCTCCGACGTGAAAAGTGCGAATAACCCCAGCGTTAATCTCCACCGCTATGAGCGTAGTGGCCGCGCCGGTTCCCAATTGCCGGACCCGCATGACGGCAGATTCGAAGCCATCCAAAATGGATGTTCGTAACTGCGCCGGCTGCTCGCACTGTCGCAGAGTCTCCGCCACCGCCTCAATCGCTAACTGCGATGCGAGCTGACCGTTGGCTTGCCCGCCGCATCCGTCGGCGATCAGCAGTACGCCGGCCGTTTCTCCCACCGGCAGCAGGCAAATTGCATCCTCGTTAGGCGTCTGTTTTTCTGGATCGCGACGCGTGTAGTAGTAGACCGTCCCGCCAGCAAACTGCTGGGCCTGCGCTGTTTCGAACTGCTGGTCGATCACAAGCAACGGTTCACAAGGGGCCATGGAGATTACCGAGTGTCCCCTAGCCGTGTGGTGCACCACGGGCAATAGGACCAGTATTGAGGCAGCACCCCCCAACCACATTGTTGACAGCTATGCGGCGAACCTTCGATTTTCCATTTGCGTTTGGTCGATACGCGGCACCAGGGGCAGTAGCGCATGAAGGGCATTAGCTTCTTACGCGTGCACCTTTTATTGGAGCAGCGAGCCGTGTAGCGGCGGTCGGGATAGTGCCGCTTGGTTTCGACTTCAAAACCGCCTCCATAGCACCACGGGCAGTAGGGCCAGTCGCTTTTGAGCCCGCGGCAACAGCGTGGACAGTAGACGGGAAAGTTGGTCGGGCAGGGGTTCTGCTTTCGATCATCTCCACACCAGGGGCAGGCCAACATCGGCTCGGCCACCGGCCCTTGGCACTTGCCGCACGAGCAAGTCGTCCCGAGCACGGCACCAAAATCGTGTTGAAACTCTTTGCGGCGCAGTTGTTGCCAGCTCAGCCCGCGAGCCGACGCGGTGCGAGGTTTCTTCTCCGTGGCCGGAGCCCGCAGCGGCTGTTTAATCCGCGAGAACGAGGCCAGCATCTGCTCGGCCGTGCTGAACCGTGCAGCCGCATCGAACTCGAGCGATTTTCGCAGCAGGTCAACCAAAGGCTGGTTGACTCGGCCACGCAGGCGCTCGTGGCCGGCCATCGGCCACTGGTAGGGCCATTCTGGGAGCGTACCGGCCAGCATGCGGTACATGACGATGCCCAAAGAAAACACGTCCGATCGAAACGATGGACGTCCCATGGCCTGCTCGGGAGCGACATAGCCCAGCGTTCCACCGCCAGAGCCCTGTAGCGTGCGATGAGCGATCTTAGCAATGCCGAAGTCGGTCAACAGCAGCTGGTTGTTGGGGAACAGCAACATGTTGTCGGGTTTGATGTCGCAGTGGATGATCTTCCGCTCATGGGCATAGGCGGCCGCGCACAGCATTTGCTCAGAGAAATGAATGGCCGTCTTAACGCTCAACCGCTTTTGTAAGCGATCCTCCAGCGAAGATTCGCTCAGCGGCGTCACGATCACAAACTTGCCATCGATGAAGTCGGCGTACTTGAGCGGCAGAATATTGGGATGCGATAGCTTGGCTGCCAACCGAGCCTCCTGCCGAAAACTGGCGATGCAGGACTCGTTGACCAAGTGCGCGTGGGGAATTTTCAGCGCTACGCGAACGCCCTCGATCGTATCAGCCGCCTGATACACCGTAGCAAAACCGCCCTCGGCGATTCGACGTTCAATAAGATATTTTCCGAATCGCTGACGCGCGCGAAGCATAGGCG
>CAKQWG010000200.1 GCA_934278005.1 uncultured Pirellulaceae bacterium | reverse complement strand
GACTGGGTCTTGCTCGACTGGGTCTTGCTCGATCGGGCCGGGGCCTTAGGTACCTGCTTGGCACTTCTGCCAGTGGGCTTGTTAGCCTTACTAGACTTGGCCGCTTTGGCTACAGCTACGGCCAATTCGTCCTTCTTCATCGAACCGCTGACAGGCAACCCGAATCGCTTGGCCATTTCGGTCAAATCAGCTTTGGTGTGTGATTTTAAGTCGGCAGTGGTAAGCACTATGAGAAACTCCAAAGGCTATTTTCTGATCCAGCAGGCATGCCGCCTATCCACACGACAACTGCGGGCATGTTATAAAGGGGGGCAGCTACAGCATGGCTGCGGGCCGAGGGTCGCGAGGGTTGAGGTTGCTAGAGGTTAAGTTACTACGGGTTGAAGTTGCTGTGGGCCGAGCGTGTTGAGCGGACCGCTATGTGCTAATACATCCGGAGGCTATGTCCAGACGCGCAGATTGGACGTTGTTGCGCCGCACGTTTACATTGGGCCTCGTCAACGGTCTTGTCGACCACCTTCAATAGTATGCTAAGCCGAGGCCAAGTTTTCTAGATTGTGGACATTTGTACACCATAGCAAAAAACTTCAAAAAAACGAACTGCGGACACCCTAACCGCACACGAACACCCTTAGGAGATAATCTGGACCCTTAAAAGATGTGCCAATATCTCTGACTCGCGACCGCCGAATCCACCGCCCAGGCCCATCGGCACAAACCCAACCACCCCCCCCGATCGAAGTACACAGCGCAGGAGCAGTCCTCTGAAACCCCTCAGCACTTTTGACCACCTTCTGACATGGTTCTCGCGAACGGTAGCCGTAGTTGCCATCATGGTCGGCCCTGGGCTTGTCGGCGCTTGGCTGGATCACCGTTGGGGCACTACGCTGTGTACTCCGGCTGGTTTTCTGATCGGCATGGCGCTGGCCGCAACGGCCTTGGTAGTCATCGCAAAAAACCTGACTCCGCCCGCCTTCGGAAAACCGCTCCCACGTGACGATGAGCCCGCCGATGACGAATTCCCTGCCGGCGGACATAGCCATACACCCACCAAGAAGGCCAGCAAGATACCTAGTGGCGGCGACCGGACTGGCGATGCGTCGGGAGGCGGCGATATCCAACGCGATGGCTCGCCGCACCAGCACTAAACCACACGGACGGCCGACTTGCATCTCCCGATGAAACCGACTTGCATCTCTCGATGAAGAATCTGCCGCTCACAAAAGCCCTACTTATCGCGCTGGCCATTTGTCTAAGCGCGTGGATCAGCTATCGTGCGACAATTGGCCACGGCATCGCCGTCAGTCCCCAAACGGCGCAGGTGGCCGCATTAGTCACGCTCTTCGCCACGCTCCCACCGTTGTTTTTCACGCGCTTATTACCCAATGGCGCAACGAATCAGTTCGCCGTCATGGCTTGGCGGATGGGGATCATGTTCCCAGCCCTAACAATTGTTACGCGGTTTGAGGGTGATGAAAGAAAATACTATTTGATTGCATTAATGGCCTGTTATTTCGTTGCACTGCCATTAGAATCTTGGCTTCTCATTCGCGACGTTCGGCGAAAGCAGAAGACAGACCAGCAAGCTCTCGACTCGTGAGCATCTTGAACTCATCCAACTTGACTCCGCAAGATCCCCCAGAGCGACTTCCATGGCCTCCGATCCAATCCTGCACATTAAAGACAGCTACTACTTTGATGTGCCGCGCAAACTTGCGCGTGCTACATATGATTCGCCTGAGCAGATCGCCGATCAAGTGGGCCCATGGGTAGTCCGCAACGACGCAGATTATCAGTCTTGGGAAGCGGATCGCTTTATTGCAGAACTGCGTAAGATCACCGGCGATGTACCGGCTCTCAGCCAAGCTAAACAAGCGTGGCTCACTTGGCAACATGCCAGTCCTCACCGCCACGGCCGCCCGTTTGACCAGTACGTCGAAGAGTCGCTTCAGGCTTTAAACGCTCGCGCTGCTCAGTGGGCCAAGGATATTTCGCCAGCTCCGCGCGTGCCCGCACAAGCCTACCTTTCGCAACATCCAGATCCACAACTGGATTGGATGGTCAAGCTGACTAGCCATCCCGAGCAGTTGGCCCAATGGTCTCAGCTGCGCCAGCAGATGGACACGCGTGAAGTGCTCCAACAGTACACATCGAGTCCACGCGGCGAGTGGTCCCAGCCCAAGCTGCTTGAATACAACCACCACTTGTCGGGCAAGGTGTTCATCCCACAGCCATTCGGAACGCTTCGCAACGCCTACGAGAAACAATCCGGCTTTGCCATTTCAAAATTCATGATTATTGAAGTGGTAGTAGCCCTGATCATCCTAGTGGTGTTCGCGTGGTTAGCCCGCCGCATACAATCTGGCAGCGCGCCCAAAGGCAAGCTGTGGAATCTGCTCGAGGGCTTCCTGACCTTCATCAAGACGGAAATCGTGGAGAAGGGCATCTCGCCTAAAGATTCACCGAAGTTTCTGCCACTTTTCTGGACGCTGTTCTTGTTCATCCTAGGCTGCAATCTGGCTGGCATGGTACCGTGGGCCGGCTCACCAACGGCCGCTTTGGCCGTCACGGCCGTACTGGCGATAGCTGTGCTACTGGTCGGTGCCGTATTTGGCGTTCACAAGTTCGGTGTTGTCGGATACCTCAAGAACCTAAGCCCTCATTTGGGTCTGCCGGTGTACATCGCGATTTTCGTGGTCCCGATGGTGTGGTTCATTGAATTTTTATCGCTGTTCATCAAGCACGGTATCCTGGCTATTCGACTGTTGGCCAACATGGTCGCCGGGCACCTGGTCATCTTGGGCATCATGGCGTTAGCTTTCGGAGCCCATGCTGCCAATATGGATTCCACGGCATGGACTGCGCTGACGGTGCCGGCTGTCTTTGGGGCGGTGGTCATCAGCTTGCTGGAATTGTTCGTGGCGTTCCTGCAGGCCTACGTGTTCACACTTTTGGCGGCACTGTTTGTTGGCGCGGCCGTCGAGGGCCACTAGTACACAGCAGGCGTCACCGCTTGAATTTTCCTTGCGGATTGCCCGACCGGCGGTACAAGAAAGCACTGCTGAGACAAGTTAGAAAGATCGTTTTCACAATTACGTTACGCTTTGAAATCTACACTTACCTTTCGTCCTTTGAGGAGACACTTCAGTGATTAAAGCCGCTCGCATCGCCATCTGGTCCCTAGGCCTACTACTACTTCTAGCCGCACCTGCGGCAGCCCAAGAGACCGTTACTACTTTGATTCCTAAGCAAATCGGCGCAGGCCTAACCGTAATCGGTGCTGCTCTGGGCATCGGTTGGTTGGCCAAAGCCTCGGTTGAATCCGTGGCCCGTCAGCCTGAAGCAGCCGGCACGATTCAAGTTCTGATGATCATCGCTGCGGCTTTGATCGAAGGCTTGGCGTTCTTTGCTGTTATCGCTTCTATGTAAGTGGACTCGCTAGGCAGTGGCATAGCCTCTGCCTGTAGATTCGCTTGGCTTCCTTTCACTCGACACAGGTTGTTTTGGCACCATGAACTGCACGCACTGCTCGCTTTCCAGCGTGTTGACATCGCTACTGCTATTGGCATTCGTATCGTCAACAGTTGGCGCACAGGAGAAGCCTCCAGCTCCGTCAGCCGCGCAGCCAACTGCTGCAACGTCGACCGCTGAAGCTCCAGCCGCTGCAGCTGTGCCAGTAGAGGACACAACCATCGCAACTGCCGACAGTGAGAGCGTTGTTGATAGCCACGCTGTTTCCAGCGATTCGGTTGCGCACATTCTCGACGAGGATGCGGCACACTTTCCCAACGATCCCACACATGCCAATGTGTCGGATCAAACCTATAAAGTCATCGACTGGCGCACCGACTTAGCCCTGTTCACCGCTGTCGTGTTCGGGCTGCTACTGGTAGTGCTTAGCTCTGCCGCCTGGAAGCCCATCGCTCAAGGCCTGGAAAAACGTGAGCGAGGCATCGCCAGTAACATATCCCGAGCTGAGAAGGCCGCCGCAGAGGCGACCGCCAGACTGGCTGAATACGAAGCCAAGCTGGCTGCAGCCGCTGAAGAGTCGCAACGCATCGTGACTGAGGCTCGCAAGGATGCCGAAATCGCCGCCCAAAAGTTGATTGCCTCTGCACAGGAAGAGGCAGCGCGTTCACGCGACCGCGCCTTGGCTGAAATTGAAACAGCCAAACGCGTAGCGCTGAGCGAACTGGCTGGGCAGTCGACCGATATCGCCATGTCTTTGGCCCGCAGTGTCGTCGGTCGCGAAGTCCGCGCCGAAGATCACCAGGGCATGATCCAAGACATGCTAGACAAACTGCCCAGCCTCAACTAACTGTGACTCCAAATCCTAACGCACTAGCCTACTACAACCGCGCGCGCAAGTATGACTGACACACCACAACTCGAGACTGCTCTGGACAGCGACCAACAACAAGTCGGTACGCTGTACGCCAAAGCTCTACTGGGTTCTGCCGGAGATGCAGCCGATGGAGTCGTTGCGGAGTTAGAAGCAGTCGTCCGCGAATGCCTTACGCCGCACCCACTCCTGGAACAGGCTTTGGCCTCGCCGCGCATCTCACAGGAACAAAAGGAAGCCATGCTCGATCGTATCTTCAACGGAAGAATCGATGGGCGACTATTGAACTTTCTCAAAATCCTGTGCCGCCGCGGACGCATTGATTCACTGCGAGCCATACAAGTCCAGACCACGGCCATGCGCCAAGAGCAACTCGGAAAACAACGCGTTATCGTCACGTCGGCTCAGCCATTGAGCGACGACCAACGATCGCACGTGATGCACCGCTTGCGTGAAACTTATAACATCGATGCCGTGTTAGTCGAAAGAGTTGACGCGTCGTTGCTCGGAGGTATCACCCTTCGCATTGGTGACCAAGTTATCGACGGTAGCGTGCAAGGCAAACTGGATTCGCTTCAGACAGCACTTGCCAGCGGCATGCAAAAAGCCATCCGCGATTCTTACGCAACGCTACTGACCAACTGATTACGCAGCCTGGTGCGACAAGCCTGCTGCAAACTGACAATTCAACTACCAATATTTCACAATCAAACATGTTTTCGGGGTCGACGCTATGAAGTTCAACTCGGACGAAATCGCCTCGGTGATTCAAAAAGAAATTGAAACGTTCGAGAACCAAATGGACGTCCG
>CAKQWG010000199.1 GCA_934278005.1 uncultured Pirellulaceae bacterium | reverse complement strand
CCGCATTCACAGCTCCGCAGACTTGGCACCACCAACAGCCCATCACCAACTCGGCATACTACAATGGCTAAACAAGCACGCAATTTGTGCAGCAATTTATACATGAAGGGACAGGTATGGCACTGCGGTATGTGAATGACGATCGGGGGCGATGGATAGCTAGGCTGGTGTGTCTCATAGTGGCCAGCATTTTGCATGGCGCCGTTACTGCGGATGAAGGCTTGACGCTCTACGGAGCTGCGCGGAACGATGCGGCCAAGCTGTCGGCCGCATCCATTGAGAATCCGCTTAAGCCAGATGCCTGGCAAGCCGGCTTGGAGGATCGACGCCAGCAGTGGCTAGAAATGCTTGGCCTGTCGCCGCTGCCCCCTCGCACTCCGCTGCAAGCCACCGTGACCGGGACGCTTGAGCGCGGCGATTACGTCGTGGAGAAAGTGCATTTCCAGAGCTTGCCCGGTGCCTATGTCATCGGCAATCTGTACCGTCCCGCAGTCGTCGACAAGCCGCTGCCGGCCGTGCTCTATCTGTGCGGGCATTCCAAGGGGAAAGTCAATCCGTCCTACCAAGCCAATTCGCGTTGGTTTGCGCAGCATGGGTACGTAGCGCTCGTGCTCGATCCAATTCAATTGGGCGAATCGCAAGGATTTCATCACGGTACCTATAGCGGCGAGCGATGGGATTGGCCCAGCCGTGGCTATACTCCTGCCGGCACCGAGGTGTGGAATGCCATGCGGGCGCTGGACTATCTGGAAAGTCGCGATGACGTCGACGCGGAGCGCATGGGCGTCACGGGGTTAAGTGGAGGTGGGGTGATTTCGTGGTGTTTGGGTGCCGCCGATACGCGAGTCAAAGTAGTCGTGCCAGTGTGCCAGTCGGGGAGCATTTCCCAGGTTGTGACCGATCGTGGCGTAGAGGGGCATTGCGACTGTGCATTTTGGATCAACTACCGGCGTTGGTGTTGGCCAGATATCGGTTCGCTGATCGCTCCCCGCGCGCTGATGATCGCCTCTGGAGCTGAAGACGTGTTGTGGAGACCGGCTGGTTACCGCGACGTAGCCCACCGCATCCGGCGGCAATACTATCAGCTCGAAGCCAACGAGCAGTTTGAGCTTGTCGAGGATGAGTCGCCCCACGGCTACACGCCAAAACTTCGCTTGGCAATCTTTACTTGGTTTAATAAGCACCTCAAAGGCGACGGGACTGCAGTTGCTGAGGACATAACCGACTTTGTGGAACCCGAGGGAAATCTGCTGGTGTTCGGCGGCGCTCTGCCCAAGGACGATCGGATGGCGCAGGTCGACACATTGCTGGTACAGCAGGGCGAGCTTCCCGATCTCGACTCACCCACGCTGGCCACTAAGGGCCAGTGGATGCAGTATGCCAACGCAGCCCGCGCCAAGCTGTTGAGCTCGACCTTCCGCAGTTGTGCGTCGGGTGCTAATGTCGCAGCGCACGGCTCTGTTAACTATCGCTCCGACGGCATCGATAATGGGAACTCCTACGGTACGCTGGAATTTTTGTCGGCTGATGGAGTTGGCGTAGCGATCAAGACGACGCGGCCAGCGCAGTTAGTCGAACCACTTCCGACGCTGGTCTTCGCCATCGCCCCCGATGCCACACGCACGTTCACAGGTGGTGGATCGAGCCGCCCACGCTTGACGGGCGAGCTGGCAACTGCGGGCGTGGAGGTGCGCAATTCGGGCGCGACATCGCTCGGCCCCGGTTACTTGTGGACGGCCCGCCGCACCTACCCGCTGCTGGGCCAAACTCTACCGGAGCGCCAGGTGAGCGACTTGCTAGCTGCTATCGCCGTGATGAATAGCCAGTCTGAAGTCAACAGCGATTCAAGACCTAACAGCGATTCAGAAGTGAGCCGCGACGGCGAATCGCGAGCGTTGGCTTCCCCTCGCTCCGTAGCCGTCTTTGGCAAGGGGCCTACTGCTCCTTTGGCGATCTATACAAGTCTGTTGGATCCCGGCATCGAGGAGATCGTCTTGCAAGATTGTCCCACGACGCATACCGATCCCCACACGCCCGAATTTCTAGGTGTGCTGAGAGTCGGTGATCTGCCACACAATCTAGCATTGGCCTTTCCTCGGCCAATTACCTTTGTCGGCCGCATGCCGGATGAGTTCCAGTGGACCAAGCGTGTTTATGAAAAGTACGGTTTGGGAGATCGCATTCGACAGATCGACTCCATCGCTAAGTGGAGCCCATGGTAGTGGACCGCGCCGCCGGTATGGCTGTGATTAATTGCAAATTGAACCTTTAACAATGAATGCTGCGGATTTGTATAGGTAGGAGATGAGGAAGCAAGGGTCGCGGAGCGATCCCCTATCAAAAAAAGCAAGCTTGAGAGGAGGCATGCACGACATACTTGCAGGGAGAGGATTATAATGCAGCAGCTAATTTCTGCCTCTTTCACAGTCCCCCTTCCACTTCGTAGAAAGCACATCATGCCACTGCGATTCGGCTCACTGTTAACTCGATTGATTCTCGCCGGCCTCCTAACCACGCAGGTCAATGCACAGGCTACGGCCCAAGCGACAGCACAGGCTCCGGCCAAAGCGGCTGCGCAGAGCTCCGAGACGGTAACTCCGGTGCCTCGCGAGGGCGGCTGGATGGACCGCCACGAAGCGATGAACCAACGCGTCAAACAAGGTAACGTGGATGTGGTCTTTATCGGTGACTCGATCACGCAAGGTTGGGAAGGCGCCGGCAAAGAAGTTTGGAAGAAGTTTTATGCGGATCGCAATGCAGTCAACTTAGGAATCGGCGGTGACCGAACGCAGCATGTCATCTGGCGTCTCGACAATGGCAACCTCGAAGGTATCTCGCCCAAAGTAGCGGTCATCATGATCGGCACCAACAACTCCAACAGCAATACCGCCGAAGAGATTGCACAAGGTGTAACCAAGATCGTCGAGCAACTGCGCGAGAAGACACCAGAGACCAAGATCCTACTGTTGGGGACATTTCCTCGAGGTGCCGATGCATCTGACGAGAAACGTCAAATAAACGAACACAGCAATGAGATCGTCAAAAAGTTGGCCGACGACGAGCATGTGTTCTACTTGGATATTAGCGACAAGTTCGTTGATGCCGAGGGCAAGCTGTCCAAGGAGATTATGCCTGATCTGTTGCACCTGAGCGAGAAGGGCTATCAGATCTGGGCTGAATCGATTGAGCCTACGCTTAAGAAACTGCTCGGCAACTAAGGCTAGTGACCTTGGAGTCGTAAACATGCTCAGGCGCCAGCAGCTCGGCTGCTAGAGCTGCTCGGCTGCTAGAGCGACTGGTCTCTTTGAAGTTACTTTTATAGTTGCTCGCCACTTTATAGTTGCTCGTACGGCAAGCTAAACAGCAGGTCGATATCTTCGAAGTTGCCCGTTTTCAATCCGCGGCTGAACCAGCGGATGCGTTGTTCGCTGGTGCCGTGGGTGAAGGCATCGGGGACAACTCGTCCCTGAGTCTGTCGCTGCAAGGTATCGTCACCGATGGCCTGGGCTGCGCGAACGGCGTCGGCGACGTCGCCTTCTTCTAAGATCTGCATTGTTTGTTGGGCATGGTGGGCCCAGACGCCGGCTAGAAAGTCGGCTTGTAGCTCAAGCCGGACGCTCAGGTTATTGGCTTCGACGCGACTGGCCTGCGCCTGCTCCCGCTGCACCTTGGTGGTCAGGCCAAGTAGATTTTGCACGTGGTGCCCAACTTCGTGGGCGATCACATAGGCGCAGGCAAACTCTCCCTCGGCTTGGAACCGCGTCCGCATTTCGTCGAAGAAGGCCAGGTCCAAGTAAACTTTCATATCACCTGGGCAATAGAAGGGGCCGACAGCGGAGGTGGCTTGTCCACAGGCGCTATTGACCGCGCCGCGAAAGACCACCAGCTTGGGTTGCTGATATTCGCGGCCTACCATCTCTGGGAGCAGCTTGCCCCACACATCTTCGGTGTAGCGCAGCACTACGCTGGTGAACTGAAAGGCGGGATCTTCTTTCGGATCGACGTCCCCTTCCGTTTCGATGACCGCTGCCTGTTGTTGCTGCTGTTGCAGGGCGCGGGCGCCCTGCTGCAAGGCTTGTTGGGCGTCGCCGCCACGCATGAGAGTGAAGACGACTACTAGGATGACGGTTACCAGACCACCTCCGGCCATAGCAGGTCCTTTGAGCCCGCGCGCGTCTTGGATATTCCTACTTCCCTTTTCGCCTTGCCAACGCATGATTTGATCCTCGATCGAAGCCTCTGTAGACTGGAGCCGTGCAATCTATAAACGTAGCGTTCCGTAGCCTGGCAGGCAATGAGCAGGCGGTTAGAAGCCGGTTTATAATTAGTGTAGGAATCTGCGATTTCCCCGGAATTGCCTGGTTGCTTCCGGCCAACAGGCGAACTAGTATCGAATGGTTGCCAGATGGCCACCTTGGAAATTTCCTACGCCTTGATCGATTTGTTTGTTGCTAAAGGAGAACGGGCAATGCCCCGGATAATCTGTTTCGCATTATGCTTGGGACTGTTACAGTCACCATCGTTGGCTCAACTCGGTGGTTTAGAAGAGCTGTACGGTGAAGGTGTTCATCGCTACTTCTCCGGCGATTTAATGGGTGCCGATCAAATCCTGACCCAAGTGGTCGACAGCGGGTCGCAGGATCCACGGGCATACTACTTCCGAGGCTTGGCTCGCGAGCAGTTGGGCTACGGTGGGGAGCCCGACTTTGAGCAGGGAGCGCGACTGGAAGCCGAAGGCAAACGCGTGGTCGACGTGGGCAACGCCTTGTCACGCATTCAAGGTAATGTGCGAACTGAAATTGAAGTGGCTCGCCGCGACGCGCGCATCCAAGTCGAGCAACAACAATTGATGCTGCAACGTTCGCGTCAACCTGTGCCCGGTGCCGCGGTAGGTCAAGCGCCTGCGATTCCTGCGTCGCCGCTCCCTAGCGATTCGATTCCAGCTAACGATACGGGACTGGCTCCTTTAGTTCCACCGGCAGCACCCACACCGGCTGCGCCTAGTGCGCCTGCAGTGGCTGTGCCTCCGGCCACAGCTGCTGAGCCAGCGGACACCAGCGATCCATTTGCCGACGATGCCGCGCCCGCTGCTCCGGCTGCAGACGCGGCGGATCCGTTTGGTGCCTCCGCTACGCCGAGCACACCCGCTGCTCCGGCTGCAGACGC
>CAKQWG010000198.1 GCA_934278005.1 uncultured Pirellulaceae bacterium | reverse complement strand
CGGCCTCGGCTTTGTGGTAGCGTGTACCACATCGCTCGGCCGCGTGCGCGGTCCGGCTTAACTCAGGTGTTAGGTTTTACGAGAGAAATTATGGCGACCCCAAAACTGGCCGTATTGATTGACTCAGATAACGCCCAAGCTGCGCTCGCGCCTGAATTAATGACGGAAATCGCACGTTACGGTCTGCCCACTATAAAACGTGCACATGGAGACTGGACGACCCAGAACCTCACTAGCTGGAAGAAAACTCTCCACGATCTAGCTATTCAGCCAATCCAGCAATTCGCTTACGTCACCGGCAGGAACGCAACCGACTCTGCCCTTATCATTGACGCTATGGATATGCTTCATCGCGCTGACATTGACGGTTTCTGCCTGGTATCTTCGGACAGTGATTTCACAAGACTCGCAACGCGCCTTCGCGAATCTGGCAAAACCGTCTACGGCTTTGGCGAGAAAAAGACGCCGAAGCCATTCATTGCTGCGTGCGACAAATTCATTTTTACTGAAATCCTAAAGAACGAGCCGGAAAAACAGGCTCAAAGCCAATCGCCCTCGTCCCCAAAGTTGAAGACTGCCTTGCTGACCGCTATTGACGCAGCCGCCCGAGACGATGGTTGGGCATCGTTGTCCGCTGTGGGCCAGCAAATTAGTAAGGCTGACCCATCTTTTGACTCACGCAATTACGGCTCAGCCAAATTGAGCGGGCTTGTTCAAAACCTTTCTTACGTCGAGACTAAGGCTGTTCAGTCCTCCCCGGACTCAGTATCTAAACATATCTATATCAGGCGTAAAACCTAACAATTCGTTCAAGCCGAGACCGCTTCGCGGCCTCGGCATGGTGCCGTGGTATCGTTGCACCCGCCTCGGCCGCGTGCGCGGTCCGGCTTAACTCAGGTGTTAGGCGCAACCATCACCTCCTCGTCACTCCCTCTGCGCTAAAGAGGTTAACTCTAACGGAAGACGTGCGAGCGTGGAGACCATGTATCGGATTAGCGCAAAAATCGTCCTTGCCATTGCGACTGCGATAGTCGCGCTGGCACCTCGCGCGCAGGATCGCTCTTACGAAAGCTCTTTACGGGGCTTCTTAAATAGCCAAGACCAGCGTAATGCCCTTCGAGATAATATGGGTTCTACCCCGAAATCACGGACGGTTGTAAAAGGGCTGAGAACTTCTGGTCTTGCCTGGCGACCCTTCGTCGCATCCTCGGGTTGTGGAACCGCTCGATGTATTCGAACACATCCGCCCTCGCGGCATCGAGCGTTGGGTAGGTCATGCGGTAGACCCGCTCGCGCTTGAGCAGGCCGAAGAAGCCTTCGCACGCGGCGTTGTCACCGCAGTGGCCCACCGCGCTCATCGAGCACACCAAGCCGTTGGCCGCCAGGTAACGCTGGTAGTCGCCGCTTCGGAACTGGCTGCCACGGTCGGAGTGCAGGATCAGCGGATGGCTGCCTTGGCGCTGCCAGACCGCCATCTGCACGGCCCTGATCACCATCTGACGATCCTGACGATGATGCATTGACCACCCCACCACCCGCTGGTCAAACAGGTCCAGCACGATGCACAGATACAGCTTGCCTTGCCGGGTCTTGAGCTCGGTGATGTCGGTGACCCACCTGGTCTCCGGCTCCAACGCGGTAAAGTCCCGCTCCAGCAGGTTGCGCACACCCGGCGGCGTCAGCGCCGGCTTGCCGCGCTGGCCTCGCCGCTTCGGTCGCGGCCAACCTTGCAGGCCATCGGTCGCCATCAGACGCGCCACCCGGTTCAGGCTCGCCGTCTCGCCTTCCTCGGCAAGGTCTTCATGCATCCGGCCGGCGCCCAATGTGCCCCGGCTGTCCTCATGCAACTCACGGATCCGGCCGAGCAAGCGCTGGTTGTCGCGCTCCCGGGCACTGGGCAAGCGCTTACTCCAGTCGTAGTAACCGCTGGCCGAGACCCGCAGGCAACGACACATCAGTCGCACTGGAAACTCATCGCGGCAACGTTCGATCACCTGATACCTCAGGATGATCCCTTGGCAAAGAACGTCGCCGCTTCTCGCAAAAAATCCCGCTCCTTCTTCACCCGGGCCAGCTCGCGCTTGAGCCGCGCCAGTTCCTCGTCCCGGGGCGTCCCGGTGCCACCGAAGGCCACCTGGCCCCGGCTCTGGGCCTCCCGCTTCCAGCGGGTCAGCAATGCATCCCGGATCCCCAGCTCCCGGGCCACCTGGGCACAGCTGACGCCCGGCTGGCTGGCCTGCTCAACCGCACCGCGCTTGAACTCGGTGCTGAACTTCCTTCGCTTCGACATGAACACTCCTCATGGCCTTGATCGGCCTTCTCGTAAGTGTCCGTGAAAACGGGGGTGAACCCTATTCTCAGGAAGCAAGGCAAAGGCCCAACAGTTGACGAACTGATAGCACGAATAAAACACGGCGCCGTAATACTTCCTCACGCTCCATCTGAAATTTCTTTGCCGCTAAGCAACTCCTTGGTTGATACTTTCGCCCGTGATCTTGCGCTCTACACTGTGGCGGTGGGATATACAGACGCTGCGCGCGTTACTGACGAAGTACTGAAGTCTTTAGCTAGAGTTCTTCGGGGCAATAGCGATATCGACGACCAGATAATTGCGTCCGACACAGTCGTAGTCGCGACTTCCATCGGTCGAAAAGACTTGTCAGACTGGAACGACGGTTTTAGGACCGGTCATTACTTCGTCGTAACTGACTCACTGAAGGGCAGGACCACTCGCAAAGGTGATCGCCTGCTTCTCCGCCAAGCATCTGGACCAGATACTAAGACCACTTATCAGGCCTTTAGCGGGGATCTCCAGCCAATAGCCGGTCGGAAGTACCTGCTCTTCCTTTCCAGTTCGTATTATCAGATACTCGCTTCTGAAAGCGCCATGCAACGCCCCTCCCCGTCACCACACGTTACTCCCGTCATTTTAATAGCGGGAGCGTATGAGCTGGGGGCCAGTCTAACACCCGCAACGAAGGCAACTCCAGCCGCACCACCTTTAGAAACCCTCCTAGGGAAAATAAAATCTTTGGAGGTAAGGCAATGAGTATCAAGCCCAATAGACTCCTCACCGCTTATCTGGCCATGTTGACATTTAGTACATCAGTGGCTGCCCAGGACCCGGTGATTAATGCGACGTGGCCTGCCAATATAGGCACAAAACCGGTCTATATTCACACAGCAATGCCGCCGCTGTGCGACAAGCCGGTTCTATATGCCATCAACGTCTGGAACGGCATGGGTGCTAAATTTGCATTTACGTGGCCGACCAACCCAATTACAGGCCTCCGTGAAAGCCAGCAAACAATAGAGCAAGACAGGGCGTCAATCACGGTTGAAGACGGAGTGCCAACCAACGCCGCAGCTCTGATGCAGACAAGTGTTAGTTTTTCAAGCGCAACATATCTGATGTATGATGCCGACATTAAGGTCCGCTCCTCCACCTTATTCTATGGCGACTCAAATACAGGGGAGTGGCACTGCGCCGGCACCACCAATACCACTCCTCCACCCGACAAATACGATTACCAGACGGCCATAGCGCACGAGCTCGGTCATGCGTTGGGATTTCAGTTAACGTCGGAGTATTACTACAACCCGGAATGTATCATGTACTACGCTTCACAAGGCAGAGGAACAGTTAACCGAACGGAGTGCATTGGTGAGTATAATGAGTTCCGATCGAGCTATGGCATCCGTTAACGGACGCCTAATCCTCACTGCCTTCGCCGGCCCTCTCGCAATCGTTTGCTTGTTATTTATGGATCAACTAGCGCTATTGCGTAATGCCGCAAAGCCATTAGGCCCCAGCTTTCCAGGCTACGCTCTTGTACCATCGCCAGCGCTTGGAATTCTGCAGCAGCAAGTTGTAAAGCACAATGCCCGTGATGATCAGGCCACAGCCAATAGGCAGCTCCTTGTAGTGTCAATCGATTACGGAGTCAGCCGAGCCAAGGTTAGATTTCGACTGAACGAGTTCCAACGTCAAGAATATCGCACTTGCGACGCCTTCTGGACCGTCCATCTCAGCAGGAAGCGACTCAGCTGGAGCGCAGATCCCATAGTTCAGGCCGATCTCTGCTAATTATTAGGTTGCGGGTGAATTCAACCTACAAACGCGACACTTTTTCGGCGACTTGTAGTGGGCTGAGGTAGCCATGGCGTTTCCTTGGTCTGGAGTTGAGGAGGTGTTCCACGGCGCGCCGCTGTGCTGGCCGAATGCCTGCCATGGAGTGTCGTTTGGGCCAGTACTGGCGTAGCAGGCCATTGGTGTTTTCGTTGCTGCCCCGTTCCCACGGGTGGTGGGGGGTTGCGAAGTAGATGGCGACTTGGGTCTGTTGCTCGACCTGCCGATAGCCGTGGAACTCGGTTCCGTTGTCCAGGGTGATCGTTTTCACCGGCAACGGGGCGCGTTGGATCATGCGTTGCAGGGCTTGCGTGACCGAGGCGCTGGTGCGATCGCGGACCTGTTCCACCAACAGCAGCCCGGTGACCCGCTCGACCAGGGTCACCATGCTCACGCTCTCCCAACTGGCGCCATGGAGGGTGTCGCCTTCCCAGTGTCCGACCTGCTGCCGCAGCGCCACTTCCGCAGGGCGTTGATCAATCATCGGTTTGCCCTGCAGGCGGCCCCGGCACTCGGTTCCAGGCTTGCGTTTGCGGCGCTTGTAGCATCGGCGCAACTCCCTCCACAGGCTCCCGCCGGCCTTCCAGTTGCGCCGGATATAGCGGTAGATCGTCTGGTGGCTGATCTGCAGCTCACCGTGACGGCGCAGCACTCCGGCGATCTGTTCGGGGCTGTACTGCTGCCCGAGCAGGGCACGAATCCGGGCATAGTCCTCCTCACTGTGGTGCGGTCCACGCCGGCTCTTCCGGCGCCGGCCGTTGCACAACTCCTGGGCCCGGTCGAAGCGGTAGCTAGGCCCTTGGGGACTGGGCACGCTGTTGCGCTCGATCTCCCGGTAGATCGTGCTCCGGTGCCGACCGAGCACCTGCGCGATCTGGGTCATGCTGAAGTCCCGCTGTCGTAAGATCAGGATCCCCATCCGTTCCATGGGGGTGAGTTGGCGGCTCATGGCTGCACCTTGCTGCAATCAAGGAACCGCCAGTGTCCCAGCTCACCCCCACCCTCCGCGAGCTTCAACTTGTCGCATTTAGTTTGGACATTTTTGC
>CAKQWG010000197.1 GCA_934278005.1 uncultured Pirellulaceae bacterium | reverse complement strand
CTTTGTCTGCTCCCGCTGCAACTGCAACTGGATCGTCAGTGGCTGTGGCTGTGGCTGTGGCTGTGGCTGTGGCTGTGCCGCTGCTGTGCGATTTGCCCACTTCGACAACCTTGACGATTGGCAATTCGAACTGCAATGCGAATTCATAGTCGCGTTGATCATGCGCCGGTACCGCCATGATGGCACCCGTTCCATAAGTGGCCAGCACGTAGTCAGCGATCCAGATCGGGATGGGCTGGCCCGTGACTGGGTTGATTGCTACCGAGCCAGTGAACACCCCGGTCTTTTTCTTTGAGTCGGTTTCGGTCCGCTCGCGATCGCTCTTGAAAGAAGCCGCTTGGCAATACTGATCGACCGCTGCGCGCTGAACTGGTTTTGTCAGCCGTGCGACCAATGGGTGCTCGGGGGCAATGACCATGTAGGTCGCGCCAAACAACGTATCGGGACGAGTGGTATACACTCGCAAAACGTCATCACCCGCCTCTGGCGGGAATCCTTGGCGGGTCCGCCGCTTCGACCAAGCTTCATAGGCCTCGGTGTCGCCCAAGTAGAAATCGACCTCCGCACCCGTGCTGCGGCCGATCCAATCCGTTTGCAACTTTTTAATTCCCGTCGACCAATCGAGTCCATCCAAGTCATCGATCAAGCGCTCGGCATAGGCCGTGATGCGCAGCATCCATTGTCGCAGTGGCAGACGCTGCACGGGATGTCCGCCGCGTTCGCTTTTGCCATCGATGACCTCTTCATTGGCCAACACTGTCCCCAGCGCGGGACACCAATTCACCAGGGCATCATCTTGGTAGGCCAGTCGCTGTGAATCGCGGTAAGCGGCGATCGCGCTGGCCCCCTGCGACTCGATCTCGGCGGGAATTGGCAGCTCTGCGATAGGTCGACCGCGCTGCTGCTGAGCGTCGTACCAAGTATCGAACAGAATCGTGAAAATCCACTGCGTCCAGCGAAAATAACCTACGTCGGTTGTCGATAGGACGCGCTGCCAATCGTAGCTGAAGCCGAGCATCTTCAACTGACGCGTGAACTCGGCAATGTTTTGCTCGGTCGATACGCGCGGCGGCGTGTTGGTCTTGATGGCGTGCTCTTCAGCCGGCAGACCAAAGGCGTCGAAGCCCATTGGATGCAGCACGGTTTTTCCGCGCATGCGCGCGAAACGGCACACGATGTCCGTGGCCGTATAACCCTCCGGATGCCCGACGTGCAGCCCCGATCCGCTGGGGTAGGGAAACATGTCCAGCACGTACAGTTTCTCTCCCTGTGGCATGTCAGGAGTGCGAAAGGTTTGTTCGTGCTCCCAGTGATGTTGCCACTTTGGCTCAATTTGGGCGGGATTGTAACGCGACATGAACGATCCAGTTTCAGTACTTATGGCGGTGAATGTGTTTGACCTGGGTCAATACCGTAAGGTGACTAACTCAATAGAACCAGAGGGCCCGACGCAGGACCGCTCAGATTTTGCGCAGATTCGGGTGCGGCTGCCAGTCGTCCAGCGACGTTTGACAGCATGCTGCCGAGGCGAACTGGAACACGAAACGCCAATGTAGTCCCAGTCCGATCAGCACAGCTACGTGCCACAGCTCGTGCGCACCGATGATTCCGGGAACCACATTGGGCCAGTGAAACATGACGATCAGCGCACCGATCGAATAAGCAATTCCGCCCCAGATCAACGGTTCCACGAATCTGTAGCCGTATCGTCTCCACAAAATGGTACAAGACAGTAGACCACACCAACCCAGGATCAGGAATAGAACCGTGCCCACGGCCGGCGGAAAGCCAGTTCCCAGCGCGGTGCGGAGCGTGATGCCCGTAATGGCCGCTGCCCATACCAGCAGCAGGGGCAACCAGCGATTGAGACCGCGGAACAAAATCGTATGTACGGGAGTGTACGTGCCGGCGATTAACGTAAACACAGCCGCCACGTCTAAATGCAACATGAGATCTTTTGCATGCCCGAACGCGAGCAGGTGATAGACCCCACTCATGGCCAGCAAAAACACCGACGTCGCAACCAGCACTAAGAGGCTGATACGTCCCGTCCAGCAATTCCCCGCGCGGCGCACCAGAAACCACCCCAGCACAACAAAAACCGGGATCGCCAGCAGGTGCGTAAAGCTGCTGACCGGTTCCCGAATACCCGGAATTGCATATATATCAAGCGTATCCATCAATCTCTGATCTCAGCAGTCTATCTTGGGCTTCCGTTGATCTACCGGGCACTGCGTCCGGCAGCCGGCCCACAGGGCGTTCGCAACCTATCACCTCGGCCTGAAGAATCCGCCTAGCCGTCGAGGCCGCCAACCGAAGCCAACTTTTCCAGCTCAAAGGGTATCTCAAAAACAATCTGCGACTAGTCTATAATAAGAGTTCCCACCCCCAAGTAGCTTGCCCCACCGCAAATCCCCGCCTGCAATTAGCGATCCAATGCCCATGAAAAAACTTTTGCTTCCCAGTCTGTTCGCATTTGCTTCGTTGACGTTTTTCTCGGTTGCCCAGGCCCACGAGGGGCATCCTGGGCACACCCATAAGCCTGCCGAAGGCAAGGGCAGCTTTACTGCTCGCGGCGTTGTCTACGAAGATCTCAACGGCAATCGCACGCGCGATCCCGACGAGCCTGGACTAGCCAACATGCGCGTTAGCAACGGAGCGGATATTGTCGCAACCGATACAGACGGAAAATACGAACTGACTATCTCCGATGACGCTATCGTCTTTGTCATCAAGCCCAGTGGCTGGGCCACGCCGCTGAACGCGAACAATTTGCCACAGTTTTATTATATTCACAAACCCGCAGGCTCCCCGGCCGACTTCCAGTTCCCCGGCGTAGCCCCCACTGGGCCGCTGCCTGAGTCGATCGATTTTCCATTGACGCGTCAGGCTGAGCCAGAGACTTTCAAAGTACTCATGTTCGGCGATCCGCAACCGCGCGACCTGCGCGAAGTGGAATTTATCGCGCATGACGTTATCGAGCAAATTATTCAGGAGGACGCCCATGACGCCTCGTTTGGTGTAACGCTCGGCGATATCGCTTTTAATGACCTAGACACCTTTGAGCCACTTAGCCAAGCCATCGCGCTCATCGGCATTCCCTGGTACAACGTCATCGGCAACCACGACCTAAACGTTGAAGCGGAAGATGACCAGCACAGCGACGAGACGTTTGAGCGCGTGTATGGCCCCAACTATTATTCGTTCGATTATGGTTCCACCCACTTTCTAGTGCTCGACGACGTGACCTGGGTGGGTGGTAGCGAAGATAAGAAGGCACATTACTACGGCGGCCTAGGTAAACGTCAAATGGAGTTCATCCGCAATGACCTAGCCGGCATTCCTGAGGACCAGCTGGTGGTATTGATAATGCACATCCCGCTGACCGACGTTAAGGATCGACATGAACTCTACCGACTGATTGAACAGCGTCCCGCTGCTGTATCCATTGCTGCCCACGCCCACTACATGGAGCACCGTTTAATCGGCGAGGAGGATGGTTGGCAGGGCCCCGAGCCGCACCACCACATCGTCAACGTTACGGTCTGCGGCAGCTGGTGGCGTGGGCAACCCGACGAACGAGGCATTCCGCACAGCACCATGAAGGACGGAGCTCCCAACGGTTATTCGATCATGGAGTTCGATGGCCGCAACTACTCGATGGAATTTCGTGCGGCGAGCCGTCCAGCCAGCTACCAGATGAATATTTATGCCCCAGAGTCGCTGACACGTCAAACGCTGGCCACGACGGTGGTGCTGGCCAACGTGTTTTCCGCTAGTCCGCGAACGCTTTGTGAGCTGCGCGTTGGCGATTCAGAGTGGGTGGCCATGGAGCGTTTGACGATTGCCGACCCCAACTATGTGACGGAGACGGCGCGCGAAGCCGCGCTGGGCGACGAGGCTTGGGTCGGACTGCCGGCGCCGCGTCACACACCCCACATGTATCGCGGGCTGCTTCCCGCGACGCTCGCACCGGGCACGCACCGCATTGAAATTCGCGCTCGTGACCCGCACGCGCCTGAGATCGTCGGAAAACGCATCTTTCGACTGGAAAAATAGCGG
This sequence comes from uncultured Pirellulaceae bacterium, assembly GCA_934278005.1. Taxonomy (GTDB): domain Bacteria; phylum Planctomycetota; class Planctomycetia; order Pirellulales; family Pirellulaceae; genus Aureliella. The sequence goes on along the minus strand of CAKQWG010000197.1, from coordinate 1,137 downwards.
CAAGTGACCGACTCTTTGGTAGCGCGGAATACAGTCCTATGTGCGATTCAGCTAACCTAGCATCCGTCTCGACAGCCAATGTACGTTCGGCGGTCGAGCTAGCCACGGCACTCCGCGATCAACTAGCCGCCGCGCAGGTGCGGTTGGTGTTGGTGGAGAGCTGTACTGCGGGCCGTGTAGCCGCTTATTTGGGATTGCTGCCGGGTATTTCGCAGTGGTTATGCGGCAGCTTGGTTGTCTATCGCAGCGCCAGCAAATCCGCGTGGCTGGGAGTGCCCGCCAGCTTGCTGGAGGATCCTCAACACGGACCTGTCAGCCCGGCGGCTTCGCGTTGGCTAGCGGAAGCTGCCCTTGAGCGAACCCCTGAAGCGGACTTAGCCGTGGCCATTACTGGAGACGTTGGCCCCGGTGCGCCGCAGAAGACCGACGGTTGCATCTTCCTGGCCGCTGCCCTGCGCCGCTGCACAGCGCCACACGCATCTGCGGGAGCCACTGCCCAAGCTTCAGCGGCGGAGTGGAGCACCATCATTACCGAGCAGCAACAGCATCTCTCCGCTGCAGCTCCTCGCGACAGTTCGGACATGGCAGCTCGCCAAGCCAGATTGGACGAAGCCGCCCAACGCGCTCTTGGGTTTGCCCTGCACGCCGCTACTCTCCACTGCAAGCCATAAGTATCGTGGATCGCTCCGCGATCCTTGCTCATCCTATCTCTCTTTTGCACTATCTATCTCTTACTCTTCCCATCTCTTACTCTTCCCACGGGTGCGTTCTGCCTACTGCGTCGGACGCAGTGGCATTCACGGGCTGTTCAACTGCATGCGATGGTCGATGATTGCATGACACGAGAGCTGTGCCGAGCCGTCGCCTGCGCAGGCCGCGACTATCGACTTGGTGTTAGGGCATAATTCGCTGGAAATGACGCAGCTCTACATGCTAGAGGACGAGGCATGGCTCAGTGTGTCTCACAGCCCCTTCGACCTGCTAGAGAGGTGACTTGTCCTGCTAGTCGAGGTAGCATGAATTGTTATTTCCCGGCGCACACGCCGGAGATTACTAGTTCTCGCACTGAAGCGTTCGTACTCGTACTCAGGCGTTAGCCGGTACTCGTACTCCTACTCCTACTCCTACTCCTACTCC
>CAKQWG010000196.1 GCA_934278005.1 uncultured Pirellulaceae bacterium | reverse complement strand
TGATTCTTTCGTGCCGTGCGTAGGCTCGTAACGAGCGCAGCGCTGTTATGGCACGCCCCACGAAAACACACTGACTCGCCACGAGAGCCGCCCTCGTCTGCTACCATTTTATTTACACGCGATGCTTGATTCTTTCGTGCCGTAACAGCGCTGCGCTCGTTACGAGCCTACAAATTACGAGCCTACAAAATCACTTTCAAGCGAGAGAATTATGTCGGATTATCGCAGATACTTTGTGCCGGGCGGGACCTTCTACTTTACATTGGTGACCTACGCTCGACGTCCGATCTTGACTGACGATTTAGGGCGTTTGCATCTGCACAATGCGTTTATCAAAATCAAACGCAATATGCCTTTCCAGCAGCTTGCCTGCTGCCTGCTACCCGAACACCTGCATGCTATCTGGATCCTGCCTGCCAATGAATCCAATTATGCTGTGCGTTGGAAACGCATCAAAGAGGAATTTACAAGCGGCTGGTTGGCGGCTGGCGGTCGAGAAGTCGCTGTCACACCTTCCCAGAAAAAACGCGGCGAGCGTGGTGTGTGGCAGCCGCGGTTCTGGGAGCATGCGATAAAAGACGAACATGATCTAGAAACGCATTTCGACTACATCCACTGGAATCCACGCAAGCACCAGCCGGTCGATCGAATTCAAGACTGGCCATGGTCCACATTCCACAAGCACGTTAGGCTAGGGCACTACTCCAGAGATTGGGGAGGCACCGCTCCCACGAGTTTTGATTCAGTCGAATCCTTCGGAGAGCCTGTGCAGGCACATGCCACGCACACGCGCCGCGCCGAAAAATGACCTTAACCACTCCGTTTTTTTCCTCACAGCTATAATCGTTTCAACGTCGACTCTGTCTCAATATCCACTCCGAGCCGTAACAGCGCTGTGCTCGTTACGAGCCTACGGGTTTACGAGCCTACGCTTATGTCGCAAGATCGAATATACGCGCTGCCCCAACAACAGGTGGGAGATTTTGTCTTCGACGATCAAGTCGCCGAAGTGTTCCCGGACATGATCGCGCGCTCAGTGCCGGGCTACGCGTCCGTGCTAGCGATGATTGAACAATTGACCAACCGCTATGCGCGGCCGGGCACCAACCTCTACGACCTGGGCTGCTCTTTGGGGGCTGCGACCCTACTAATGCAGGCACAAGCCCCCTCGTCGTGCACGATTCACGCCGTCGACTCTTCCGAAGCCATGGTGCTGAGACTGCGCGAAAAGCTCGGTCAGCCATCAGACACGGGCAACGCTAACACGTGTTCCGTAGTCGTGCATCTAGCCGACCTGCAGAATTTCCCGCTCAACAATGCTTCGTTTGTGGTAGTCAACTGGACCTTACAATTTATTCCAGCGGCGGACCGCGAGCGTGTTTTACAAGCAGTGGCCGACGCGCTGCTACCTGGCTGCGGGCTGTTGCTGTCAGAGAAAATCTGTTTCGACCAACCCGATCAGCAGAGCTTGCTGACTGAGCTACACCATGACTTCAAACGCTCGCACGGTTACAGCGATCTGGAGATTGCGCAAAAGCGAACTGCTATTGAAAACCGGTTGATTCCGGAAACCCTCCCCGCTCACATCCAGCGTCTCCAGCAAGTCGGCTTCCGAACGGTCGCACCCTGGTTTCAGTGCTTCAATTTCGTCTCAGTTCTTGCGATCAAATAGGCTCAGCAGCCATGCAGTATGCGTTACTTTTCGATCGGCGAGCCCTCTACGAAACGCTTGATGCAATGGGTCTTGATCAGTGGGCAAAGTTGCTGCGCAGTCAATGTGCCGAGCGGCTAACCCCGGCGCTGCACGGCAAGATGCCGAGCTGGATCGCTGCCTGGGAAAGCTTGCCAGCGGCCACGCATACAGCCTGGTCGGCCGCAGGTCCCGCAGTGAGCGTCAGCAGTTTGTCACCGTTCGAACCTGAAGCATTGAACGAATTATTAAAAACCTTTCACCCGTGGCGCAAGGGACCATTTGATTTATTTGGAGTTGCCATCGACTGCGAATGGCGTTCAGACCTGAAGTGGAATCGCATTGCCCGAGCGGTCGACTTTCAGGGCCGGCGAGTTGTGGATGTGGGCTGCGGCAATGGTTATTACGGCTGGCGAATGCTCGCCGCTGGCGCGGAGTTGGTCGTTGGCTGCGATCCGTTTGCACTCTACCTGATGCAGTATGAGGTGCTGCGGCGCTACGCGCCTCGCCCCGAACGGCACTTCGTGCTCCCACTCATCGATGAAGAGTTGCCCGAAAATTTGGCCGCGTTTGACATAGCGCTCTCGATGGGCGTGCTCTACCACCGCCCTCAGCCATTGCAGCATTTATCCAAAATGTTGCAGACCCTGGTCCCAGGCGGTCGGCTCGTGCTCGAAACGCTGATCATAGACTCTCGTAAAGAGGAAGCACTGACCCCGCCCGGACGCTATGCCAAGATGAAGAACATTGGCCTCATCCCCAGTTTGCCATTGCTCTCGCGATGGCTCAGCGACATTGGCTTTGTAAACATTCAAACGATCGACATCACGCGCACGACGGACTCCGAACAACGCCGCACCGACTGGATGACCTTTGAATCCCTGAACGATTTTTTGGATCCCGACGATCGCGATCTGACAGTCGAAGGCCATCCCGCTCCCCTACGCGCAATCGTAACTGCGCAGCGACCATCCTAGAACCCACGCCAGAAGTAGCCGGGGCTATGCGAGCGCGGAGGCGCTGATCGACGGCCGCCTGACACTCAGCGCTGGATAGAGCCATGTAGCGGCGATTCTGTGGCGACGATTGCGGCCACAGCCGAACGATCAATTATTGGCATATCTCCGGGGAGCGTGTACTTGATAGCCGCAACGGCGCAGCCCCAGCGGAGCGCGTCACCGACATTCAGGCCCGCTAAAAATGCGTAAAGATAACCCGCCGAAAACGCATCGCCGCCACCCAGTCGTTCAACTTCGACCGCAGGGAAAGCAGCTTGTTCAAAAAAAGTCCCTGAACTGTCCACAGCCACAGCTCCTAAGGGTCCGCGAGTTACGACGATGGTCGCTTGGGGATACCGCGAATGCAGCATGCTGCAAACTGCGCGAGGGTCGCTGGCCGTTATTCCGCACACGGTATGCGCATCGCGGATGGGCAAAAAAATCAGATCCGACTGGCCCATCACCGGGTCGCACGCATCTAGAGCTTCCGTAGCCGACCAAAGTCGCGCGCGATAATTCAAATCGAAGCTAATCAGACTGCCCGCACGACGGGCGAGTTCTATTGCGTGCAAGGCGGTCTGCCGCGCTTGCGCGGCGATAGCCAGCGTAATCCCGGTCGTATGAAAAACCCTAGCCGCTTGCCCGCCAAACAATTCGCTGGGTAAATCCTCGGATCGCATGCGACTCATCGCCGATTCGGCTCGGTCATAAAACACATGGGAACTGCGCGGTGGTGCCCCACGCTCCATGTAAAAAGCTCCCACCCGATCCTCCTCGGTCCAGACCACGTGAGAAACATCGACACCATGGAAAGCCAATTCCCTAGCAATCCAGCCACCGATAGCGTTGTCGCTAAGCCGCGAGATCCAGCAGACTCGCAGGCCCAATCGAGCCAGACCAACTGCGGTGTTCGATTCGCTGCCCGCCACGTGCATTTCGACAGATCGCGATTGCCCAAATCGCTCATAGCCGGCAGGCGTAAAGCGGGCCATCGTCTCGCCCAGCGTGATCACATCGTATAGTTTTTCTAAATCGCCCACCGAGGTTCCCATCTTAATCGCATGCGTCTGCCCTGCGCTGGCCCGTGCTGGACCAATAAACTAGCCAACAAGTCGTTCATATTCCCAGCCACACATCTTAAAAACATCGCTGAGTCAGCCAGCAGACCAGAAAACTTGCCAGTTTGCGCCAGTTCAACACTGCTAAATCGCTGCCGAGCTATCGCCTGGCATCATTGCCCGCTTCGCAAACTCGGCGGCGACCTGAGCAATTCGGTCCCAATGCGCGAGACGCAAGGCGGACATCTCGAACAAATTGCTGCCGATTCCTACAGCACGAGCCCCAGCATCAAAATACTCTTGCATATTTTCTAGACTGACGCCGCCCGTCGGCATGAGTCGAATCTCTGGCATGGGTGCAAGCACGTCGGAAATATAATGTGGCCCCAGATTTCGTGCCGGAAAAACTTTCACTAACGCTGCGCCTGCTTCCCAGGCTGAGGCGATTTCAGTGGGCGTCATCGCACCGCTCATCACCGGGATACCTTGATCTACGCAACCAGCAATAACCTCCGGCTGGTAAACCGGAGAAACTACAAACTGAGCACCGGCACCGATGGCCGCGTTGGCCTGCGCTCGGGTGCGAACCGAACCCACACCAATCGTTGCTTCGCCGCTGGAAAACTGAGGGACTTCGCGAAGGACTTCCGCGATCGCCTCCAGGGCGCGAGGATTGGTCAGCGTATATTCCTGCGCAACGATCCCAGCTGCTAGGAGAGCTCGAGACAAATTCACGGCTCCGGCGAGGTTGTCAAGCCGAATGATAGCTACCAGCCGATGATGCAAAATAAGATCCAGGCAACGCATACAGGACTCGGTTTAAGAGACAGGGGCGGAACGGCGCCCAACGGTTACTACGGGGATGCATTGCGCACCGCTAAACTGCATATTGAGACCATAGCAGTCCTTGAGCAACTAGCCAATACTTGCGGCTGCAACATTTCAACGATCGAGGCGCGCATGAATCTCGCGTTCGCCGTGCAGCAAGGCAATACCGCTGCCGAAGTCGGTTTCCTGGATCGCCCAATCGATCAACGCGCAGCCAGCAATTCAACGCCGTACGACAGTTGCGACAACCGTCGTAACAAACCGTGCTGCAAAGAACCTTGGTGCGACAACAGTTCCGAGGAAAAGCGGCGCGGGTAGAGACGAAAAATAAGCCTCCGCAGATTTCTCTGAGGAGGCTTTTTTAAAAATACCGGCAATACCTACTTTCGCACTGGTGGGCACTATCATCGGCTCCGAAAGCTTGACTTCTGTGTTCGGGATGGGAACAGGTATAACCTTTCGGATATGGTCACCGGAAAGGCACTCGCGGCCTATTCGCCCGCGAGGGCCTATGGTTTTATTGATTGGTAGTTGGTTATCTTTGTTTGACGCTCAGGGCGTCGAGTACATTTCTTGTATTGAGACCGAGACAGCAAGAGTGCAAAATATCGGTGGTCAAGTATTCGTCCATTAGTACCAGTTAGCTGAACACAT
>CAKQWG010000195.1 GCA_934278005.1 uncultured Pirellulaceae bacterium | reverse complement strand
CCATCTCGTCCGGCACCATCTCGTCCGGCACCGGGTCCACCGGCGCCTGGGCCACCACGGCCAAAGCTCGGTCGCTCGGGGAACGTGAAGGCGTCACCCTTGAGTTTTTCCAAGTCTTCCTTTTGCTTGTCGCTCAGTTTGTCCTCGATCGACTTATCGACTTCCTTGCGCATCTCTTCCATTGCTTCGCGAATTTTCTCGCGATCGCCGCCGCCGGTGAATGCCTCGCGCATTTTTTCACGCATCCCTTCGCCGGATTTCATCATGACTTCTTGAAGTTCTTGAACCTTGGCCGCATCTAGCCCGATTTCTTTAGCGACTAGTTCGTTGGTAACGGCTCGTGCGCCCTGTTGTTGCACAAGCAATCCCAACAATCGTTTTTGTTGTGCTGGCGAAAGTGCTTCGTCGATTACTTCCTGAGCCTTGGCATTGGCTTCCTTCAATTTGCTAGCTCGATCACCTTCGCTAGCTTGAAAAAGCGAGCGCATGTCTGGCATGGCCGACTGCACCGACTGGAATGTTTCGGGCGTCATACCGACCTCTTTGCGGACCTCTTCCATACGCAGCAAGCCAATCAGCTCTAGGGCGCCGCCGGACATTCCCATTCCCATCCCGCCGCCAAAGCCACGCCCCTCGCCACGACCTTCGCCGGGGCCACCCCGACCACCACGTCCGCGTCCATCTTCCTGGGCAACTAGTGCCGAGGACATACACACCGCCAGAGCCAGACCGAACAATCCAACAGACCAGATTTTCATCACAAGCGCCTTCCAAAGTAAGAGATACCAAGTTTAACGCGATCGAAAACCGATGGTAGAAAAGTCGATCGGTCGCCGCGGGAGCTGACGTTCGAGCATTGTGGCTCGGTTGCCGCCAGGCTTACTCCATACCCGTTCAAACCAACAGGGTCAGCAAAAGTTCCGATTTTAGCCTGTACAATCTAGCTTTTCGTAGATTGTGGCTGAATATCTCAAGAAAGTCTGTAATGCACAGTGGCCTCCAAACGTCTATGTTAATTGGATAGGATTTTCCCAGCCTGCGCACTACAGCCGGAATGGGCGATGCTCAACGGTTGCGGCAGACCGTGCAACCCGTACGCTGGCCCAGGCTAGCTTCGACGGTTGTCGCCGGTGGTTGCCGGTTGTCGCCGGTCGCGAACGCCGCGGGACGGTAGCACACATAACTTGAACATGACTCGAAAACCATGAACGGTACTGGTCTGAACTCTCAGCTCCATCAACCTCTGGGCGCACATCCCGCGGTCGGACCCCTGCGTGCGCAGCTGCTGGCGCGGTTGGGGGTGCGGCGCGCGATCGACTTGTTGTTTTTTTTCCCGCGCGGCTATGAAGAACCGCCGCCGCTGCAACCCTCTGCGCAATTCGTCGAGAACACGCGGGTGGCCTTTACCGGAACGGTCACGGAGATTTCGGGGCGAGTCACCCAGACGGGCAAGCATATCCTAGGGGCGCTGGTGATCGCCGATGACGGCGGAGCAGTGCGCCTGACCTGGTTCAATCAACCCTTTCGACGCGATACTCTACGCGTCGGTCTGCGCCTTGTTGCCAGCGGGCTGCTGCGATCCACCGTGCTCAATTGGGAGATGGTGCAACCAACGATCACGCCTTTGGCCGAGGGGGGCGACGGCGAGCAAGTCCGCCCACTGCCGCGTTACCCGCTGACTGAAGGTCTCAAGCAACCAGCGGTACGAGCCATGATGCGCGAGGTGGCTAAGCCACTGATTACACACATCGAGGAAGTGCTGCCAGAGTCCCTACGAGCGCGACTGGAGGTCTCCGATGTACACCAAGCACTGCACGACATCCATTTCCCAGAACAAATGGAACAAGCTCTGGCTGCTCAGCGACGTTTTAAGACTCAAGAGCTGCTGGTCCTACAGTTGGCCATCACTCTGCAGCGTCAGCAGCGCGAGCAATCGGCGCGGGCCCCTCAGTGCGAACCCTCCGGTAAGATTCACGCACGGATTTTAAATCGACTGCGCCACACGCTAACTGGCGATCAACTGGCTGCGGTCGGCGAAATTGGCGCCGACATGGCTCGCGAACGCCCCATGAATCGACTGCTTCAGGGGGACGTCGGGAGCGGCAAGACGCTGGTCGCTCAGTACGCGATGCTGCTGTGTGCGGCCTATGGGCACCAAGCTGCACTGATGGCACCCACCGAAGTGCTCGCCCGCCAACATGCGAACCACTTGCAAAGCAGTTTAGCATCCAGCCGCCTGCGGGTAGCGCTCCTGACCGGTAGTATGAGTCGCCGCGAACGGAGCGATGTGAGCCAAGCCTTGGCGGCTGGAGAGATCGATCTGCTGGTCGGCACCCAAGCCTTGCTCTCCGACGCGGTGCAGTTCAAAAACCTCGGACTAGTGATCGTCGACGAACAGCACAAATTTGGCGTGGTGCAACGCGCGAAACTGCGGACGGAAACGCAGCAGCCGCACTACCTGGTGCTCAGCGCGACGCCCATCCCGCGAACGATTGCGATGACCGCCTTTGGAGACCTAGACGTTTCCACCATTCGTGAAAAGCCGCCTGGACGAGCGCCGGTTAATACCTATGTCTCCGCCCCAGACCATCTGCCCGCCTGGTGGGATTTCGTCGATCGGCAAATTTCCACCGGTCGTCAGGCCTACGTCATCGCTCCGCGGGTAGCCGAAGTAGAGGCCAGCGACGCGGCCAGCGCTGAAGGAATCTATCAAACACTTCGCGACGGCGTCTTGCGGCATCGCTCTCTTGGACTGCTGCACGGACGACTCGACAGCCCAGAGAAAGAAGCGGTGCTCGGACAATTTGCCAATGGCGACCTAGAAGTCCTGGTAGCCACCACGGTGGTGGAAGTGGGCATTGACGTTCCCAATGCCACGCTGATGACTATCCTGGATGCCGACAAGCTGGGCTTGTCGCAGTTGCATCAATTGCGCGGCCGCGTGTCGCGAGGCTCGCACAGCGGATTCGTGTGCGCGGTCGCTTCGGCGGCTAGCCAAGCGGTAGACAACCAACGCTTGCAAGCTTTTGCTAAAAGCAATGATGGATTCGAATTGGCCGAGATGGATCTGGCCATGCGCGGACCGGGCGATTTGCTAGGCACTTCCCAAAGCGGTTTGCCGACGTTGCGGATTGCGAATTTGGTCGAAGACGCTCCGCTGCTGACGTTGGCCCGCGACGTGGCCCGCGAGCTGCTACACGAGGATCCCCAACTGCTCGCCCCCGAATTCGATCGACTCAGACGCCAAACGGTCGTGCGTTACGGAGGTTCCATGCAGCTCAGCGATGTGGGGTAAGCTAATTCTCCAGTGAATCGAGCCCCAATTCTTCCGCGGGGCGATCGAGTAAATTCCCGCCGCTGCCGCTACTGTCCACTTGCGCCCGCTCCGGGCCGCGGTGGGTCAAAGTCGAGTGGCCTGCCGAGCGATCCGATCCAAATATCGCAGCCGCGTCGGTCAACGGATCGTCGGTCGCACGCACGATCAAGTTTCGTTCGCGAACCGCCAATACGCGCACGCGCGAGCCCGCTTCGATAAAGCCGCTTTCCGCCAGTGCATTGAAGCGACGATAGCCCACGCGGACTTGGCCACCTGGTAAAAAGGCCATCTCGGCCAACAGCACATGACCGACTAACTCCTGCAGCTGATTGACTTCCAGGCTGGTTGCATCCGCGGGCTCTGCGTCGGGCTGCTTAAGGATGATGAGCCGTCCTAAAGGTGTGTGTGGCCAAACGCGAATGGCTACAAACACAAACACGGGTACCGAAGCGATAACCATAGTCAACATGGCCATGCCCATCCAGTAGCTCGAGCGAAAACCAAATAAGACCGCTCCTAGTGCCGCCAGCACAGTCATCGCTAACAGCATCCCGGCGCTGGGCACAAACACATCGACTATGGCCAGCGCCACCGCGGCTAGGTAAAGGAGCAAAGCCAAGTAGAGTGGATCCATGGGTGAAGCTCTAGCAAACGCAATAAAGAAAGTGACAGCTTGAATAAAACTAGCAGCGATCGGCCACGCGCCTCCCCCTGGGCGTCGAGAGGTTTTCCTTTTAAAACTGTGTTGGGCAGGATACTGCGGAAGGTTGATAATGGACAGCTACTCATTTATACCACCCACGCCTAGCCAAGCGAATGGCCACACGCAAGGACCATCGCATGGTGAGCGACTAAGGCTGGGCGACTATCACAGCGCAACTGTTACAGGGCGACTCTTCAACACCGACTGACACAGTGCGACTCACCCTGAGCTAATGGAGAACCAAGTGCGAATTTTGTTGACGAACGACGATGGGGTATACGCGCCGGGCCTAGCCGCGTTGCGCGAAGCTCTACGGCCGTTGGGAGATGTGCGACTGATTGCACCTGCTACCGAACAGAGTGGCGTTGGCCATTCTATCACTTTCCTCGAGCCTTTAGTCTGCAAGGAGATCTATCGCGACGGACAACTAATCGGCACCGCCGTCGAAGGCAGCCCCGCGGACTGCGTCAAGCTGGGCGTATCGGTGCTCATCGATGGACCCATTGACATGGTCGTCAGCGGTATCAATGGCGGGCTCAACGCGGGTATCAACGTGCTCTACTCGGGCACGGTAGCGGCCGCAATTGAAGGTGCCTTCTTTCGTCTCAACAGCTTTGCCGTGTCGCTGGAGTACGATCCGCAAGCTGATTTCGATTCTGCAGCCCGCATAGCCATACCGTTGATTCAGCAGATACTGCAGAAGAAGGACGAACCGCCACAGCTCTACAACATCAACATTCCTACGGCGGCGGTCGAGAAGTACCGGGCAGGCGAAATGCCTGAAGTGCATATTGTTCCCATGGGTGTCGAGCGCTACGGTGAGCATTACATTCGCCGGCAAGATCCCAAGGGGCGCGATTACTACTGGGCTACCAATGACCCGCCACCGCGGCGGACCGACCATCCCACCGACTTAACCATGCTCTCCGACGGCCACGTCACGGTCACTCCGCTGCGGTTTGATATGACCGACACGACCACCTTTGCCAAGATGGCTCACTGGCAGCTTCAGGTCCCTCGTAGGGCGAGTAAGTAGAGCTTTTGTCGCGCAGCACTACAACGAGCCGCATCGCGGCCCACAAAAGCGCCTCAGCGTCAAGCATTCTGCACTCGCCTACCCAATCAACGCGCAGCGAATTGTTTGACGCCGAGCCGCAGCAAGCCGCAGATGCACACGTCAACTGGCCCAACGCACGAGGCTGTATTGCACCACAGCGCCGA
>CAKQWG010000194.1 GCA_934278005.1 uncultured Pirellulaceae bacterium | reverse complement strand
GGATTGTCTGCCGTAGCCGAAGTCGCCAGACTTTGGATCGTCGTAGCCGAAGTCGCCAGACTTTGGACACCTTTTGAATTATCCAAAGTCTGGCGACTTCGGCTACCCACATTCGCGCCAGCAATCTCCGTGGGATAAGCTTCTAGCTTGTCATCCTCGTGGGATAAGCTTCCAGCTTGTCATCCTCGTGGGATAAGCTTCCAGCTTGTCATGACATTGAATTTGAAAAGTATAGAGCCTATTCCAAGCGAGCCTCCCGACGCACGAATAATAGCGTATGCCGGAGTTTATGGTGTTGGGACACGGAATTAGTGATCCGAACTTCCCCCTTCGAAACCCTACGCTAGCGCGTTAGGCTCACAAACTTGCCGTCCGAACAACGATTGCCGCTGCACAAAGCTGCGGTAGTCCGCGGGAGTGTCGATCCCCTTGGGAGCATGCTCGATCAAGCCCACCAGCACTTCACGGCCGGCTTGAAGAAAACGCAATTGTTCCAGTTTCTCAATTTGCTCCAGCGGGCTGGCTGGCAATGAATTTAAATGTAATAGAAAATCACGGCGATACGCATACAGCCCGATATGCTGCAAAAAGAGGGGCGGATTGCTTTGTAACAGTGTGGCATCCCAACTGCGCGCATGCGGGATTGGACTGCGACTGAAATAGAGGGCGCGTTGCTGCGCATCGCGCACGACCTTCACACAGGCGGGATCCTCCAGGCGTTCACGCTGGCGGATCGGTGCGGCCAGCGTAGCCACCTGCGCCTCAGGGCGACTCTCCAGCAGTTCGGTAACCAGGTCGATCGCCTCGGCTGAAATCTCCGGCTCGTCCCCTTGCACGTTGACAAAGATGTCGACGCCGGGCATCTGTGCGGCTACGGCAGCCACTCGATCTGTACCGCTCTGCAGGTTCGCGTCGGTCAGCATGCACTGGCCACCGAAGGCATGCACCTCGCGCATCAGGCGCTCGCAATCGACGGCGATGGTAACGCCTGTGGGTCGCATAGCTGCCGAAGCAGCTTCGAAAGTGTGTTGTAGGACAGTTTTGCCTGTTTCGCGCAGCAGGAGTTTTTCAGGCAAGCGCGTCGAAGCCAAACGCGCTGGGATGACAATGCGGCTGGTCGCACGCAGTTGACTAGGGACGAAGCGACTGACCAGTGGGGAACCGATACTGGTTAAACCGGCGGGGGCAAAGCTGGGCGAGGCGGCAGACATTTCGACGCTTCCATGCGGGGGAGTGAGGTGGGCGCGATCTCACTGGGCTTGTATCACAGACCTCTGCGGCGCGACAAGCCCGGCCTGCAAATTCCAAAATTACGAGTTCTATTGGCCCGTGAGACAACACACTATTAACCTGCAGTGCAGCATTCCCATCAGCCTGCAGTGCAGCATTCCCACCAGCCCGCAGTGCAGCCTTCCCATCAGCCCGCAGTGCAGCATTCCCACCAGCCCGCAGTGCAGCATTCCCATCAGCCCGCAGTGCAGCATTCCCATCAGCCCGCAGTGCAGCATTCCCATCAGCCCGCAGTGCAGCATTCCCATCAGCCCGCAGTGCCTACTCTTAGCCCGGAGGGCGGCATATCCTTGCCGGTGGCGTAAGCCACCGGACTAAAGCAAATGGGCAGACAGCCCGGAGGGCGACACATCCCTCAGGGCTACAATTACCAATCCTACCTTTCAATTATGGCAAAGCCCTAGCGTTGATAGATCGGCAGCAAGCCGCGGTCTAACTGCAGCATGGTGAGGTTGCATGCAGTTATATAGACCGGGCTGATCTGGCCAGTCCACAGGCCACCATTCTGTTGCTCGCTGACGATGCGGTCGTAGAGTCGATCGCGAAACGGCAGCCACTGCTCGTCCCCCTGGCGATAGACGACTTGGCTGTAATACAGATAGGTGTAGTGCCAGTGTCCAAAGGCGACCCCTTCGTCGGCCAAGTTGTCATGCAACGCGCCGCGCGCGTAGCTGAGCATCTGAGGGACATGCTCGCCATCGTAGTCGCCCGCGTTATACAAAGCGGCCAGCGCGGCGGCGGTGATGGCGGGCCGCGAGCTACCCATCTGCTTGCTGGAGTAGCTGATACCCCCATCGGGGTTTTTGCACGTATAAATGTACTTCTTCGCGCGCTCGATCACCTCGGCAGGGACGGCAATGCCAGCATTGCGGCAGCCACGCAGCCCTTGAACTTGAGTGATCGTCGTCGAGCCCTCATCGTAATCCGCGCCATCTTTGGCGCTAACGTATCCCCAGCCACCGGCGGTCGTCTGCGCGCTGGCGCAAAACTCGACCGCTCGATTGAGCACGTCGATCAGTTCGCTGCGGCGGTCCTCATAGCCCTCCTCGCCCAGTACCTGGCTGAGCATAAGCATGGAGAAGCCGTGTCCGTAGGTATAGCGATTGTCGGAGTTGGGATCGCCGATCAGCCCATTGGGACGGCATTTGCTGATCAGAAAGTCGGTGCAGCGGGCGATCTGCTTAGCGTACGGTCCCTGCGTCGTGGTCGACCCCGAGCAGATCAGCGCCGTCCCCGCCAGCGCGGCCAGCGCCGTCGGATAAGCTGGCGTATTCCACTGTCCCCGCGAGGATTGCTCGCGTGCTAGAAAATCGAGTCCCGAACGGATGGACTGTTCCCAGGCCGGATTCATGCGCGAACCGCTCTGGGCCGCCGATGCGGCGGGTCGCATGCCCAGGCTGGCCGCTAAGGCAGTTGAGCTCAGTAGCCACTTGCGGCGATTGATAGCATTCAAAAATACGCTCCCAGGCTGTTAAATGATTGCGGTCGCCTATTATCCCGTCTAAAAAGCGTTCGCCTATATCCCGTCTAAAAATTCGGCCTACATATCTACTTTACGCACTCAGCATTCGAATGGAAACCAACGTAGAGCGGTTGTCCCCAACCGTCTTTCGCGAGTTGACCGGTCAGCCTTGCGCGCATTGCGGGCCTTGCGTCGGGCTTCAAGCTCCACCAGCTTGGCCTGATCGTAGGCCTGCTGAGCGGGGCGTTGAGCCTCGATGATCTCAGCAGGCAGCGCCGCGCTGGAGGCCTCTGCCGAGTCCTGTACGTCGTCGCCAAAGTCCAGTAGAGGACTTTATCGAACCGCCGATGCGGCGTTCACTACGGCGGCCCCAGAGCATGTCAATTAGCTTCTTGTTGACCGCTTCGACCTCAAGCACTTTCTGCTTCAGCGCACCACGCTCGGCTACCACACTGGTGACTGACTGCGATAAGGCAAGGTACTCAGATCTGAGCGAGTTAGACTCGAGTAGCAGCGACTCGTTGTCCGTACGCAACTATGCGATGACTTGTTGAGAAGACTCGCTGTCCGCACGTATTTGCGAAATGACTCGTCGTGACGACTCATTGTCCGCGCGCAGTTGCGCTGTGACTTGCGTCAAATTGACAAGTGCTGCTTCGAGTTGTTGGGGAGTCATCATGTCCGCAATCGGCACCTGGCCCCCTTCTTTTCTCCTTGCGCTACTTGCTTGGTTCGCCACTGCGAATGTACTCAACAATTGAACTGGTTGGTACCGTCAATGTCCCTTCATCGCTCTGGAACATGGTCTTCGCACCTTTCTTAGGAAGGTTCTTCCAAGTAAATTCAACACTCCAGGTTCGTTTGGTAAGGGACGGTTTGGAACCTAGCAATTGATGAGCAACGACCATTTCCGGAACTGGGTGATTACCAAAATTACCCCATTTTGATTTGACGATTGACAATTCATTTTTGCGATCATGTCCATTTACCAGGCGGCTTTCAACAGGCAAATTAACTTCACGGCTAAAAAAGACCTGGTAGTAAACACCATACTTTTCCGACACCTCCAATTCAACAACGGTCCCTCGCAAGTCATCTTCGACGCGACTAATCTTATAATCTTGCAATCGAGGGAAACCGCGGTCACGAGTTACTGTCCTGCGCTTGATAAATGCGTTGTAACCGGAAATGGCTAGATAGAACGGGTCGAGCATTTCCATTTTCCCGGAATCTCGTAGAGCGGTATCGTTCTTGTCGACATCAGATTCCTCACGAAGCGTGCGAGAGTTCGCACTTCGTCCCTCAACAAACCACTCTACCGTTTTCTCTCCAAGAAGTACAGTGTGAACTATTTGACGGCTGACACCAAGACTAGCAGAATATGAGGATGCTACTGAATCAAAGCGTTTTAGGCCGTTCGCACTGTCCTTTACCATGAGATAAATGTCGTCGGAAGAATATGCGGAATCTTTTGGATTCTCTTGTACAAAGTTCACGTCAGCCAATACAGCAAATCTTGTGAGCTTGGTAGAATTATTGTCATATTCCTCTAGAATAAGCTGCGCTCGTGTGAGCTCCTCAGCAGTCGGCGATGGGAATACGATCTGCCCAATTGCACGGTCTAACGTAAGACACAAGAATATCGAAACCACAGCTAGCCAAGTGAATATTCCCATTTTCTTTCCCTAAATCATAGAATATGAATGCGCGTATGACACGCCATGTTCAACATCGCTGCAACGACTAAAGGAAACTTGTTTAATCATAAATAGGTTCAGATTCGCGGCAGGGATCACCGCGAGTCCAAGACCCATTAACGGAATATCCATCACGGTAGTTTGTCACGCAAAAATAAGCCAATGCCTCTACGTGGAATTGGCAATTAGTGTGACAGTACACCTGCGCCCAGCAGTCCCAGTGTTCGACAAACCTATCGTGATAGGCACCTTCGTCTCCAGGATTGGCCTCTTCAGTCCCCGGCACGCCGTTACTCCACCAATCGCCTTCCGCAGGATAAACTTCGTATCCGAGAGTGTGAGCACAATAATATACCGCAGGATTAGAAGTCTCGTAACAGCCACTACACGGCAGAGAAGGTAGTTCCTCAATCTCTCCGTAAAGTGCCAAACAAGACTCACCAGCAGTCTCTTTCCAACAGTCGTCCGCCGAAAAACTTCGCCGACACAATGGCAACAAAGCGACTAATAGCATGAACGGCAATTCTACTCTCATTGCGAGTCACCTTTCTTAAAGTTTATGACATTACTAACGAAAAAAATAAAACTAACCGGTTCGCCAATTATTTGCCCAGAGTCATTCAAAATATGTCCTGAGAACGTTAAGTCCTTGCCCTGCAATAAGCTCGAAATTCTGGATGTCTCAAATTCAAAGCGGGCGGTTACCCTGCCGAGACTTCGAGCTATCTGCGTGATCTTTCCAACAGCGGTATTTACACCTCTTGCAACCCATGCGAAGAATTGATGTGTGGCACTCTCCAGCTTTTCAATTGCTGCCTTCGCTTTGTCA
>CAKQWG010000193.1 GCA_934278005.1 uncultured Pirellulaceae bacterium | reverse complement strand
CAGCAACAGCAACAGCAGGCGAGCGACACTCAGCAACCAGCTTCATTAAGCGCTAGTGGACCGGCACCTGGTACGCCTGCCGCGGCACTCGTGGAGAGCTTGCCTGCGTCCGCTGAGCGCTCAGCCCCCGCAACGCCCAGCGCACCTTTCTCACTGGCCAGCTCGCGAGCCACCCCGCGAATTGCCCCCCACAGCAGCGATTTGGAAAATCCATACGCTACCCAGACGCAGCGGCCCGACTTGGCACTCCTGGTCTCCAACCAAATCACCTCAAGTCGCCCGGCGGCAGACGAAGTGGGCCGGCCGGTGCACTCGATCGACAACCCTCCGGGCTGGCAGGCCATTGGCGAAGAGCTCAGCCAACGACTTGCAAAGTGCGAGGCCTTGATCAATCGCAAAGCCTATTTCTCAGCGCGCGAAGATGCCGAGACAGCCATGCTCTATCTGGTGCGCGTGCTGGACCTGAGGTCCAACCATTACTACAGCGAACCAGCCTGGCACGCCGCCGCCAAAGCAATGAGCGAAGCTGAGGATTTCTCCAACGCTCAACGACTGACATCAGACAGCGATTTTTTACGGCGCGTCATCCTGTCGCACGAAACACCAGTGCTGAAGGATGCCGACGCCAACACGCTCGCGCCCTTGGCGGCCGCACAGCATTACCGTCAGTATGCTCAGGAGAAGATGGTTGAAGCGGCACAGGGACACCCCTGGGCCAGCGAAGTGCTGTACGCTCTGGGCCGCAGCTATCAGTCGCAGGCAGACGCCACCCAAGCCGGTTTGCAACAAAACTTGCGCTGGAGAGCCATCACGCTGTATCGCAGCGCACGCGACATCGCGCCTGGCAACGCGACGGCAACCAACCAACTGGGCTTCGTGCTGCTGCAGATGGACCGCCCGGCCGACGCACGTGAAGCCTTGGTAGACTCGCTCAACGCCGCTCCATCGCTGGCTGCCTACGAAAACTTGGTGGAAGCCAGTCGTCGCTTAGGAGACACCAACACTGGCAACTGGGCCATGCAGCAAGCCTTGGCCACCCAAACGGTGCTCGCCAGCGCCGGGGGCGCACCGCAATTCATCGAGGTCGATCCACGCACGTTCGCTGCCATGAGCCCCTATAGCATCGGGCCCAGTACGCAGTCCAGCGACTCGTCGGCCCAGCCGTATCGCACTGCCGCGTCAAACTCGACCAGTCACTAAGCTACACAGTCGCCGAATAACTACCACCCTCCGTGCGCTCGCATGTACGTACCGTTCGCCTGAAAAGTTGAAGCCATGCCTACACTCAAACTGACCTGCATTTTGTTGAGGCCCGCCGGCAACTGCTCGCGCTGCATGGCCGTCTCTAGCGCCATCTCTAGCGCCGTCTCTAGCGCCGCCTGCATCGCCGCCTTCATCGCCGTCACGATAGCAACCACATCTAGCAGCGCGGCTCAGGGCGGTGGTGCGGCTGGGTCGAACGCCTCGGCTGGATCGAAGGCTGCCGCAGAGCTAAACGCTTCGACTGGGCCAAGTGGCGTGGCCGCGCTGAGCGTGCTGGACGTGGCCCCGCTGGGACCGACGCCAGAGTTTGGAGAGCAAGTTGGCAACATTAATCGCTGCGGCCTCAACGGATGCAATCTACCTGCGCAGCCGCAGGTCTCGCCCGGCTTGTGCCAGCCGTGCATGCTTGGCATCGACTGCGCTGACAACACTGCCGATCATCGACAGTGCTGGCGCGATCTCCATCGCTACAACTTTCAACCCCTGGCGCACGGCGAGTATCTGGGCCCGATCCGTTTGCCGGCGACCGTCGATTATCGAGTTCGCGTAGGCGATCAAATGCGATTCATCTATATCCTCTCGCGGCAGGTTTTGGCCGACAGCTTTCCGCTGCAGGTCGGCGACGAGCTACAAATCAATTCATTGACAGACGAATCGATCCGCTTGGGTGACGTGTCGCAGGGCAGGGGAGTGTCCATCCAGTCCGACGGCATGCTCTACTTGCGGCTGATCGGCCCGGTGCGGGCCGCTGGTCTAACCATTCCCCAGCTCCGCCGCAATTTGGAAGAAGCCTACAAAGACAAGATTCTCAACCCGGCCATCGACATCATCCCCATCAAAACCAACTCACTGCTTGAAGAGATCCGTTCGGCGGTGGTGGCTCGAGTTGGTCTCACCGGCCAGAGTTTCGACGACCGGGTGCATCCCGACGGAACGCTGCGATTGCCTAAATTGGGCCCCATCTGCGTGCAGGGGATGACGCTGGATGAGATCAAGCGCGAGGTAAATCTGCGCTACCGCGAAGTGGTAGCGGGACTAGAAGTCGAGCCCATTTTAGATGTCGAGGCGCAGCATTTCGTGTTCGTGTATGGACATGTCGGGCTGCCCGGCAGATTCGAACTACTCGGCCCCACATCGGTTACTCAGGCGCTGGCTATGGCTCAAGGAGCAAGGCAGGGTGCCAATACGCGTGAGATTGTGATATTTCGCCGCGCAGAAGACTGGCGATTGCTGGCCACGCGGGTGGACATTCGCGGTGCCCACTTGGGCAAAGTCGCCACACCGGCCGACGAGATTTGGCTGCGCGATGGCGATTTGATCATCGTTCCCCCGTCGCCCATCGCTCGCTTTGACAGCTTCGTTTCGCAGGTGTTCACCCAGGGTATCTATGGCATCCTACCTTACGCGCAGATCGGCTCCGGACTGACTGTGGGCGGCAACGGCATCATCCGATAGTGTCGTGGACGGCTTCGCCGGTCCTCGCTAACCGGCTTCAAACAGCTTCTGTTCGGCGGAGCGATCAGCCCCACTCCACCCCTAACGATCACCGCACCAACTACGGCAAGCGCCGCGCGGGAGTGCGAATTTGGAAGACCGCATTGAGACTGCCGCTGCGAAAGCCTTCTAGGTCTAAAGTCACGTAGCGAAAACCCAGTTGCTTAAACTGCTCGACGACACGCGTTCGAACGTCAACTTCGGCCAATCTGGCTATGGAACTTGGCGGCACCTCCAATCGCGCTACCTCGTCGGCGTGCAGACGCACACGAAACTCGTCCCACCCCAGTTCGCGCAAGATCTGCTCAGCCTTCTCGATCCGCTGCAATCGCTCGCTGGTAACGCTTACACCATAGGCGATACGAGACGCTAAGCAGGGGCTGGCCGGTTTATCCGCGACATCCAACTGCCAGTAGTGGGCTAGCTGGCGCACCTGCTTTTTCCCAATGCCCAGTTCGGCCAGGGGGGCGAGCACGCCGGCTTCTGCAGCCGCCTCTAAACCTGGTCGATAGTCGCCCAAATCATCGCGGTTGGTGCCCGACAGGATTTGGTGCTGTGGAAAACTTTGAGCAATCGCAGAATACAACCGCGACTTGCAGAAGTAGCACCGCCGCAGATCGTTCTGCTGATAGGCCGGATCGTCCAATTCGTTGGGTTCGATCCAGTGATGGGACAGCTTCATGCGGGCCGCCAACTGACTGGCATCGCTGCGTTCTAAGGCCGAGACGCTGGCACTAGTGGCAGTCACGGCTACCGCCGGACATCCGCTCAGAGCCGCCCCTTGCGCCACCACCGCACTGTCCACCCCACCGCTCAGCGCTACCGCGTAGCTTGTCTCCGGTCGCCGATGCTCGACAAACCAAGTCAATAATTGCTCAGCCAATTGAGCCACAGCGGGCAATTGAGCCACAGCGGGTGGCCGTGCATCGGACATGGTCACTCTCCGATATCCTCTTCCGACTCCAGCGGTTCCATGATCTTCGTATTGCGTTCAACAGCGACGACAATCGTGCGCTGTTGACTGCCATCGCGCGAACAGGCCACCGCTGGCAGAACCTGCCGTCGGTCTGGAAACGGAACCCGCAGTGCAAACGTACCATCGGAGCGAAGCGCCACGGGTTCGCCATTGAGCGTCAGATAACCGTCGGGGACTGTCGAGCCGTAAGCCACCAATTCAACTTCCATTTCGAAATGAAAGCCACCGCGCTGGCGAAATGGACTATCAGCACCAGCTCCAAGCTTTGCCAGTGGCGGAGCGCCCAGAGAACGTCGCAAGCGGTCCTCGAGCATCTCCTTTAATTCTCCCGAATCCAACTCTTCGTCATAGCCTCCGCTGACAGCGAAGATGCGCTCGCTCTCAGCCCCCAAATCGGACCAATGCTCGTCGACCGCGTCGGTCGTCCCAGCGCCGGGTGTTTTAACGATATTGCTCTTGGCGATCGCGTGGAACCGGCCGCTGGTGGACAAGTAGCCAATGAGCACGCGGAAGTTGGCGGTTTCGCCACTCCACTCAATGTACCAATTGCGCAAGCCGCCATGGATCTCGATATCGCGTTCGGTGGTTTCTGAGGTGTTGGTTGTGCCGGTATCGTCCATGCGGATCAACCGCAGAATCGGCTTGGCGCCGTGCCAGTGCTCCATCATGGCCGCCTTGGCGCGCTCGATAGCATGGCGAGTTATATCCCACGTAGCGTGCAGCCAGTGAGCATCGCGGACGAACAATGCGATGCGATCCTTGCGCGGCTCGCTGTCCAAAATCGGTTCGATCGCCCCGGGTGGACGAATCAATGTGGGACGCGAGGTCAGATCTTTGCTCGTCTGTCGCTGCAGCTGCACTTCGCGGATGCGCTTGAGGACTTGCGGATCAGTGGAGCTAGCAGTGGGTTTCGTTCTGGCAGCGGATTTAGTGGACAATTGCTTGGCCGCGGCGCTGAATTCCAAACGCGAGTTAGCATCCGCAGACGAAACGCCCGCCAGGGCGCGCGTCTGTTTTTTGGACACTTGCTGTTGAGCCAGCTGTTTTTTGGCGGCGGGCTTGCTAGCAGGTGGCTTGACTGCAGGTGATACGGCGGAGACTGTGGATTTACCACGTGGCGCCTGCCTAGCCATCGACTTGGCCGCGTTTGGCGTCAGCTTGTTCGCTTTGCCGGAAGCGGACTTCGATGCGTCCGCCTTGCCTGCTGGACCCTTAGCGGCGCTGGCCTTAGCGCTGGCTCCGGCTGTGGGGCGGGCCGCGGCAATCGCCTTAGCACCCGCACGCCGTTTGACCGGCTTGACCGCTGCGCCATTGGCCGAAGCGCGCGCCTTACCCGCGCCGGTCGCGCTGGGCTTACTGCCCGCTTTAGATTTGGTCCCGGCAGGCTTCCCCGCCGTTTTGGATTTTCCAGCCGTCGCTTTGCCGATGGTGGATTTGCCCGCCATCACAGCTTTGCTCGACTGGGTTTTGTTTGACTGGGTTTTGCTCGACTGGGTCTTATTTGACTGGGTCTTGCTCGACTGGGTCTTATTTGACTGGGTCTTGCTCGACTGGGTCTTGCTCGA
>CAKQWG010000192.1 GCA_934278005.1 uncultured Pirellulaceae bacterium | reverse complement strand
CAGACCTCCAACAGCCACTCAGACCTCCAACAGCCACTCAGCCCAACACTTGCCAGAACAACTCCAGCAACCGCTGGCACCACTGCTCGGCAGTGAACGTCGTCCGGCTCCGCTCCGCGGACGACCGGCCGAACTGCTGTACCAGCTCCGGAGAGCCCTGCAGCTTTTCGACAGCCCGCGCCAAAGCTCGCGGATCGTTGCGCGGTACAACCAACCCGTCAATCCCGCCGCGGACCGCCTCCGGCAGCCCTCCCGCGTCACTCACAACAGGACACACCCCACGGCTCATCGCCTCCAGTAAAGCTCGACACAACGCCTCCTGTCTGGATGGCATAGCAAACACGTCCAGCGCACTCATCAAATGCGCCGCATCGCTGCGAAAGCCCGCCGCACGGACCTGCCGCCGCAATCGCTCGTCCTGCAGCATCCGCCGCACGCGCCGGTCGCGCACATCTCCAATCAACAACCAAAATAGATTCGGCGAATCGGCCAGCAGCCTCGCCGCTTGCAGCAAAATATCCGCCCCTTTGACTCGCCGCATATTCGCTACCATCCCCACCACAAAAGCGTCCGCCGGAATATCAAACTCCGCCAGCGCTCCACGCTCAGCCCCAGGGCCCAGCGGTGGTGGGACAAAGTTGTACACCACAGCGCACTTGCCAGCCGCCACTCCCGAACGCAGCAACACCTCCCGCACCGCCTGCGACTCACACGCGTATCCGTCCACACATGGGTTCAGATAAGTCAGCCACTCAGCCGGATCGTACCTGTGGAGCGGCGAAGTGATCCCGCGAAAAGCTACAATCCGCGGACGAGGCGAAATCAACACACTAGCCTGCACCGCATGCGCCAGCGGACGACTAGTAGGTGCGAACAGCAAATGCGACCGCTCACGCCGCAGTGCACTCAGCACGCTTGCGATTTCACGCGGAGCAACCTTCGAGCGGTCCGAGTTATACTCGTATCCCATGCCCTGAATGCCAAGACGACGGAATTGGTCGAGCCGCTCACGCGAGGCCATCCAAGCAACCTGCAAGCCATCGACTCGGCTCAAGCAACTTGCCAACTCAGCTTGCGGATTGAGCAGCAATATGCGTTTTGCAACCATTCGCCGATAGCCCTAAAATTCTCAAATCAGTCTAAAAGCAGCTCAAGCTTCTAGCTTGCGTGTGGCTCAAGCTTCTAGCTTGCGCTCAAGTGGCGTAAGCTTCTAGCTTGCGTCGCCCTACTCACTTCAATGGCAAGCAGGATGCCTACCCCACCGCACTAGCCCAACTCAGCCAGAATATCATTGAAGGTCTGACTAGGACGCATGGCGGACGCTGTGCGTTGGCGGTCGGGATGATAGTAGCCCCCCAAGTCCACCGCATGCCCCTGCGCCGCATTGAGCTCCTTCACAATCTGCGTCTCTTGCTGGGCCAACTGCTGAGCGACCGGCGCAAACATGGCCTGCAATTCTGCGTCCTGCGTCTGTGCAGCTAACGCCTGAGCCCAGTACAGGGCTAAGTAAAAATGACTGCCGCGATTGTCCAACTCATTCACTTTGCGCGAGGGCGATTTGTCATTGTCTAAAAACTGGCCAGTCGCCTCATCGAGACACTTGGCAATGACTAACAATCGAGCATTGTTCGACTTGTGCCCCAAGTCCTCCAGCGAAGCAGCCAGAGCTAAAAATTCCCCCAACGAGTCCCAGCGCAGATGGCCTTCCTCCAGGAACTGATCGACGTGCTTGGGTGCCGATCCGCCCGCACCTGTCTCGAACAGCCCTCCGCCGGCCAGCAGCGGCACGATCGATAACATCTTAGCACTAGTGCCCAACTCCAAGATTGGAAACAGATCGGTCAGATAATCCCGCAACACATTGCCCGTGACCGAAATCGTATCCAATCCCTGCTTGGCTCGCAGGCAGGTGGCCCGCGTGGCTTGCTCGGGAGTCATGATTTGGATATCGAGCCCCTGCGTATCCTGCTCGCCCAGGTACTGCTTGACTTTGGCGATCAGATTGGCATCGTGGGCGCGCGCCGGATTGAGCCAAAATATCGCAGCATGGCCGGTCAGCCTTGCGCGAGTTACTGCCAGCTTGACCCAGTCGCGGATGGGAAGGTCTTTGGTCTGGCACATCCGCCAAATATCCCCCGGCTCAACGGCGTGCTCCATCAACACTCGGCCATTCGCATCGACCACTCTCACCCGACCCGCCTGCTCAATTTCGAACGTCTTGTCATGCGAACCGTACTCCTCGGCTTTCTGAGCCATCAAGCCGACGTTGGCAACCGAGCCCATGGTAGGCACATCGAACGCACCGTGCTGCTTGCAGAACTCAATCGTCTCGCGATAGACGCCGGCGTAGCAGCGATCAGGGATGATGTATTTGGTGTCATGCAGCTTGCCATCAGCGCCCCACATCTTCCCCGAGGTCCTGATAGCGGCCGGCATCGATGCATCGATAATCACGTCGCTGGGGACATGCAGATTGGTGATACCTTTATCCGAATCGACCATCGCCACTCGCGGGCCGTGGGCATAGATCGCGTCGATGTCTGCCTGGATCGCAGCTTGCCCACTGGTTGAGAGCTGGCCGAGCTTGTCGTACAGATCGCCGATACCATTGTTTGGATTGAAGCCGATGCGCTCGAGCTCTGCGGCATATTTTTCCAGCACCGGCGCGTAGTAGGCTTTCACTGCATGACCAAACATGATCGGATCGGAGACCTTCATCATGGTCGCCTTGAGGTGCAGAGACAGCAGCACGTCGCGTCTGCGCGCGTCGTCGATCTGCTCGGCGAGAAATTTTCGCAGCGCCTGGCCGCTCAACACCGCCGCGTCGATAACCTCGCCGGCTTGCAGTGCAATTGCCGCTTTGAGCGTCTTGCTGCTGCCGTCAGAGCCCACCCACTCGATAGTCGCGCTGGTCGCTTGATCGGCCACATGCGACTGTTCGCTGCCAAAGAAATCTCCCGACTGCATGTGCGCGACATGGGATTTTGAATCGCTGCTCCACTGGCCCATAGAATGCGGGTTCTTGCGGGCATAGGCCTTCACGGGCGGGGCGACGCGGCGGTCGGAATTGCCCTCGCGCAGCACTGGGTTGACTGCGCTACCGAGCACCCTTGCATAGCGAGCTTGGATGGCTTTTTCGGCATCGTGGCTGGGCTGAGCCGGGTAGTCGGGCAGCGCATAGCCTTGGGACTGTAGTTCCTCAATAGCCTCGACCAACTGTGGCACCGACGCGCTAATATTCGGCAATTTGATGATATTGGCTGCTGGAGTCATAGCCAATTTACCCAGTGCCGCCAGAGCGTCCGGCTGCTGTTGCTCGGGCGTTAGAAAGTCGGCAAAGTTAGCCAGAATCCGTCCCGCCAGCGAGATGTCTTGCAGTTCGAACTCCACCCCAGCCGGTCGTGCGAAAGCTTGAATGATCGGCAGCAGCGAATGGGTCGCCAGGGCCGGAGCTTCATCGGTGAGGGTGTAGACGATACGCGAAGCAGACGATGAAGCAGACGACGAAGACATAGCTAAGTATTCTCATGGGCTAGAAGGGCGTGAATCATGGGCATCCGCAGGATGGCACGCGGCACACCACATTAACACCAACGATCCACTTCAACAACAACCGGTCGCCATAGTCGCCCAACCGCCATAGTCGCCCGACCGCTCCGCCGGTCGGAACTAAATTCCACCGACCGCTCCGCCGGTCGGAACTAAATTCCACCGACCGCTCCGCCGGTCGGAACTAAATTCCACCGGCCGCTCCGCCGGCCGGAACTAAATTCCACCGATCGCTCCGCCGGCCGGAACTAAATTCCCCCGACCGCTCCGCCGGCCGGCATTGGCCGCACTAACCGGCGGAGTGGTTCGGCGACTTTCTGCAGCAATTGAAACCACATCCCAAAAGCTGTATTGCACAAAAGCTGTATTACAAGCGCGTCCGCAGAGCCATAAAACCAGCCGCCACAAACACTACCGAGACGATGCCCCACTGGATGACGTCCATTTCCATCATGAGCCAGTAGATTGCGTCCCAGCCGGCACCCAGGCGGCTGCCGACGAAGTCGCCGATACTTCTTAACATATTCAACTGCCCTATAAATCAGTGCTAGCAGCCGAGCCTCCCAGCGTGGCTCGACCTAATTTCTTTTCCCCAGTCGACAGTTTCCCCAGACAACAGTTTCCCAGTCGACATGGCGCCTCAGCCCACAGAGCTCAGGCAGCTTGCACAAACGTAGCTCACTCTCAGCCGCCTGGCCTTCTGCGACGTCCCCCTCCCCAGCAAACCATCCCAGGGCTCGTGGTCGCACTACTTGGCCGAGGAATTGCGCGTCTACGAGTTGCACCGAAGCTAGCGAAAAAAGTGCTAGCAGCGATTTTTCTGGCTCAAAACGGGCGACTTTGGCAATGACTTCGCGTCTTGAGCGGGAGTGCCCTTGCAGCCCGTTTTCTGCAGCGTATAATCCGGCGTATCCAACACAGAAACTCGCCGGTAGCAACCAGCGAAAGTTGGGGCCGTAGCTCAATTGGTTAGAGCACTGGACTGTCGATCCAGAGGTTGCGGGTTCGAGCCCCGTCGGCCTCGCTCTGAAACGACCATCGTTTCAGACGAGTGGACTAGCGTGACCGTCAGGTTTAAGAGTGTTGACGGTTGCGCTAGGTCCATATCTTCACATTAGCAATACTGGGGGAGATGTCAATGCCCGGAGACATGGATCCGAATTGCGAATTTCGTGAGTCCGATTGGGTGGACGCCACGACTGCTGCGACCATTCTGGGCAAGTCGCGTCCGCAGGTTTCGCACTATGCGCACTCCGGCCAGATCACTTCAATTCGCCGGTACGGCAGATTGTTCTTGTGCCGTCGAGAGTTGGCGGAGTTTGTACCTCGGCCAGTAGGCTACCGTGGGCACCTCGCCGTGCAGGCTGAGCGAGCCGCTAGCTAGGGCTTAGGGGCGATCAGGCTGATGCCTGGTGTTGTGAGGTCCCACTTAACATTCTCCCAGCCAATCTTCTCTGCAGCTTGATCGGCTTCTTCTGACTTAGGCAATCTGCCTAGCACGCCCAGCGTCGCGTACTCTCCCCGCTCGCCGTCGTTGTATACCAGGTGTACAAGGAAGAACTGCTCGCCGTCTGAATTATCGCCATGAAATGCGTCGACGACAGAACTGTCTTCGGGGCCGTCGGGAAGTGGGTTCGCTCTTTTCCAGGTAATCATGCGCTGAACTCTCGCTATTTGGCCAGATATGCTTCGGCCATGCGGCGGATGGCGGCGATTGGTCTCGGCGTCGAGTTCGACTTCCATCGGGACGACGATCTGCTGCAGCTTGGGTAGTTCCCTGCCGACT
>CAKQWG010000191.1 GCA_934278005.1 uncultured Pirellulaceae bacterium | reverse complement strand
CGGCAAGCAGGATGCATACCCCACTGGACGGCAAGCAGGATGCATACCCCACCCACTATTTCATACATGAGCTGTGGTATTATGGGAGGTGCCTGCCTGCTGCCGCTAACCTTCCCGGAAGCCCACTGATGCCATTCCTCCGCTTGCTTGTCGCTTGCTGTATCACCTGCGTAATGCCACTGCAATTGTCCGCCGAGGAACTGGCGCTCAAGCTGCGCTATCAGCAACCGGTGGCTAAGGGGGCCGATCGCTTCCATCGCGTGGTGCGCGATGAGACATGGCAGTCAACCCAAACCGCCGTCATCGTGTGCGATATGTGGGACGCACACCACTGCGTCAATGCGGTGCGTCGCGGGGCTGAACTGGCGCCGCGCATCGACGCCTTCGTCAGCGAATTGCGCCAGCGCGGCGCGGTCGTGATTCACGCGCCCAGCGACTGCATGGACCACTACGCACAGCATCCAGCTCGTCTGCGAGCCCAGGCGACTAAACGGGTGCAGTCGCTGCCGGATCACATCGAAAGCTGGTGCGACCAAATTCCCAGCGAGGAAGCCGCGGCCTACCCGGTCGATCAATCCGCCGGCGGTGAAGACGATGATCCTGAGGAGCATCGCTTGTGGGCCGCCCGGCTGCAGGCCAGCGGTCGCAATCCCAAGGCTCCTTGGCGGGCACAAACGTCGCACATCGCCATCGATGCTCAACGCGATTATGTCAGCGATAGCGGCCCAGAGATCTGGAGCATTTTAGAGGATCGCGCCGTTTCAAACGTGATCCTTGTGGGCGTGCATACCAACATGTGCGTGCTCGGACGACCGTTTGGCTTGCGACGCCTGACGCTCGGCGGCAAGCATGCCGTGTTGGCGCGAGATCTAACCGATACCATGATCGATCCACGAGCTTGGCCCTACGCCAATCACTTTACCGGCACCGATTTGATTGTCAGCCATATCGAGCGCTACGTTTGCCCGACCATCACCAGCGATCAAGTTGTCGGTGGCCAAGAGTTTCGCTTCTCGGCCGACGACCGCGTACGCTTGGCCATGCTGATCGGTGAGGACGAGTATCACACGGAAAATACGCTTCCGGCCTTCGCTGCCAAACATCTCAGCCAGCATTTTAGCGTTAGCACGTATTATGCTGACGAATCGGAACCGTCAAAATTTGTAGGCATTGAACAGATCGCCGCAGCCGATGCGCTACTTATCAGCGTGCGGCGGCGAGCTCTACCGGAGTGCGATCTGCAGGTCGTACGCCAGTTCGTTCGCAGCGGCAAACCGATGCTCGGCATTCGCACCGCCAGCCATGCCTTTGCGCTGCGCAACCAACCTTCGCCCGCCGGAGCAGACCAGTGGCCGGAATTCGACGCCGAAGTGTGGGGGGGCAACTACCGCGGCCATTACTCGAACAATATCCCCGCAGCTCTGGCGGACTTCACCTCGTCGCACCCGATCGCAGTCGCGGCTGGTCTGACTGACGATTTTAAGCCTGGTGGATCGCTCTACCAAACGACTCCGCTGCTAGCCGGGACAGATGTGTTGCTACTGGGCAGCGTACCTGGAGAGGAGCCCGCTCAGCCGCTGGCCTGGACCTTTGTGCGCAACGATGGTGGCCGCTCGTTTTACACCTCGTTGGGGCATGTCGACGATTTTGCGCAGAGTCAATTCGAGGCCTTGCTGGCGGCGGGCATTCACTGGGCCTGTGGTGTCCCACTGCCAACTCTAGCAGATGTGCAGGCTCAATCCGCTCGCTACCACAAAGGTCACGGAAGACAGCACTGAGCTGCTTTTTATAAATCCTATTGTGTAAGCTCGTAACGAGCGGTGCACTGTTACAACACGGTCGCCTCCATGGACATCTGCTCGACCGTCACACCGCCGCTGCTACGGCCACATATCCCCGTACACGTTATGATCCATGTATTGCGTTCGATGTCGGAGAAGAGAAATGCATTCGCCAGTCGTGATGGGTCGATTGTTAGTCGCTTACTTATTGCTCTTACTTTCCGCACTCGCACAAGCGCAGTTCGACACCGCGCCTGCAGAAGGTGGGGTCATCAAGCGAAAGCACTATGTCATTTTGGCGGCGGAAAATACGGCCCTACAAAAATACTTAGCAGGTAGGGAGAACGGCAAGCCAGATTACGTCGCGCACCTACTGGTGGATGGGCAGGCGTTGCTAAGCGATCAAGAGCCGAATCTAAATGCGATCGATTGGGGGCAATTAAAAGAGGACCTGCAAGCCGTCCTGCGTAGCAGGATCATACGAAATATTCGGAATCCGCCTCAACCAACGTTGATGATCCATACCTATTTCACAAGCGACCCTGAGCAGAATAGCGATCTTATCAACTGGACGCTCGACGGGTTCGCTCGGCAATCGGCAAAGTTTGAAGTCGTCAGTCTCGTGTCGAGTTTTTCTAGCGGCGGTGATGGACTTTGGGAGCGGTTTGATGCGATCCGAGGCGAAAGTGAGGTGCTTGTCGATTTTACTGCCGACGAGTCACCTAGAGAGAATGAGTACGTGCAGGTCTATCCGGTTCGCACTTTATTGAGTCGGCTAAAAACTGACAATGCTGATTGCGTCGTGGTAATCAAACCTAGATTTTCCGAAGGGTTTGAAGGAGATTTACCTCGCAGCGTGCGGACTTCGATGAGCGTTTTCAGCCGCCAGATGGAGTTTGACCAGAAGCGGAGAGTTTTGTTTTCCATCAACTTCACCCAGGACGGTGAGAAAGCAAAGGAGTGGTTTCTTAATGAAGGGGCTAAAGAAATGCAGCATCTCTTGGGGTTTCGATCTTGGGTCGTTCAAATAGGCCATTGATTGGTATGCTGCGGTCGCGAGTGACAGGCTAACCGATTTGTGGCGAGGATGCATCTTGGGACGAATGCTCAATCTGCTCGACGGCGCATGTTTGAATGTGGACAAGCTCATTGGATTTATGGGGCGCATACCGTCGATTGAAGGCCTTACGAAGCGGGGTAGAGGATTCTCCACGCATAAAGATTGCCGTAATAACGCTGCGCTCGTTACGCGCCTACAGAGATTACGAGTCTACCGACTTTAACGAGCGAGCTATGGAATCCAATATCTTTACACCAGGTCCTTCGGACAATAGGGTACGTAACGCTCAGGGGGACCTACAAGCGGTCCCGCCTGGCTGGAGCCTGCTGCCGCCGGGAGACGCGGGCATGACGCGGCGCATTAAAGCCGCAGGCGAGCACTGGTTAGTGCAAGAGAAAAAGGGGAGGCGAACTTTTTCTAAAGGCATCTGGGCGCCAACGGCAACGATTGAGCGCATTCGGGCGGAATTAGAGGCAGAGCGCAGCACCGAGGCGTATGCCAAGCGCAAACAAGCCGCGGGGGCTCGCCGCGAACAAGTGCAGGGCGAGTACGTCGAGGATTTCGCTAGCGCAGTGCTGCAATTCCTGAACTTCCATTCAGCCCAGCGACAATTAGCCGAACAGTTAACGCAAGCCGTTACCGAACATGCCACCCCGGTGGGTAGTGGTACCGTGGCGCGCACCAAACGCATTCCCATTGAGCAGCGTGCGGAGGCTGCCGTCATCGCTTGGATGCGGCATCAGACGACCGCCTATGACTCGATGGCGATCCCACGCGTGCGTGGCAAGCGGCGTGAAGTCCGCCGCATGCTTGCAATGCGGTCCAAGGAACTATTGGCTCAGTACCGACGCGGCTCTGCCGTCTCGGCGACTTGTCCGCTACGGCAGGCTCTACTACAGACATCGGCCAGCGAGTCGATCAGCCACTCGCCTCATTTTTCACCCTAGATCTTCTAACCATCCCTCAAGAGATTTTCCGGCGGCGCGAATTCAGCGCTGCTCGTAGATGATCCAGTAGAGCCGCTTGGCAGCTTGTTCCCAAGCATCGCCCGTCGCTAGTTCGTGGCAGGCGCGCAGCTCGGCTGCGGCGCTCGCACTCAGTTTTCCCTCGTGGCTGTACTGCTCGATGCGCTGCATGCAGGCCGACAAGTTATCCGGATTGCGAGATGTCAAAGCGGTGAACATGGCATCGAGCGTCTTGGCGGCTTCGGGTGAGGCCTGTAGCTGCGGGGGTGTCGAGTACCAGTGCCAAGCGACTCCGGCGAGCAGCACGACGATAACGGCGGCTAGGCCAATCAGGAAAATGCGAGCCGGACTGAGGTGGTTAGCATCGGATCTACTGGGCATCGTTAATCACCTCTCCACCGTCGCGAGTTGACAAGGCGACCCATGTGTCGGCATCGATAAAAGCGGATGCAAACCTTACCGAACCGTCACCCATTGAGACCGAGCACCCCGGACCGTGTTCGCCCCACATCTCGTCCGTGTGGCCAAATGGATTGTTGGGAGCGTGGATGATGACCTCGGGATGATCATGCATATCGGGACCGCTATGCACACCGACCGGGCAGCCGCCGCCGTTGTTTTCCGATTGCCAAGCTCGCAGGTCGAGCCTGGGAGGCGTGACCGCCGTGGGGACAACACCTACCCACGTCTTATGGCTCAGGATCGAACTGTGCTCGCCCAGGAAAATCGTGTTGCTCAGGCCGTCGCTGATTCGCCGTAGCGGCATTTTGGCATTGGGAAAAAATGGACCATCGATCCTGGCAAGCTTGTTGCCAATCGGCTCGCCAACTTCGTAATCGTAGCAGTAAGCGGTGTCCCGTCCCCACGGCTGATGTATGCCGGCGTTGGTAACGTAGTGGCTGTGCGCGAAGTGGATGTGGCTGCCATCATAGCGCACAATCGGCGTCCCGTGGCGATGGTCGGTCGCGGTCAAGACGGCAAAGCCATCGCTGCCTCCGGAAGCCGACGGGCACAGAAACGCGGCGAGTTTGGTGGCTACGCCTGCGCTGTTTCTGGGGGACCAGCAAGACTCGTTAAGGTGCAGCTGCGCGTACAGAGCCGACTGTTCAATCTGTGGCAGCAGCAGCGTGCCCCAGGCCCACCCCGGATGCGAATTGCGGTACTCGTCCGCACAGGCCACTCCGTGGATCACGCGATCTTCGCGGGTGTTGGTAATGTACGCCGGCGGTATGCCGCGGTGGCTGCTTTCATAAGTCAGGATAGCCAGCCCCAGCTGTTTGAGATTGTTTTGGCACTGCATGCGCCGCGCCGCCTCGCGGGCCGCCTGCACCGCTGGCAACAGCAGCGAGACCATGATGCCAATGATCGCAATCACGACCAACAACTCCACCAAAGTAAAACCCATCCGCTGTTTGCGCTGTCGGGACATCGGACATCCTTTGCTTAGTTTGAAACCGGAACACAAGCCACCATGTGTAGCTAATGCTACGGTTAATGTAGCCAATGCTACAGATGTGTCAACAGGCTCTTTTCGT
>CAKQWG010000190.1 GCA_934278005.1 uncultured Pirellulaceae bacterium | reverse complement strand
CACTCAAGACACCACGCGACACGCAGCTAAGCGGCTGGTCGAGCTCTTGAAGACTGTCACCGTTTAGGGCAACACCTTCGGCGGTCAATGTACGGTGTGCCATTAAGTAACCCGCAGGCGCTGATTGTTGGGACTGAGATCACAGTCGAGTGACATCGACGTATTGGAACAGGCCACCGCAGCCCTCGGCGAACATCCGAATCCATCCTCCGCCATCGCGACTGGGGCCTGAACCGAACTGGATGGCATGCAGCGTTGTCCCGCCGCGGGCGGCTCGATCCTGCAGCTTTTGCATGTCGCGGGCAGATGGCGAAGAATCGGCGTCGGTCAGAAAGAACAACACGTCGGGGCCCAAGTTGAGCGCCATTTGCAAAGCAGCGACGTGCTCTGTTCCCCCATCGGCCGAAATATTGCGTACAAACTGAATCCCGCGCTCTTTGGATTGCTGGTCACCTTTAAATAGTTTCGGTGGGCCGCCCGAGAGGCCGCCCAAGGGCAGTGGTGAATCGTTATAGAAGATGATCTGAAACTGATGGGCGGGCCCGATGGATTGCAAGCTCTCGATCAGCTCGGCCTTTGCGCTGCGCAGCGGCGCCCCGCCATGGCCGAGCATGCTGGCCGAGCGATCGAAGACATAGACAAAACGAGTTCCCTCGCCCTCGATGCCAAATACGGTCGTTTTGACTTTGGGAATACTGCGGTCTCCTCCGATTGCCGCGCCTCCGTCGCCCAGTCCGACACCACCGGCCGCCGCGGCGGGATCGCTGGCCGTTTGTCCAGTCCCAGGCAGCAGGCCGGCTAGCAGAGCGTCGGTAGCGGCGTTTGAATTATCGACTGCTGGCAAGCTCTGCACTGCCTGCTGGGCCGGCGAAGTGTCTTGGCTGTTACCCTCCTCCGCCGCCGCACCGCTGGTCTCTAGAAAGTAGGCCTCGCCGCCGCTGTCGTGATAGACCATGGCTACACCCACAGGTCGATCGGCCTCTCCGCCGGTCCCCCTAGGACTGGCTACCCACAGCAAGCTCAGCGTGGTCAGGATGCCGACATGCAGCAGCAAGGACAACAGCCAAGCTGGCGCGCTGCTTAAACGGTCGGCCGGGGGTAGCGCGGGAATTTCGCGGCGCTGCAAACGTTGAGGGTCTGGGAGAGTCGACATCTGACTATTCTACCAGCGGCCTTAAGAATTCGGAAATTCCAGTTTCATCTGCTGATCGTCTTCGGTTCGGCCAAAATCGCGGTAGAGCAAACTGGGCTGAATGTCTTTGTTATTTTGATACTTGCTAGACGAATACTCGCACACGGCCCCCTGCAGGGCATGGTAGATAATCTGGCAGATCTGCAGGCCGGGATAGATGCGAATCGGCTGCACAGCAAACATTTCCAACGTCCAGTAACCTTTAAAGCCAACATCCCCGAAGCCCGACGTGACGTGCACAAACAATCCCAGCCGTCCCAGCGACGAGCGGCCCTCGATCATAGGCACCAAATTATGCGTTTCGGTGTGCTCTACCGTCCGCCCCAAATAGATTTGGCTGGGACTCAACACTAGCCCGCAGTCAGGGATTTCTATGCGACGATAGCGATTGGGCGTTTTGACATCCAACACCACCTCCTCGTACACCAGCAGTTCGTTGTGCAGGGTCAGATCGTAGCTATTGGGATTGATCTGAGACGCATCGAAGGGATCGATTCGAATATCCCCTCCCATACGTTTCTTGATTTCCTCACCTGATAGAATCATGCTGTCCAACCTAGATTTCGGGCTGAGTGTGACGCTGCAGAGCGGGTCGTACGTTGACCGTAAGTTAAACGACAAGAGTATTTATATGCCATTGCGAGCGGTCGGACTAGAACCGTCCGCGATTGCAGGCGTGTTTCCCCACAGTCACCCTCCGCCTAAGCGTCAAATGCAGTAAGATAGTCAGTGCGATGACAAACCTACAAAACCTAGCAGAATGGCCAGCCGACTTTTCAGGACGCGTTCGACTATTTCCGCTTCCCAACATGGTATTCTTCCCGCACGCGGTGCAGTCGCTGCACATTTTCGAGCCGCGTTACTGTGACATGCTGCAAGATGCTCTAGCCCACGACCGCCTAATCGCCATGGTTCTGCTCGAACCCGGGTGGGAACTGCAGTACCAGTCGCGACCCGCGATTGCCCATACCACTTGTATTGGTAAAATCATCTCACATACCCCCACCGATGACCAGCGTCATAATATTTTGCTGGCTGGCGTCAAACGAGCGCGCATCATTCGCGAGCTGGAACCGCATCGATCATTTCGCGAAGCGGATGTGG
The DNA here is from genome assembly GCA_934278005.1 of uncultured Pirellulaceae bacterium. Taxonomy (GTDB): domain Bacteria; phylum Planctomycetota; class Planctomycetia; order Pirellulales; family Pirellulaceae; genus Aureliella. The sequence goes on along the minus strand of CAKQWG010000190.1, from coordinate 3,284 downwards.
AAGTGCTAGAGGACCAATATCCAACCGATGCGGCCCAGCACAGACCCGAATTAGCTCAGCGACTGCAATCGCTGTTTCAGCAATTTATTCCGCAAGAATTGGCTGCCCAGGAAAGCTTTCGTCAACTGGTGGGTGAGCAGTTACCGCTGGGCGTACTCGCCGACACGATCGCCTACGCGTTGCGGTTACCACTGGCAATCAAACAGCAATTGCTAGCCGAAGCCAATGTCGATGTCCGTTGCCGACTGCTGTCGCGCTGCCTGGAGCAAAAGCTGCAGAGCCTAGCCGCCGATGCAGAAGATGATTTCGGCGGTGAATTTCCTCCACGCTTTTCCACCAACTAAACACCACTCGAAGACTTGCGAACCGACTATGTTTTGGATTGATTATCTGTCGCGCGTGACCCACATCTCCACAGCCATTGCCTTGATCGGTGGAAGTGTCTTCATTCTGTGCGTATTGTTGCCAGCGGCGAAACTGATCTCCGAGGACGCGCATGCCACGCTGTCGCAGGGCATCGCCGCCCGCTGGAAACGCTTTGTGCACATTGGGATTTTGCTATTCCTGGTAAGCGGCTTTTATAACTACTTCCGAGCCATGCCACTGCATAAGGGAGATGGGTTGTACCACGCCTTGATCGGGACCAAAATGCTGCTCGCGCTGGGGATCTTCTTTATTGCATCCGCGCTGGTCGGTCGCAGTCAAGCCTTTGCAGCCATGCGTACGCAGCGTGGCAAGTGGCTGGGGATCTTGGTCCTGCTGGCATGCGTCATCGTACTGATTTCCAGCTTTGTCAAAGTCCGTGGTTCGACGTCATCGGTAGACCGCCTTGAAGTGACGCCTGTCGAAATTGTTGAACGCCAAGCCGCTGATGGTCTTGCTCCACCAGCTGACTTGCCGTAGCTTGGTCGTGATTATCGTGGACCGCGCCGCGGTCCTTGCTCTTCAAGGCATGCTCTCATAGCTGACGATGCGTCCGGCGATGCAGACCCGACCCGCCGCGATAGCTGCGATGACTTCTGGATAGAGCTGTCGCTCCAGCTCACCCACGCGACGCTGCAGCTCCTCGGCGGTATCGCTGCTCGATACGGGACAACTGCGCTGGGCGATGATCGGCCCCTGATCGTATTGGTTGTCCACGAAGTGAACCGTGCAGCCGGAAAGCTTGACACCATACTCGACGGCCGCCGAGTGAACTCGCAGGCCGTAGAATCCGTGGCCGCTGAAAGCGGGAATCAGCGAAGGATGAACGTTGACCACGCGATTGGCAAAGTCATCGGGTATGGCTAGCAGCTCAAGGTAGCCGCCCATCACGACCAGTTGCACGTCGTGCTGACGGCACAAACCGAAGATGGCTTGGCTGTGCGCTTGAGGACCTGTAAAGTCTCTGCGCGCAACCACCTCGGCGCGAATGCCCGCTTGTTCTGCATGCCGCAGGCCACCCGCCTTGGGACTACTGCTAATGACCAAGGCGAATTCGATCGGCAGCTCGCCACGCTGGTGACAGGCCAGCAGGTTTGCCAAGGTTGACCCCGAACCGGAGATGAGTACGGCCACGCGCAGCGGTTTCATGCTGAATCCCCACGGCCGATTGCCGGCACGGTCTCGATGCCCAAGCGAACTGCATGGCCGCCTACTTCGAAGTCCTCCAGGGTAACGCCCGCAGGCTGCGACTGGTTCTCTAGCAGCTCCGTGGCCAGCGTTTCCGCCGTGAGCGTCGAACGGTTCTCCTGGATGGCCAAAGCCAGGTCGTCGTTATCAAACTCGCTATAGATTCGGATGCGGTCGGTGAACTGACAGTCGCGTTGCTTGCGCAAGTCTTGGATCAAGCGGATCAGATCGCGGGCCATACCTTCGCGAATCAACGCCGGAGTTAACTCGGTGGAGAGCACCACCACACACTGCCGGCCCTGGGCCGCCGCCCAGCCCCCCTTGGCCTTGAGACGCACTTCCAGATCATCTCCGGAGAGTTTCAGTGTCTCGCCTTGCAAGTCGATCTCGACGAACCCCTGCCCCTGTAGTTCGGCCAGCAACTGCGCACCATCGAGCGCCGCCAGGGCTTTTTTGAGGGCCGGCAACTGCTTGCCAACTCGCGGCCCAAGCAACTTGAAATTGGGCAGAATTTGATACTCGATATACTCGCTGTTCCCCGCGTTATAGCGAATCTGTTTTACGTTCAGCTCTTCGCGGATGATCTGGTCGTATTCGGTGAGCCATGCCATGTGGCGATCGCTGGCCAAGCTAACTTCGACGCTGGCCAGTGGCTGACGAACTTTTAATTTCGAATCCATGCGCGCCGCTCGCCCTAGTGAAGCCACTTCACGCAGCAGGCGCATGCGCTCGCTCAGTAGCGCGTCACAGCGTTGTTCGCTGGAGTTGGGATAGTCGCACAGGTGAACGCTGCAGCGGACTTTGTCCCGCACCGACTCGGTCAGCGTCTGCCACATCGATTCGGCCACAAACGGCACGAACGGAGCGACCAACTTGGTCAGATCCAACAGCACTTCATAGAGCGTCCAATACGCGTCGGACTTGTCGCGACTCTCCGCGGCTGTCCCCTTATCCCAATAACGATCGCGGCAGCGCCGCACGTACCAATTGCTCAGACCGTCAACCAAAGCTGAAATCTGTTGGCAAGCACCATAGCTGTCGTAGCGATCCATGCGTTCGATCACGCTGGCCGTGGTTGTGGCCAGTTCACTTAAGATCCACCGATCCAGCTCCGTGCGCTCCGCCACGGACCGGTAACTGGGCGCGGTGGCCAACTCGTCACTGGTGAGCTGATCCAGTGGGCCAGACGCCTGGCTAGCGCCGGCAAAGCCATCGATCTCGGCGTAGATCGTAAAGAAGCTGAGCACGTTCCACATCCGCAGCAAAAATTCAGGGATGCTATCGCGGATGGCCCGTTCCGAATAGATGATCGAACTCCATGGCGGCTGGTTGGCAAAGAAGTACCAGCGCAGCGCGTCGGCCCCGTGCTTATCAAAGATCTCTTGCGGACTGCGATAGTTGCGCAGTTGCTTTGACATCTTGCCCGTCTTGGAGATATAGTCGCTGCCCAGGGCAGCCCGGGCTTCATCCTCGGTCAAGTAACGCTGCTTGCCGTCTTTGCTCTCGTACCACTCGGCCAGCATCAGCCCGAGCACGATACAGTTTTTAAACGGATGCGGATAAGGCACGTCGATCGAGTCCGCATCGCGCTCGCCATCGGCGGCCGCGGCCACGGCAGCCTGCGCTACTTGAGCGGCCTGGGTTCCCTGAGCGGCCGTTGCAGCCGCATCGCC
>CAKQWG010000189.1 GCA_934278005.1 uncultured Pirellulaceae bacterium | reverse complement strand
ACCGCTGGGTAGATTTTGGACAAACAAGAAAGTCACAAAATCAAGTGCACCCACCACGGTGCGAGCGGCTTTCCAGCTCAGTCACATGACCGCTGGTTGGCAGCAGAACCTGTCAGTTAAATGGCTGACAAGGGTTGAGCGGGTAAGTGGAGAATCCAACTCCTTCGTAGCACCCGCTAGGCCAAAGAACGCTCTTAAGTCAACTCAGTGACAAGCGTTACTCGCTTACTTCAGCCTAAAATTGCTTCTCAGTCCGCTCGGGTTTCGTCATGGTCAGCCAGCGTTTTGCACGGCTGGAGACATGGTCTCACGCAAACAAACTTTTGGAAGCTGTCGTAGTGTACGTTAGGCTTGGCTCAATGCCAAGGCAGAAGTTGAGGAAATCGGCTTATCGCGAGCAGCCGGGGCTGATGACAACTGATTACGCGAGAGAAGTGTAGCTTGGCTAGTCGCATAGGCTGAGTGCCGGACGGCGCCCAAGCCCCCCGTCGCGTCGCCATTCAGTGTAAATTTGTCGATTGCAGCTATCGGTGTGTTAGCTGCTTATAACGCTTGTGGCAATTCTGCCTAAGTTAACTTGATCTCACTTGCAAGGATCCTCCTATGCCCTGCTCACTGCGAGCTAATTGCACGGTCCACATGATCGGTTTTAAAATGAATGGATTTCTCGCGAGTGCATTTATCTGGGCGGCCTGTTGCCCAGTCGCAACGTTCATGTGCATGCCGCCAGTTAAGTGCCGAGCAGCTGACGGGTCTAGCGCGCTTCAACACACGGACAGCGAGCGAGAGAACCCGGCGGCCTTGCGCTGTCAAGTCAATCCGCTGGCAGATCATCAAGTGTCGATGACGATCGATGGCGTGGAGAAGCTACGCTGGCATTGCGGTAGCCAATACCCACGCCCGTATTTTTTCCCCTTTAATGGACCGTCCGGAGTTTCGTTGACACGCATGGGGCACCCCGGTGCGCCCGACCATGATCACCATCAGTCGATTTGGTTTGCCCATAACAAGCTCAATGGAGTTAACTTTTGGGGCAATGCGAGCGGTGCGCAAATCCGTCAAAAGCAGTGGCTGTGTTATCAGGATGGGGCTCACGAGGCAACGATGGCCGTTGTGCTGGGCTGGTTTGCACCCGACGGTACGGAGCTCATCGAGCAGGAGCTGGTGGCTACCTTGATGCCGGTAGAACCAAGTGCTGTGGATGGGCCCGCGGAGCATGCGCTAGAGCTGCAGTTCACGCTTCGCCCGGCGCCGGGTGCGAAGCAGATTGAACTTGAACAAACTAACTTTGGCTTTCTGGCAGTGCGCGTGGCCAAAAGTATTTCCGCCAGCTTCGGTGGTGGCAAACTGTCCAATAGCGAAGGGGCGGTTGGCGAGCAGGCGTGTTTTGCCAAGCCGGCTCGATGGATGGACTACAGTGGTCCGCTGGCTGTAGGCCAGGGCTCGGAACGGAAAAATGTCGATGAGGGGATTACCTTTTTTGATCATCCGCAAAACGCTCGCTTCCCGACACATTGGCACGTGCGGCAAGACGGATGGATGGGGGCCGCGTATAACCTAGAGCAAGCCGACCGCATCGTGGCGGATCAGCCACTGACACTGCGCTACTTGATGCATGCCCACTCGGGCCAATACGATCCCGCAACTGCTCAGCGCGTTTTCGAAGCCTTTGCCAAGCGCACTGCGTGGCGCGTGACCAAGGGGACCAAGCCCAACTATCAGTTTGAAGCGCGGCGGCTGTAACGTCACGCAGACGAGCTCGACAGAGTAGTCATGTTTGACGGTCGGGATCATCAACTTTTCGGGCGATGTCTTCAAACTGTTCGATGGTTCGGGCGAGCGATGAGACGAGCCCGCTGAGCGTAGGGGCGACCTCCGACATGTGTTGCTGAAAGAATTGGCGCGATTTTGTGTCGCGCCACGCCTGCTGTGTCTCGTCCATGTTTTGAATCAGCCCATCGCGCAGCTTGGCTATGCGCTGGGCGATCCCGGGCAGATCATGGCTGATGCGTCTCATGGCTGTTGCTCCGGTGCGTCGGACCGGCGAGGTGGTGCGGGGCAAGGTGGTGCTGAGCTTGGGGGTGTCGCTGTAGGTGGTGCCGCTGCGGGCGGATCAGCGCTGGGGCTGGCGTCGGTGGGCCGTTGTGAGACGGGATCTAACGCGGGGTCATTTGTCGAAGCGGACGCCGCGGAGTCAGTAACTCGCGGCGCGGTACGCAGCTGAGCGTAGTTTTGAAGCAGCTCGATTTGGCCTCGCAGGTGCAGGCAGGCAACGCGCAGGCTGCTTTCAGCTAAGTCCTGACAACGCGTGATGTGCGCCGATTGCTTGCTGAGTTCGGATTGCCAGAAGCTCAAGGCGGCTTGACTGAGTCGCAGTTTTTGTTGGCACAACTCCAGCCGCTGCTCAGCGCGACGCAAGCGTTTTTTCTCTTCGGTACACGGTCGCTGCTCGTCGGCTCGCACATAGGCTTGGCATCGCGTGAGGCGATCACGGCACTCCGCCCAGTGACGCTCGGCCTGAACGGATTGTTCACTCCAGTAGCCGATGGCGTCTTGTTCGATCCAGTTGGTCATGCGCCGCAGTTCCAACAGCAGCCGCTCGAGCTCCTTGAGCAAACCGTTGCGAAACGTTTCCGCCTGGAGATGGAACTCTTCGAGGCGGCTCAGCGAACGCACGTCAGCGCGGTTCGTCATAGGTGCCATGTCCTTGTATGCTCGCGCCATGCACTCGCCAGCCTAGCGGGCTAACGTTGAGTTGCTTCTATTCTATGGCGACTCTGTACTAATTGCTGTCGCTGTGGTTTTACCTCAACTCGATCGCTGGATTTTCTAACCGACCATCCTTTAACCGGAAATCACGCCCGGCCGGTGGGATAAAGCGGGGGCCCGCGGCTAGCGCCGTCGGCTGGCGGGGAGCCCGCGGCTAGGGGATCAGCGCCGCGCCGCCGGTGACCACGGCGGCTTGAGCGGCCGCTCCACGCAGACTCCACGGAATGGGCTGGATCATGTATGGCGCACAGTTGCCTGGTCGGAAGTAACCCAGCGAGTATTGGCACTCGGTGGGCGGATGGATGCCCATCTTGTATGGCAACACGGCAATGTTGCCAAAGAAGTGAGCCGTGCTGATGAGCGGTTGCAGGACCGGCCCCGTCTCGTGGCCATAGCGTTCCAGTTGTACTTGTTCAAAGTACAGCGGCTTGTGGCACAGACCACTGGCAGCCCACTGGACAGTGGATGGGACGAAGTTGCGACCACGGAGCGGATCATAACCGGTGCCACAACGCTCCGGTATGTTCCACGACTCGCCCAAATAGGTTACATCGACGTCGCTTAAATCGCGAACGGGAATGAGTTGCTCGCGCCCGTCCACATCGATGACTACGCGGTCGTCGCGCAGGTCGATCAAGCGACCGTTAGCCAGCACACGGCCACGGTAGTCGGTCCACTCGCGAACGGTAGCTGAGGAGGCGAAATCGAGCCGCTGTTGTTCGGGATCCTTCTTGACGCGGAAACCCGCGCCGTATTTGGGGGAGATGTCCAGGCTGACTTCGCTCAGCGGAGTGGAATGGATGCGTGCGCGCATCTCATTGCAGTAGCCGGAGCTAGTGCTCTCAGTGCGACGTTTCAGCTCCCCTGATCCGCTTGAGCTATCATCGCTGCGCGGCTGCAGTTGATCACCGGAGCGCTGCGGCGGTATTAGATCAGGTCGAGCATTAAGATCGCTGGGCGAGTTCGGATCGCGCCGCGGCGGGAAGGGGCTGCTGGGCAGATTTTCCTCGAGGATGCTGCCTGACTCGTTGCGTCCATTGCCGGAACCCGGCTGGGGATCGACGGGTTGAATAGTCTCAGGCTGCGCCGCTCCGCCAACTCCCGGCGGTGGAGGCAATTCGGGGGTCTGCAGCGGATCGGCGCCACGGCTAGGCTGCTGAGCGCTGGACGGACCCTGAGGATCGCCAAATTGAGGCGGTTTCCAGGCGTTGCTCTCGGGCAAGTTCGGCATGGGCAAACCATTGGGCGGCAGTGCCGGCGGAGCTACTTGCTCCGCTGCGCTATTGCCGCTGGACTGTTGATAGGCAGCCTGGCGAACTTGCGATCGCAGCGGATTGCCACTGGTGCTGCGCATCTCCGCGGTGAGCGTAGCGTGAGGCTGCTGGCCCTGAAACGAGCTGTTAGGTGAGTGTCCTGCTTGTGCGAATTCCTGTCCGGCTTGCTGCCGCAGGCGAGCCGCATCGGCTACCGCTTGTTCGCTGGCCGCGGTTGAGCTGACGGTTTTCCAACGCAGCGCGACGCCCGATCCGAGCTGTTCGGTGGGCGCCTGTGAAGGCTGTGACGCAGCGCCATAGGAGGCAGAGTTATAGGCAGCATCAGATTGGCTACTAGCTTGGAACTGCGCACTGGCGTCAGGCCGCGCAGCGTGATGAGTAGGAGCGGCTTGAGCGACGCTGCTCAGCGGCTGAGCGTGAGCGTTGTCTGGAATGCGGCTGGGACGCCACTGAGGCTGTTGGCCAAGGACCGATTGAGGAAGCACGCTAGTCAGCATGGCGGCCAGAGCGGTCGCCAGAGCCGCTCGGCGGACCAGTTTAGAATAGCCCAGTCGCTGTGGCCAACTCGCCTCCGCAAGCTGGCGCAGCGCGGCCGCAGCGAGCTTAGAGGAGTTCCCCCGATGCCGAATATTCGGGGCTATAGTTGGGCGCTTCCTGCGTGATGGCAATGTCATGTGGATGGTTCTCTCTGACCGTTGCACTTGTGATTTGAATGAACCTCGCATCCTTACGAAGTTCATCAATATTACGTGTCCCACAATATCCCATCCCGGCTCGCAGGCCGCCTGCCAATTGGTAGACGAACTCTGCTAAAGCCCCTTTGAACGGGACGCGGCCTTCGACTCCCTCTGGAACCAATTTGAATAAATTCTCTTGGCCAGACTGTCGATACCGCTCGCTTGAACCCTTCACCATCGCCCCGATCGATCCCATTCCGCGATAGTCCTTAAAGGTTCTACCTTGGTAGAGAATTGTGCGACCTGGGCTCTCCGCCAAACCGGCGAATAATCCACCGATCATGACGGCACTTGCTCCGGCCGCCAATGCTTTGGTGATGTCTCCGCTGTAGCGGATCCCTCCATCGGCAATGACCGGAATACCTACCTCTTTGGCAGCTCTGTGTGCGTTGTATATTGCGGTGATCTGCGGAACACCGACTCCAGAGATAACGCGTGTCGTACAAATGGAACCAGGACCGATTCCTACTTTGACTGCGTCAGCTCCGGCCTCAATTAAATCTCGGCAACCTTCGTAGGTGGCAACATTACCCGCCACTACGTCGATTTCCCAGCGTTTCTTAACCTCTCGGACCGACTCGATCACATTGGCTGAGTGGCCGTGTGCTGAGTCGACAACCAGCAGGTCTACCCCGCGAGCTATCAACTGCTCTGCCCGCTCGTAATCAAACACTCCGATTGCCGCGCCCACTCGAAGCCTGCCGACTGCGTCTTTGCAAGCATCTGGATAACGCTTCATCATGTCGATGTCTTTGATCGTGATGAGTCCCGTTAGATGGTATTCATCGTCAACCAGCAGCAGCTTCTC
>CAKQWG010000188.1 GCA_934278005.1 uncultured Pirellulaceae bacterium | reverse complement strand
TCCCAGCCCTGGCGATAGACCTTGGTGAGCCGTTCATTGGCCTGCGGATGATTGGTGATCTTCAGCGCCTGGGCGTCCCAGGTCAGCTCTTGCCCCGGGAAGCGGATTCCAATTGTCCCCAGCAAGACGGCCTCAGTCAGCGGGGCAGCATAGTCGAAATGCGATGTCGTCTGCGCATTGCCCAGGCAGGCATCCGCCCACTGCGTGAAGTGATCGACACCTTCGATCACGGGAAGTTCCTTCGCAGAATACTGCTCTTCAGGGAAGAGCTTGGGCATGTCGACGTGCGGCAACACCATCGACCCCCGCTCGCCGACGAGCACCGAGCCCGCGCCGGGCAGCTCATAATCCCGAGGGATGTCACTAAACCCTTCGCGCGGCGGCCGCGCACCGGCCGCATCGTACCAGGTGACCGGCAAAGTGGCCGCTTGCGTATACTCGCTGCCGGGAAATTCGTAGCGCACGGTGCAGCGATCGGTCCAAGTCTCCGGCATAAGTTGGGGAGCCTGCGCGGTGAGCTTAGTCGGCGGCTTGAGTTTGAGCGATTTGAAAACCGGATCCAGAATGTGGCATGCAAAATCGCCCAGTTGTCCCGTCCCGTAAGCTTGCCAACCGCGCCAAGCCCGCGGGTGATAAAGGCCTGCCTTGTACGGCCGCTCCGCCGCCACGCCCTGCCACAGATCCCACCGCACGTGCGATGGCACGGGGTCGCTGCCGGCGGGCCTGGGGATGTTTCGTGGCCAAGTGGGCGAGCCACCCTGCCAGGAATGCACCTCCTTTACCTTCCCGATCAAGCCCGCCTGCACCATATGCACCGCCGTGCGATAGGCTGAATGCGACTGGATCTGATTGCACATCTGCGTTACCAACTGAAACTTCGCCGCCGCCTGTTGCATCTGTCGCGTTTCATAAACGCTGTGCGCAAGCGGCTTCTGACAAAAGATATGCTTGCCCAGATGCATAGCGGCCAGTGAAATAGGTGCATGCATAAAATCGGGTGTCGACACCAACACGCCCTGGATGTCCTGGGACTCGTCTAGCAGCTTGCGCCAATCAGCATACTGTCTGGCCTCCGCGTACTTCAACGCAGCGCGGCCCAGATGCTGCCGAGAACTATCGATGTCGCACAACGCGATCACATCCACACTGGGGCTGGCCGCCACAGCCGTCAAGTCGGCCCAGCCCCTGTTGCCCGTGCCAATACTGGCGATGGCCAGGCGACTGTTGGCACCATAGACGCGCGAATATCGAACGGCGGACAAGCCGATGGCAGAGCTGGCCAGAGTGGCCGACTTGAGGAACGAACGGCGGGAAGGAAAGTCGGCCATGGCAGTTCTCCAGTGTGGGGCAGGTAGGATTGAGGCAAGCAAGTGCACTCGCTAGCCAACCTTTACTCTAGCCGATAGCAACTCTCCGAGCACAGCCGCGCGAGCGTGATCCCTGGGAAAAGACAAGAAAGTCACATCTACGCAACGCTGCGAAATCGGCTCCTGAAGATTCGCAATCTCATGCATACACGGCTATGCTTAATTGTTTCGCCCGTTGTCTAGATGCCTGTCCCCATCAGGCACTGAAGAAATGGCATTACCATGAACGCTGTCCGCTGGTGTGTGCTGTTTGCACTTTCACTTACTCATTCAACAGCGTGGTCAGCCGAGCCAGGCCAGTCAGGCGAGCCGCCTCGTCCCAGGCTGCAGATCATCAACGCCAGCCAACAAGCCCTGGATGTATTTTGGATAAACAGCGATTCCCACCGCGTGCCCACCGGCTCGGTCGAGCCACTGGGTGAGCTGACCATCCACACCACGCTGGGGCACCGTTTTGCAATCGTCGGTCGAGAGGATCGCTTCGAATCCGCGGTCACCTCGCTAGTCCCCATCCAAGGCTTTCGCTGTGACCCCTCAGCCACCGATGGCATCCCGGCTTTCTATACTCAGCGCGTGGACGTCGAGGGTTTCTCAATAGTCGCTTCGCCGCGTGTCAGCCCGTTTGCTGTGCAGGAAGCGGCCTGGATCGTGCGACAAATGCTCGCCGGCCGACCCGACGTGCGCCAGGCCATGATCGACAGCGGCGCAAGATTGTGCGTGATGGCGCATGATGAATTCACTACGGACCTACCTGAATTCTCCCATTTGGGCGACACCTCCCTAGCCAGCTTCCCCGAACTCTCGGGCAAAGATTATTGGGATGCCCGCGCACGCGGTACCGGCGGCTCGGCAACCGATCCATTTTGTAGCTGCGCCGAGGAGAACTTGCTGGGCTACCGCGGCGATCCCTACCATCAAGAATGCATTCTGATCCACGAGCTGGCTCACTGCATCCACCTCCGCGGCATGCTCAATATCGATTCGACGTTCGACGCTCGACTGAGAGCCAGCTACCAAGCGGCCATGCAAAGCAAACTATGGCATGGGAAGTATGCCAGCGTTAATCACTACGAATATTTTGCCGAGGGCGTTCAGTCGTGGTTTGGTAACAATCGGACTAACGACCATGATCACAATCATGTGAACACTCGCCCGCTGCTCATCGAGTACGATCCGGCTCTCGCCGAGCTGTGCCGCGAGGTATTTGGCGAAACCGAGATTCAATACACTAAACCCGCCACGCGTCTGCGCGAGCATTTGCTGGGCTACGACCCGCACACCGCGCCTACCTTCGCATGGCCACCACGCTTGAAGCATGCCCAGGCTGCGATCGCTGAGCACGCCAAGGCGCGCAGCCAAGTAGACGCCTTAGCCGATTAGCTGCATTTGTTTATCGCCTAACCGTGCATTTGTTGAATGTCTAACCGGAGTAGTCGGCGAATCACTCCGGATGTCTCAGTCAACAAACGCTGCCAAGCACGCACCGCCAGCCCAGCGCGCAAAGACCGGCTACGCAGGTGCAGGCAGGCCCCGCTCACAAGCGCCGAGAGCCGAGATACGTAGAGATTAGCCACAGCCTGCGTCTAGCTACTGGCGCTGCGATAGGACAGCAGGGCCTTTTTGAACACCCAGCGGCTAAAGGCAAGCGATGCGCATGTAATCAGCAGTGTGAACCCGGCCAGCGGCCACTCCCAAGCCGCGCGTGGGGTCAGCGGCTGCGCCAGCAGCCGCGCGGGCACATTGACGACCACCAGCACCGGGACCACAAAGGTAAAGATGAACAGCAGTGGCAGGCCCCAGCCCCTGGAGTAGATCTCCATCGGATAACGCGAAAAGTTGGTAATGTAAAACCAAAAGTCATACAGCGTTTGATTGCGTCCCAGCCACACACTGGTAGCGGCCAATGAGATCATGAGACTGTAAAGAATGGCCACGCCGCAGGCGATGTAAAGCGGGTACAGCACGAGCAGCGAGGAGCTAAACCGCCACGGATTCTCCGTTCGATTCGCCAAGTGTGCCAAGCTGATGACCAGCAGCGCGATGCCCAGCAGCAGATTCGCTAGACTCGACCAGCTCACCTTGCGCAGCGAGATCAGAAACTGCGTATCGATGGGTTTGAGCATGGCAAAGTCCAGGCCACCCGTGCGAATCAACTCACTGAACTCCTCGGAATTGGGCATGAAGAAGGTCTGCATCAGCGAATTGATGATCCACGTCGTCCCCATGAACACAAAGAATTCGTACTTGCCCCAGCCGGTATCTCGGCCGATCGACGTGGTATGTTCAAAGATAATCCAATACAGTCCGACGTTCATAATCGCCCAACTCAGACTCGACACCGATTCGATCAAAAAATTCGCGCGGAACATCATGTCGCGAACCAACGAATTGCGGGCAAAGGTCAAGAACACACCCAGATAATTAGGGTGTTTCGACTTAGCTTTAGGTTCACTGGGATTCATCTAACCACCGTATCCGCTGTAACGTTTTAAGCCGCGTGCGTAGAGCACTCGAGACAGTCCGATCAAGCCCAGCAGCCACAGCGCCTCGGCACCGATTTGCTGCCACAACTGTTCAGCGGGAACCTTGCCTAGGAAGATCGCCGCGGGAAAGTAAGCCATGTATTTGAAAGGCAGCCAATCCACGATCGTCCGCCAGGGTTCGCTGAGCAGATCCAGCGGAAACATGTGTCCAGACAAAAAGAAGTTGAGCAGCATGTAGATGAACAATAGCGAACTAACTTCCAGGAACCAGAAGCCGACTAGGCCGATGCACAGATCCATGAAGTAGCCCACCAGAAAGCCCAGCAGGCAAGAGATGATGAAAGCGGTCATGACCTCGCTGGCGGGCCAGCCGTTTTCAAAATACCCACGGCATAGAAAGAACACTAGCGCGAACGGTAGCGTTGAGATCGTGTAGTAAGCAACCTTATGAGCCATGCGTCCCAGCAGCATAAAGCTGATTAGGTCGATGGGCTGCACGATATACTTCTTGATCTCTCCCTCGCGAATCTGCTTGGCGATCGTCGACGCCAGCCCGGGCATACTGGAAAAGGCTCGAGCCAGCATCGATAGCAAATAATAGGCAATCATGTCGTGCAGCGAATAGCCGGCCACGCGGGCCGTTGCCGAACCGCCTCCGACGGACTCGAACACCGCCGCCCACAAAAAAATCTGCGTGATGATCGGCAAGAAACGCATCAGCGTTCCCAGCGCGAAGTCACCGCGGTAGGCCAGACGCTCTTCCAAGGCAATGCGGAAGATCATCCACCAACAAGCAACTCGGTTCGTCAGACTTAACGCAAACATGGCTTTACTTCTGGTACAGGTCGGCGATTACGTCTTCCAGAGGCGGGTCTTCGACTGCCACGTCATCGACTTGGTAGTGCTGCAAAATGGCGGCCAACATCTTCGGCACCTCGGCGCGCGCGCAGCGCAGCGTCACCTTGGGCAAGACGACCGAGGTCACCTCAGCGAAACGCTCGAGTCCTTCAGCAGCTTGACCGACGGAGAGCTGCAGCTTGAGAATTTTGGAACCGCTAAAGTTATCGATGATCCCAGCCAGCGAGCCGTCGAACTTAATGGCTCCGTCGGTAATCACCACCACGCGCTGGCACAGCGCGGCGATGTCCTTCATATAGTGGCTGGTCAAGATAACCGTGGTCTTGCGCTGTTCTTGGTAGTAGCGCAGGAACTGCTGAATGTTGTGCTGGGCAACCACATCCAGGCCAATGGTTGGTTCGTCTAAGAACAACACGTCGGGCGAGTGCAGCAAGGCGGCGATCAGCTCCATTTTCATCCGCTCCCCGAGCGACAGCTCGCGAACCGGACGTCCCAACAGCTTCTGAACTTGCAGCAAATCGGCCAGTTCATTCAGCGAGCGGGTGAATTCGCGCGGATCGATCTGATAGATCTTCTCATGCAGCCGGAATGACTCTTGAGCGGGCAGATCCCACCATAGCTGATTCTTCTGCCCCATCACCAAAGCGAAACGGCGGCGGTAGTCGTTGTCGCGCAGCCAAGGGACGTGTCCCATCACGCGAGCCGTACCTGCGGTGGGATAGATAACTCCCGAGAGCAGCTTCAGCGTTGTGGTCTTGCCAGCTCCGTTGGGACCTAGAAAGGCGACAAACTCCCCCTGCTCGACGGTTAGATTCACGCCCCGCACCGCTTCAACGTCGCGATACTCGCGATGCATCAGCCCGCGCATGGCGGCTAACAAACCCTCGTGCTTTTGGTAAACTCGGTACGACTTCGATAGGTTTTCTATTTCGATGATGGCCATAGGGGTCGAATTATACTGACCAGCCCCAGCGCGCACAGCCTCT
>CAKQWG010000187.1 GCA_934278005.1 uncultured Pirellulaceae bacterium | reverse complement strand
GCAAACAGCTCGCAGGCAAACAGCGCTCGGGCAAACAGGCGACGGGCCGACAGCCCGCGCGTGGGGGACATCCCAATTGCGTTAATCGCACAACGACCACCGCGCGAACAAACGCCGCTGTTGCTCGATATGCTCAGCCAGCAGTCGGTGGCGCTGCAGCCAGTCGCAGCGAGCCAGGAGGAATACTTTTCCCGGCATATGCCACCGCAGCCAGCGCGCAGTCCCCAGGAGCCAGTCACACACGACAAGGCTGCACACGACAAGGCTGCTGACAGTGCTACCGCTCAGCAAGATTCGCTCACCAGCCCCGCGCGCAGGGCACCTACGCTGGCGTTGTTCGTGCTGCGTGAGGAGGCCGAGCAAATTCTGCAGGCAGCTCGGCAATCCGGTGAAATGCTGGCCAATCCCGTATGGATTACATCCGCCGAAGCAAGCCCCGCACCGGCCGGCCCCAAACAACAGGTTGTGCTGTTGTTCACTCCGCAGTAACGACTTAGGATGTCGATTGCACTGCGCAGGTAATTGCACAGCGGAGGCAACTGCCGCTGAGTGCAATTTCTTCTTCTGCCGCGCGAACTGCACTCGCATTCGCACCTACACCGATATCCTATCGCGACTCTAAAGTATTGCCGCCTTCATGTCAGCTATATCCAATACACCGCGTCGCAATGACCCCGCTTGGCTGGCGTCTTTAGAACAAGCCTGGCAGATCGCACACGATACTCTGCAAGCGGAGAGAACGGCTGAAGGGCATTGGACAGGAGAATTATCCGCATCGGCACTCTCGACGGCAACGGCCGTCAGCGCGTTGGCTCAGTCTCGCAAGAGTGGTTGCATATGCGAAGCGCGGGGAGCCGACGCGGATCGGGCTATCGCTGTTGGCTGCGATTGGCTGGTGCGGCAGCAAAATGCTGATGGTGGCTTTGGCGACACCGACCGCAGCTATTCAAACATCGCTACGACCTTATTGGTGCTCGCCGCTTGGGAGCTTGCCAAGCCGCAGGATTTCTCAGTGCGGTCCCGCGCAGCTGTGCCGCTCGTCCAGCCGCAGGGCTCAGTGGATCAGACTCGGATGGACCGCTGCGCTGTGGCCGCGTGGAAGTACGTTGAGGGGCAAGGCAAGTGGGACGGCTTGCGACGCCGCTATGGTACCGACAAGACATTCGTGGTACCGATTCTTAGCAATTGCGCGCTGGCCGGTTTAGCCGAGTGGCGCGACGTGGCCCCGTTGCCATTTGAAGCAGCCTGGTTGCCGCAGGAACTGTATCGCTGGGCACGCTTGCCCGTGGTCAGCTATGCCGTGCCGGCGCTAGTAGCTATCGGGCAGGCCAGATTCCATTTTGCACCTCCTAAGAATCCATTAGTCAAAGCTGTGCGGCAGCGCGCGATAGCTCCCACGCTGAGGGTGCTCAGAACGATGCAGCCAGCCAGTGGCGGATATTTAGAAGCCACGCCGCTGACCAGCTTTGTGTTAATGAACCTGGCGGCTTGCGGCCAAGGAGAACTGCCTGTGGCTCAAGACTGCGTGAAATTCTTACTCGATGCACGGCTGGAGGATGGCAGTTGGCCCATCGATACCAATCTGGCTACCTGGGTAACCAGCCTGTCGTTGCACGCGCTCAGTCGCCGCGGTCCGCTGCGGCTGACGCCTAGGGCGATTCCAGGTTTGATGCAAGGGGCGACATCAGGTTCGACATGCGGTTCGACAAAGCCTGAAGTTACCGCTCACACAGAACCCGCTGCTGCTGCGACAGACGAGTGGTCGCCTGAGACGTATTCCGCAGCAGAAACCTTTCGGGAAGCCTCGCTGTCGCAGCCTCCGCTAAGCAGCCAGACAGTGCGCTGGTTGCTGGCCTGCCAGCATCGACGGCGGCACCCCTTTACCGGTGCCAATCCTGGAGGCTGGGGCTGGACCAACCTTAGCGGAGCGGTTCCCGACGCGGACGACACACCGGCCGCGCTGTTGGCCCTGAGCCATATTGATTGGAGCTACACTGCTTGGAGCCACATTGATTCGGGGCAGGTTGATTGGGGCCAGGTTGATGTGGGTCAGGTTGATGTGGGCCACATTGACCCAAGCCACGCTACGTGGGCGCGGCTGCAGCACCAGGCGCTAGATGCGGTCAAACTCGGGCTGGGCTGGCTACTGCGCTTGCAGAATCGCGACGGGGGCTGGCCCACCTTCTGCCGCGGCTGGGGGACGCTGCCTTTTGACCGCAGTGGTACCGATTTGACAGCCCACGCCCTACGGGCGCTGCAGGCCTGGCTTCCCAAGCTGCAGCAGGTGAATCGATCCAGCCAGGTGCCCGCTCTGCGTGAGGCGGATATGGAGTCTGCCATGCGACGCGGACTGGCCTATCTGTCGCGCAAGCAGGCTGCCGACGGAAGCTGGCAGCCCTTGTGGTTTGGCAATCAGGATCGCCCACAGGAAGACAACCCAGTGTATGGGACCGGCAAAGTCTTAATGGCCTATGGGGCGCTGGGGTTGGTCGATAGCGAGCAAGCCCAGCGCGGCCGGAAATTTCTGCTGGGTTGCCAGAACGCAGACGGCGGGTGGGGTGGCGGACTGAGTGTTAAATACCCGGGCGTGCTGGCCACAGCCGGGCAGGGGACCGGTGACGCGCAAAGCAGCCAGCCGACTAGTTCTATTGAGGAAACGGCTATTGCGCTGGAAGGTTTGTTGTGTGGTGGCCAGATGCTAGGGGATGCAAGTATAATGCAAGGTCTCGAGTGGCTTGCGCAGTCAATCCGCTCGGGCAATTTGCTGTGTTCCAGTCCGATTGGTTTCTATTTTGCCAAGCTCTGGTATCACGAACGACTTTATCCCACCGTATTTAGTTTGGCAGCATTGGGAACAGCGCTCCATACCAGCGGGACCACCACTGCCAGCGCGTCGCCATCGCTTAACCAGGAGTGACTGTTTTGTCATCAGCTTCGATAGACCCCGCCGAGTCTCCGACCGGCCCAGCGAGCTTGACAATCAATTCGCACGCCAATAGCGGTTCAGCCAATAGCGGTTCAGCCAATAGCAGTTCAGCCAATAGCAGTTCAGCCAGCGGCAGTTCAGCAAACAGCGCGTCGCAGAGCGTTACATCGGCAGGTCGTTCGCGCCGTCGCAAGACCAGTCACTTAAAAGTTGTTCCGGAGACCCGTCAACTGCGAGATTCGCTCAAGCTGCGCTGCGAGCAGGTGGCTGCGCGACTGGATAAGGCACGCCCACTGTCCAAGGATGCGATGGAGCAGGTCGCGCGGCAGTTGCTCAGCGAAGATAATCTTCCCGAAGGCTATCTGGGCTGGATCATGGTCATGCTCAGTAGCGCGTTTTATCGCGATCAGGTGGCAGCCACCGATCCTAAGCGGCGACTTTTCTTACTTCCTCACTGCCTGAAACACGCCGAGGGCTGTCCGGCTGACTACGACGAATTCGGCATGAACTGTAAGCAGTGCGGGGCTTGTAGCATCGCTGACTTTCGCACGGTGGCCGAGGAGATGGGCTACAAGGTGCTGGTGGCCGAAGGTTCCCCCGTGGTGCTCAAGATCATTGTCAGCGGCTATGTCGATGCCATCGTCGGAGTAGCCTGTTTGAATGTGCTTGAAAAAGCCATCGATAAGATTCTGCTGTCTGGAATACCTTGCATGGCCGTACCGCTGCTGTCGAGCGATTGCCGCAATACGAGCGTCGATGAAGATTGGGTCAGCCAAATGGTGTTGACCCAGCAGACGTCGCCCGTGGCTCAAACGCGCGGCTACGTGCACCTGCTGCGCGCGGCGCATGACATGTTTCAGGGCGACAGTTTCGAGCGGCTGGTGCGACGTCAGCGTTCGGCCGGACCGCTGGTAGAGTCGTTGGCTGAGCCGCAGGACGCGGTGAGCTCTGCTGAGGACTCAGCCCCGAGCGGTTCTTCTTGCCCTAGCAATGCTCTGGCAGGTATCGATCCCATCGCTGCTACCGAGGCTTTAGGGTTGGACTTCGTCAGTCGCGGAGGCAAGTACTCACGTCCGTTTATCACGTTGGCCACCTACGATGCTTTGACTGACGGACAGGCCACATTGAGCAGTGGGTCGCAGGTCATCGCCGCTTATTCCGACGCGGTCCTACGGGCTGCGATGAGCATTGAAGTATTTCACAAAGCCAGTTTGGTACACGACGACATTCAGGATGACGATGGTTATCGCTATGGACAAGCCACTCTGCATCGGCGGTATGGCTTGCCAACGGCGATTAATGTTGGGGATTATTTGATCGGCTTGGGTTACCGTCTGGTCAGCCGCAGCGGCGCGGAACTGGGCGTTGACTGCGCGGCAGATATTATGGACTGTTTGGCAACGGCACATATGCGACTGTCCGAAGGGCAGGGGGCAGAGCTACTGTGGCGCGATGCCAGCGACAAACGCTTGACGCCGCTGGATGCGTTGAAGGTTTACGCCTTGAAAACCGCACCCGCTTTTGAAGCTGCCCTGTACACGGGTGCGCGCTTGGCCGGCGATGTTAGCGGGCTAGTCGAACCGATCAAGTTGTTCGCTCGTAATATCGGTGTCGCCTTCCAAATCCTCAACGACTTGGCCGATTGGCAGGGAGATGAACACAATAAGCTTTCAGCCGGCGGCGATGTGCTGGGTGGTCGTCCGACTTTACTATGGGCATTGGCCTTGGCCAATCTACCCGGCGAAGACCAGCAGCGTCTGTTAGACTTGGGCAGTAGCCAGTGCCAGCTGAGCGACTCGGTGCGACTCTCACAAGTCCGGCAGCTCTACCACCAGGCTCAGGTCTTCGAGCAAGCTCGCCGCTTGGTCGAAAAGCACGAACAGCGCGCCTTGGAAGCTGCAGCGCAGATCGAGTCCGAGCCCATGCAGCGACTGCTGCTTTACTTAGTCGACACCGTCCTTGCCCACGAAGAACCCGCCGCACCGCCCACCGTCTCCATCGCCCCACCGAGTATTTCGCCTGCGACTGCTTAGCGACATCAGGCCAGCGAAGCCGCAGCAGCGAAGCCAGCCCAGTAGGCTGCCCAGTGAGCCAGCCAGAATAGGAGCCTTCCATTGAAGGAAGCCATCTCGCCCGCCGCACAGGCTGACGCTCTCAGCGAGCTTTTAGCGCTGTTCTATTCTCAACCAGCACCGCTGGGTTCGTTCGAGTTTTGTTCGTCCGAGCAGTGCCCGGACGAGTATCGCGTGATGCTCGATCATGAGAATCATATGACGGTGACGGTCGAGCGACGACACGCCAATCCGGTCGACGTTCACGTGCTGGCCTGTCATCAAAATGCAACGCACTACATGCGCAAGATTGTGTTGCGCCGCCAGGACAATGCACGCGTAGTGCTGTTTGGTATTGTGCGTCTAGCGTTGGCCGCTCTGCAGCCCGAGGTACGCGATCAGATCCTCGCACAGGGGACGCCTTTGGGACGCGTGCTAATCAACCATAATGTCTTGCGGCAAGTGCAATTGAACGCGTTGTGGCAAGTCACCTGCGGCCCCGAATTGGCTGAGTGGTTTGCCATCCCCGCCGGCTCGATCACTTACGGTCGCACCGCCTTGATCTACTGCGACGAGAAGCCCGCTATTGAATTGCTGGAGATTGTCTCCCCCGAAGACGCATTTGCCGCATAGCGCCGCTTTCGTTGCTTCAGGATGGCGGCATAGTCGCCCGACCGCTCCGTCGGTCGGAACTGACTGGGCAGATAGATAGGGGTAGGGAAGTCCGGTTGTGCCGGACTCCCCTCCCTCCGAACCGTACGGGCGGTTTTCCCGCATACGG
>CAKQWG010000186.1 GCA_934278005.1 uncultured Pirellulaceae bacterium | reverse complement strand
GTTCTCGTAACCGCTTGGCGATCGAGTACGAGTACGAGTACGAGTACCGCCTGCGGCTGAGTACGAGTACCGCCTGCGGCTGAGTACGAGTACCGCCTGCGGCTGAGCGGCTGAGTACGAGTACCGCCCGCGGCTGAGCACGAGTCGGTATAATGAAGATAGACTGACAAAATATTCTTAACGGACTGATAATCAGCCCGCCAGCACTTTAGGAGATCCGCGCCATGAGTCATGCTGCCATCACGAGTTTAATCCATTGTGGCACCAAGCTATATCTGGATTCGATCGATCCCAAGCTTGTCCAGCAGAACTTAAACTGGGGCGCCGTGGGAGCGACTAGCAATCCGATTATCATCTCGGGGTTGATTGAGAGTGGGCGTTTTGACAAAGAGCTGGATCAGTTGCTGGCCTCGGGCAAGGATGACAGTCAAATTGCCTGGGAATTGACCGACCAACTGGTCAGCCAAGCTCAACAGGCGTTTCATTCGGTGTGGGGCAATACCGGCGGTAATGCAGGCTGGGTCAGCTTCGAACTCGATCCGTTGATCGAGGATCCCGAAGCGAATCTGCCGCATGCCGAGCGTGTTCAGCGGTATATCGAGTTGGGTAAAAAGTGGTCGGCCGGTCATGATAATCGCATGATTAAAGTTCCCGCCACGGCCGCCGGCCTCGACGCGTTGCAAGCATTGAGCGCTGCGGGGGTAACGATCAATGTGACTTTGATCTTCACGATGAACCAATACACCCAGGCGCGCGACAACGTGTGGGCTGGCGCACAGCAGCGTTCGAGCTTGGATAGCTTTAAGAGTGTCTACAGTATTTTTGTGTCGCGCGTCGACCAGTACACGGCTAAGCATGTGCCGCAGTTATCTGAAAAGGCTCAGGGACAAGTCGGCATCGTGAACGCCAAACGCGTCTGGGCAGAGAACCAAACGTTCTGGGCGGAGCGTGTGACTCGGTTGCAGCAGGAGATTATCTTCGCTAGTACTGGCACCAAAGACCCGGCAGACCCACCGACTAAGTACGTCGCCGCGCTGGCAGGCAGCGACATCCAAACCAATCCACCGGCTACCAACGAAGCCGTCAATGAAAGCGGTTTGGAGTTTTCTCGTCAAGTCGACAAGTTGCCCGAGCAAGCGGTTCTAGCGGAGATCGACGAGCAGGTCGACATGCAGCACTTGGAGCAGACGCTGATGGACGAGGGAGTGTCCAAATTCGCCGAGCCACAGAAGAAATTGTTGCAAGCGATCGCCCGCAAACGCGCCGAGCGGTCCAAGTAGCAGGCATTCCATTCACAGGTGCACAATCATGTCGTCAGAGCGGAAGCGGACTTTAGCGGCCCGCGACTGCTTGTCTTCGGGATGGCGATAACCGACTGCACAGCCGACGGCAGTCGTATAGTCCGTGTCGGTCAGCCCCAGCAGATCGTCATATCGCTGATGATCGATGCCCTCCATTGGGCACGTGTCGATGCCCAGCACGGCGGCTGAGACCATCAACTGACCCAGCGCGATGTAGACCTGATGCGTATTCCAAGCGAGATGCGATTGGATCTGATCGGTAATACTGACAAGTAGATCTCGATAGCGGGCCATGGACTGCGGCTCCAGCTGGCGAGTCAGGCACACGTGATCGATGAACGTATCGATATACTCTGCGTCCATCGTCCGGCGGGCTGACAGCACGATCATGTGGGAACAATCCTGCGGCTGTTTTTGATTCCAAGATATGCTTGGCAACTGCGCCTTGATAGCTGGATCGGTGATGACCACGAACTTCCAGGGTTGCAGACCATAGCTGCTGGGGGTAAGAATGAGACTCTGCTCAAGGATCTGCCAGGTTTCATCTGCCACGCGGCGCTGCGGATCGAAACGCTTGACCGCGTATCTCCATTGCAACTGCTCGAGCAATTTCCGGGTCTCTGACGAAGGAAACTGTGCTTCGGGCATAACACCTAAACCTAATCTAAAGAGCGACGACAGACGATTTCAATAATCGCATTCCAATAATGCATTGTAGCCTGCTACAGGATGCGGCTGAAGGAGAGTCGGTCGCTGCGGCTCGGCGGAGCGTTGGTTTTCAGCGATCAGAACTGGCGCGCATGGCTGGCGCGCTCGGCATGCGCGCGGCAGCGAACTCTGGACTTTAGAAGCGACGATGACTTTAAGGAGTGAAGAAGATGTTGAACCTCTACAGGCGTCCCGAGCAAATCGATGCATCGGCCTGGATTGCAGAGACGGCGACCGTGTTGGGCGACGTCTGGATCGGCCCGCGCAGTAGCGTCTGGTTCGGTGCCGTGTTGCGAGGCGATGTGGAGACGATTCGCATCGGCGAAAATACCAACGTCCAAGATTTAGCCTGCCTGCACGCCGACCCGGGCAAACCTTGCACACTTGGCGATCGCGTTACCATGGGGCACCAAGCCATCGTGCACGGGGCTACGGTCGAGGATGACTGTCTGATCGGTATCGGCGCAATCGTGCTCAACGGAGCTCAGATTGGGCAACAGTCGATCGTGGGAGCCGGTTCACTAGTCGCGGAGGGGAAGATAATTCCCCCCCGCTCGCTAGTCGTCGGCACGCCGGGCCGCGTAGTCCGCGAGCTCACGGACGAAGACCTCGAGCGGCTGGCTCATGGCTGGCAGCATTACGTCGCCGCCGCTCAGCAGTTCAAAAGCCGCGTTTAAGCTACTTCTTAGCTTCGGCGAAACGCTTGGCAACGGCATCCCAGTCGACAACATTCCAGAATGCGGTGATATAGTCGGGACGTCGATTTTGGTACTTCAAGTAGTAGGCGTGCTCCCACACATCCAGGCCCAGGATAGGTGTGCCGGCGATGCCCGCTACGGACTGTCCCATCAACGGATTGTCTTGGTTAGCGGTGGAGCCGACAGCCAATTTGCCTTGGCTGTAGTAGAGCCATGCCCAACCACTACCGAAGCGCGTGGCCGCTGCCTTGGCAAAATCCTCTTTAAACTTATCGAACGATCCACAAGCAGCGTCGATAGCACTGGCTAGTTCGCCGCTCGGCTTGCCTCCCTTGCCGGGCCCCAGAATCGTCCAGAACATCGCGTGATTCGCGTGTCCGCCACCGTTGTTGCGGACGGCGGTGCGCTTGTCTTCGGGGACCGACGATAAATCAGCGATCAATTCCTCGACGCTTTTGGATTCGTTGGGAGTGCCCGCGATGGCCGCATTCACATTGTTGATGTAGGCCTGGTGGTGTTTGGTGTGGTGGATCTCCATGGTCTGCGCGTCGATATGAGGCACCAGAGCATCGTAGGCGTAGGGCAGAGAGGGAAGTTGGTAAGCCATGAGGGTTCTCCAGCGTGCAAAAAGAGGGTCCAGCCGCGGCAGGTGACCAGCGAGTCACCACAACAATCCGCGGCTAATCATCTTAAGTGGGCAACTTGTGCGCCAACTCACGATAGGCGTTCCCAGTTCGAATGGCAACCGGGGTAGACAGTTGCCTGGGAACGTGCCCAATTTAGCGACGCTCGGCGATGCCATCGCGGATGTCGTCGGTGATGGCCTGTGTGACCAAGTAGGAATTGAAGCTAAATAGCAGCTGATTGGCGTGCCCGAGCAGCGTTTCGGTCCGTCGATCGCGTGAATTGATCGAGCGGATCACGATGTCCAGTTTGGTTTTGCTCTGGTAGGCGTTGGTTCGCGGATTGCGGTAGTCGACCGGTTTGATGGTGACTTCCATGATCATAGCGGTTTGGCGTTCGCCGCGCCGCGCACCGTCGGTGCGATGTGCGTCGATCTTCAAGGTTACCCTGTGGGGCTCTGTTTTAAGCACTTCGGCTTGATGGTCGCTGATGAAGCCTTCCAGTTTTTGTATGGCTACGGAGTGCGGCACCGGGGCGAGGCGTTCGCATTCCAGCAGGGTGACCTGTTGGCGACCTACGAACCAATCTAGCCAGCTAGGGTTGGAAGCCTTGACAAACTCCTGCGTGGGCTGGGGGCGGGCGTCATCCACAGCCTGCCCGGCGCCCAGTTGCACGACGCGATTGCGGCCGGTGCTTTTAGCCGTCAGCAAGGCGCGGTCGGCCCGCGCGATGATCGTAGCCGCATTGTCGCCGGCCTGATGCTCAGTGACTCCGAAGCTGGCTGTCATCGAATTGCCCTCAAGGGCCGGAACGGGAGTGCGTTCGATGATGCGGCGAATTTCCTCCGCCCGGGCCGTCGCCGATGGGTTGTCACAGGCCGCACAGAGCAGCACAAATTCCTCGCCGCCATAGCGCGCCACCAGGTCACCTTCGCGCGAATACTCTCGCAGCACACTGGCAAACGTTATCAGTGCCTGGTCGCCTGCTTGGTGGCCATAGGTATCGTTGATACGCTTGAAATGGTCGATGTCGCAGATGATCAAACTGCCCGGTTGAGCCGCTACCGTGTGAACCTGCAGGAAGGCCGGCAGACGACGATCAAGCTCCGCGCGATTGGCGACCTGAGTCAAGTTGTCTTGAGCCGCGATGACGTGGAGCGAGTGCACTCGCTCTTCTAAATGAACCTGAGCCGATGCGTCGCGGACCAACAGGATCACGCCCGCCGATTGATTCTTCCCAGTGACTACTGCGATGCCTGAAAAGTTGACTTTTATCATCCGTCCATCGACGTGCTTGATCTGCATCCGCGCATTGTATTGAGTGCCTGATCGCTGAGTTGACAAGCGAGGGCAATCGTCGGCCGTCAGCAGATTGCCCGCTTCATCGTGCAATCCCATCAGCTCAGCGCTCCATCGCCGATGCAACAGTGGCGCGCCTTGGCGTCCGGTCAGGCGTTCAGCAGCCCGATTCCACTGTAGGATCTGTCCGTCGGCGTCTAGGTAGACCGCCGCATCGGGCAGAGTCTCGAGCAGTCGCCGATGAAAAACTGTGTCGATAATCTGCTGAACTGCGCCGCACGAACTGGGCCTGTGCGATTCGTTAAATCCGGGTGTGGCATGCGGATCCAGATGGTACAGCCAGCCTTTGGTGACCTGCTCCTCCAGCTCGATGCGCGGCTGGGCGATCATGTTGCTGAAGTCATGCACCAAGGCGGGATCGAACTGTGTGCCCGCGTATTGGAACAGTTCGTCCACTGCCCGCTCGCGACTGAGCGCTTTGCGAAATACCTGTTCGGTGGTCATCGAATCGAAGGCGTCGATGATGGCTAACATCTTGGCCGCTTCGGGTTGTCGCTGGCTGTCGGTCAAGAATCCGGTGCGCGCAAAGAGCACGATCTCCAGCAGCTTGGAGCAAGCTCCGGCACCACGCAAAATTTCTAAAGCAGTTCGGCTCTGCTGCTCCATGATCAACTGCTCTTGGCCATCCAAGTGCGTTGGTTTCTGAAGCACTCGATCCGGTACGCCAATCTTGCCCACGTCATGTAGCAGTGCAGCTACCTCAAGGAGCGCGCGGTCGGTGTCCTCCAGCTGACGCCAGTATGCCCAACGCGAGCATCCCAAGGCCACGCGCAAACCATGCGCGGCCGTCGGCGGATGCTTGGCCTGAAGCGCATAATACAACCCCGCGTAGCTGCCCAACCGCAACTGAATCAACGGCTGAGTATGTGGCTCAGGAAGCCCAATGACAGCCGCTTCCGCGTTCGTGCTAGCAAAGACAGCTGGATTAGGATTGGATATTGCGGACATCGCCGAAGTGGTTCTAGAGGGAGGTGGAAGTGAGCCGGTGGACAATATCATCTAGATCATCTAGCGCTCGGTATCATCTAGCGCTCGGTATCATCTAGCGCTCGGTATCATCTAGCGCTCGGTGCACGGTGC
>CAKQWG010000185.1 GCA_934278005.1 uncultured Pirellulaceae bacterium | reverse complement strand
GGATTCTTGGCAGCATCCTCGCGAGTCGTAATGAGCAGGACTTCGTCTCGAGCCACGAACGTGAGTTCGCCACTAGCGACCTGATCCAAAACAAGGTTAAGCACGCTCCGCAGAGTGACAGGCGGTAAGTTCATTGTAATGGGTGCATCCATGGAGACACCTCTCATCTCAAGCTTTTTGAGATTGAAAACAATCGGGATGTTCATGTCGTCGCTCAATATCTCCATCACTTGCGCAAGAGGCATTCCGATGAAATCTATATTCTCGACGGGCTTGTTCAAAGCTGCCTCGATACGCGATTGCGCAGCGACCGCGAATTGATCCGGGCTGACCGGATTGCTTCGTGCGGCTGGTAGGCTTGGTAGTCTACTGTCGTTGAGCTTATCGCCCTCTCCGCGGTTGGACTTTACAGCCTCTTCCGCACGTTGATCAACCCGCCAACGCACCTCTCCTAGCTCAGTTAGCTCGTTGGCTTTGATGACGAATCTCAGTCCATCGGGCGAGTCGCTTTCGACAGCAGTGAGCCCCTGAGCCGACTCGTAGTCGGTGGGACTTTCCTGCATTGTATCCATGGACATCATGCGCAGTTCGTACTCGCCGATCGGCAATGCATCGAACGTGAACTCCCCCTGTTCGTCAGTCGCAGCTACCGCGATTCCAATGCCGCTAGTGCGCATTATAGTTCCCTCGACCGAGGCGAAGTGGCGAGCATAGATGTCTGCGATCTTGTCATGTTGAGCTACGCTTGGGGCAGCGAATGGGTCGCTACGGGAATCCTGCGAACCTGCCATGCCTGCCAGCAAATGGCCCAGATCCCGTGGAGGCGGAACGTCGGCAGCGCGAACAGGCGTGGCGATAATGCGGGTTGCTTGATCGCTGGCTCGGCCCCAGTTGGGAAGGTTTACGTTACCAACCAATCGACCTTGCGCGGAGCCGAATGTTGGCAATGCAAAATCAGCCGTCTGATTGCTCACGGTGCGCACAATTCCCAAAGTCACCGACAGCATCGAAGGAGACGCATCCGATTCAAAACCTAAATCGGAACTTAGACCGGTCAAGACAATCGTAACCTCTCCTGGCGGCACAGCGATTGTTTGATCCACGATATCGGCTTGCTGAAACAGTGTAGCGTAGTTGTGAAAACGCCAATCGGGCAGCGTGGCCGGTGGACTGCCAAACGGATCGACTCTCGGGGAACCGCCAAACGGATCTTCGCCTGGACGCATATTCTGTAGGACTCCGCTGGGAATATGGCCGGCAAAATCATTTCTCCACAGAACGTGCAATTGATATTTACTGCGCACTTGTTCGGGGACAGTCGCTGTGTCTATCTTAAGTTTTGCCCACGGGCGCAGCTTGGCTTTGCCAGTCAGCGCACCGGGTGGAACGAAGGCGAATCCGTGCTGGTTCTGAGCTACCACCGCTTTCGCATCGGCAGGTATCGAATGTATGCCACGTTCGTCAGCGGTCAGTGGGACTAGCTGGCGGTCATCTGATGGTATTGAAACATTGCCATTCGCATCGACACTCGGCATCGCGAGCTGTTCGTTTAAGTAAACTCCTGGTGCTATAACTCCTACCGCCACGCTATCGGCAGCGGCACTACCGTCTGGATTGATGAGCTGCAGTTGTCGCCCTTGCCCCAACTGTCCCATCTGCCCCATCACGGATAGCGAACTGAGCATGTACAGCGTGAGCGCCATGTGAGTGACATAAATACGTTTTCGCATGGAGTGGTCCTTTTTGTACAAAATCGTTGAACGTCGAGCCGTAGCAGACCGCGATGCAACTAGTAATATGCGTGCTACATACACAAATCGTTTAACGCCGAGCCGTAGCAGACCGCGATGCACCGAGCGACTTGATCAACGCGCAAGTCTCTAACACACCGCAGCGCTAACCAACCCTCAGTCGCGGTCTGCGCAGGCGACGGCACCTGCGCACGCTACAAACCGCACTCACACGCGAGTCGACCTCGCTCAGCTACACCCTCTCTCATGGCTGTCGCATCTCTAGTGCACGGCCACATCGACAAACACAGCCCACTCCTGCCTGCGCCTGCGTTGCCGGGCACCTGCATTAGCCCAAGCCGCAGCATTGCTGGCGTCTTGAAGCTGCGCAATCAAACTATCTTGCGTGTCGGGCATATCGGCCATCAAAGCGTCTCCTTCACCAGTATTAAACACGCGTCAGAAGCGAGACTGACACGGCAGTGGAGGAAAAACGCAAGATAAATCGGTTAGCACCAATTCTCAGCAGTTAGCGTGGCTAGGCTAGGAAGTAGCGTGGCCAGGCTAAATGCTGATGAGCTGGGCCACGCAAGAGCACATAGAGCACCTAAAAGCAAACGATGGTGGAAAGGGTGAAGCGGCTCCCTGCGCCTGGCTAGCTGTGAGTTTTGAAACGCTAAATCCGCACTTTTTCTCTCAGTTGCATCTGTCGCGATCTTTGCGTTCTCTTGCGGCAACACCCAACCCCGCTCCCACTGCTGGCGATCAACTCACTGCCGCGGCAAATCTGCAAAGACGACTTCGGGGCGGTCGGCGGGGCTCGCATCCCGTTCGAAGAACTGATCGAGCGGAGTGGTTTCATCGAAGAAGCCGCAGTGCCGCAGGAAGAAATGATCGGCATCGGCCCCGCCGGCGTAGTCGAGTCGACTGCGGCCGCGCGCCGTATTGTCGCCGGTGAGTTTCGCGCGCGTGACCTCGTGCCAATTGCCATCGACGTCGCACACCCACTGATTGCCATACTCGGCAGACCGCTCCAAGTGACCGAGCTCGGGTATGAAATTCTCTAGGAATGCATGGAAGCCACTCAAGTGCCGCTCGGTTTTGGGGCGGCGGAAGCTGGCGATCAACTGCCACTGGTCGACGTGTTTGCCGTCGGACTGCTTCTCGCCAAACCAGGATGTGTACTGCGTGCTGCCTTGTCCATCGGGTTTGACTTCGGTCAAAAAACCATAAGTAACTCCGGCTTTCCAGGGATAGATCCAGTAGCTTTGGCCTCCCGAACCTTCGTTGCCGAAATCTTGTGCATGCACGTTGGCTCCTTTGGCCAGCGTGACCACGCGATCTTCGGCCGGGATCTCAGCCGGATTGTCGGTGCGGAAGGGGCTCCACACGGAGAACAGCACGCGGCGCTCGGTGTCGCTGTTGACTTGAAAACCAAAATAGCCCTCGCCAAAACCGTTGGCCATGAAGTAGGCCCCTTTTTGATCCTGTCCCTCGGGCACGGTGATCTCGCTGTAGGCATACGTCAATTCGGTGTTAGGCGGCGTCTGATAGGCCAGATGGACCGATGGCCCGCGGCGTCCCCAATAGAACATATTGCCGTCGTTGCTCTTCACAAAGTCGAGCACCAGACCGTCGACCGACGAAGCGACTAACAGTTGGCTGACTTCAGCCATCGCCGCCGCGCTAGACGGCTCGTTGCATCGCAAGTCGACGCGCACATATCCCGCGTGTGCAATTTGCACGCTACCCAGCGGATAGGCGAGCGGCGCTTCATCCTGCAACAACGCTTTGAACTGCTTAGAATTGACCTTAGCTTCGATACGCATATCGGCCAGTTCAGCTCGGCCCTCCAGGGCTAGTGAGATTTCGCCGGGTCGGTCGACATGAAAGAAGACCGAGTAGACCTCGTTGGCCTTATTCCATCGCAAGCCCTGCTGGCCAAGTGCTCCCCGACAGACTTGGGGCTGGGAGCGGAACACGTTGCCAGCTAGCGGTACGGACCAATCGGCAGCGAGTGCCGCGGGCGCAGCCAACATGATTGTCGCCGGCGCAGCCAGCATGAGTACCAAGGCGCAGGCCAGCGACCGACTCGCAGGGCGGTCTGAGGCCCCAAAGCTTAACTGGTTATTTATCCTCCGCAGAATGCGTTGTTTCAATCCGTACATTTATTTATCGACCTCGGTTTGGAGTGGTTTTGCGGCTCAGCCGCTAGCTCGTTGGCTGCGACCGGCAATGCATCCATTCTAGGCTAACCACCCAGGCACCTTGCCACCCCCAGCCCACGCAATTAGAATAAGCCGCGTGATCGCCACTTTTTCAAATGGTACTTATATGGTCCACTATCTACCACCCAATTAGCCTGCGCATCGGCCTTCTGCCTGCAAGTTATCTCGATCACAGCCAAGCAGTATTAGTAGTTCCTGTGCGCCCAGTCTCTATAGGATTTCTGACGTGTCTCATATTAAGCGTGCTTTTACTCTAGTCGAATTACTAGTTGTAATTGCGATCATTGGCATATTAGTCGGCCTGTTGCTTCCGGCCGTGCAGGCGGCGCGCGAAGCGGCGCGGCGGATGCAATGCAGCAACAATCTCAAGCAGATTGGCTTGGCCATGCACACCTACCACGATGCTTTTCGGCGTTTTCCATACGGCACGCGTGGCGGTGCCACGTGGGCGTCGGCGGGTATCAAGGACGGCACGAACTGGCGCGTGAGCATTCTGCCTTACCTGGAGTAAACCAGTCTCTACAATAGCCTCAACTTTGCAGGTAGCTTTGGTGCAGGCAACACCGCTGCCGCCGCTTTCATGGGCGGCAACCAAGTCCTCAGCGGCTACGTGTTCCCTGCTTATCGCTGTCCATCGAGTGCTCTGGAACTCTTCCCACAGACCTATACAACCAACACGGGCGGTACCGGTTCGTTTAATAACCAAGGTAACGCGATGGGGATTCATTATGTGGGCATCCAAGGCGCTGCACCTTCATTTGCTTGGACTCAAGCCGGGTATCGCGATTGCGGGCAGGGTTGGAGCTGCGACCAAGGCATTCTGACTGCCAACGATTCCAAGACCATCGGCGCCATTAGCGATGGAACTTCTAACACCATCATTATCGCTGAGCAGTCGGGACAAGTTCGCAAGACCGACTTGACATCGAACTATTACGGTGGCTGGAGTGGAGCGCGAAACAATTCCAAGATTTCGGATGCCACCTGTACGGATCACTGGCAGACTGGCACGACCTGCATTCGCCAGCCTCCCAATTCGCAGATCGACGACGCCGGCAACCGCGTTCCCTATCGCAACAACACGACCGTGAATTCGTTCCATACCGGAGGCATTCAAGTCGCCATGGCTGATGGCAGTATCCACTTCATTTCGAATTCGATCGACTTCCAGAACTTTAAAGCTCTGGCCATTCGCAACGACGGACAAGTAGCCGGCTTGGAATAAGCTTCAGCCGCGGAACTCTGCCGGCCAATTCACTTGCTCGGCTCATTCACACTTAAACTCAAGGAATGCAATCGTTGACCAATAAAGCCATTCTGTCGCTGGCACTCTTAGTCCTTGTTGGCTGTGGTGAGAGCGGTCCGCCGACGGGTACTGTTAGCGGCAAGCTAACGATCGGCGGAGCGGCTCCCAACGAGCCCGTCCGTGTGCAGTTCATCAATTCAATGATTGGCCAGGGAGCCAGCGCTACGACCGCGGCCGACGGCAGCTACAAACTAGATCAACCGCTGCATGTTGCCGAATATACGGTCTACTTCGAGAAGCTGGTCGACGCCACGGAACCGATCTCTGCCAACGATGAACTGCTGCTCACGGTGCCGAAGAAGTACCGCAGCGAGGCTAGTTCACCAATGAAGGAAAAGGTCGAAAAAGGTGCTAATAGTATCGATTTGGAAGTGCCTGCCGCTTAGGGTTATGAAACCTTAACGCGAAGATTGGTGATCGAACCGCGAGCGAGCTCCGGGCAGTTGCGGCACGGAGCTTGTTAGCGACCTACAGCTATTAACAGCCTGCATCTATTAACAGCCTTGATCTGTTGACAGCCTTGATCTATTAACCGCCTTGATCTGTTA
>CAKQWG010000184.1 GCA_934278005.1 uncultured Pirellulaceae bacterium | reverse complement strand
TCGCCAATCCGCCGAGCGACTATGCCAATACAAACTTGGCCGTGCGAGTCGAGGAGTACCGCAAGCCGGAATTCGAAGTTAAGATCCTCGCTCCCGAGAAGCCGGTCGCCCTGGGCGACATGATCGAAGCTCGCATCGAGGCTAAATACTACTTCGGAACGCCCGTAACCGAAGCCGAAGTCAACGTCAAGGTCGAGCGCAGTACGGTCCGCGAAAGCTTCTATCCCTGGGCGCCCTACGACTGGTGCTACGGCCCTGGGTATTGGTGGTTCGCCGAGGATTATTGGTGGTATCCGAACTGGCGCGGCTGGTCGGGGTGCATTGCGCCGACTCCGCCATGGGGGCCGACCTGGGGACATGAGCCGCCTGAGTTGGTGCTCGAGCAGCAAGTACAACTCGATTCTACGGGGATGGCCAAGCTGTCGATCGATACAGCGCTGGCCAAGGCGATCTACGGCGACGAAGATCATAAGTACTCGATTTCCGTCGAAGTCCGCGACGCGTCCCGACGCACGATCACAGCCAGCGGTTCGGTCATCGCCGCGCAAGCGCCGTTTAAAGTGTATGCTTGGGTCGATCGTGGTTACTACAACGTAGGCCAGCGCATCAATGCGCATTTCCAAGCGCGGCGCCTGGATGACACCCCTGTCACCGGCAGCGGGACCATCGACTTGCTGAAGATCAGCTACGACGATCAGCAGCGGCCCCATGAGCAGTTAGTCGCCAGCTTCGAAGGCACGACCGACACAAACGGAGAGCTGGTACAGGAGATGCAAGCCGATGCAGCCGGCCAGTACCGCGTGCGTCTGCTACTGAAGGATGATGCTGGCCACGAGATCGAAGGCGGCTACATCTTCACCGTCCGCGGCCCTGACAGCGATGCCGATGACTATCGCTACAACGCATTGGAACTGATCCCCGACAAACAACACTACGCGCCCGGCGATACGGTTAAGCTGAAAATTGCTTCCAACTATGCCGGCGCTCGCGTGGCGGTGTTCGTAAGACCCGAGCAGGCGGGATACGGATCGCCGCAGTGGATTGAACTCGACGGAAAATCAGCGGTGATCGATATCCCGGTAACAGAGGCCGATCAACCCAATTTCTTTGTCGAAGCGGCCACTGTGTTCGAAGGGAAATACCATCAGCAGGTGCGCCAAATCGTCGTGCCTCCGAGCGAGCGCGTGCTTGACGTGAAACTCGTCCTGGACAAAGAGGAGTACCTGCCCGGCGAAGAATGCGCAGTGGAGATCAAGGTCACCGACCCCGCCGGCAAACCCGTCGTCGGATCCTGTGTCATCGCGGCGTATGACCGCGCGCTGGATGCACTAGCTAGCGACGTGCTACCGCCAGACATCCGCGAATTCTTCTGGAAATGGCAGCGCACCCATCAACCGCAGCGCTCAACTAACCTCGACACGGTTCATTATCCGATTCAAGTCGAGGAGCAACCGCAGTATCAACCGTTGGGTATCTTTGGCAGCTCGCTGGCAGATGACCTGGACGCGATTGAGGACCGCGACGATGACGGCAACCAGAATCTAGCCCAGTCTCAGAATTCGCAGTTCTTCAACCGCGGCGGAGGAGCCATGGGAGCCATGGGAGGCATGGGAGGCATGGGAGGTGCCATGAATGCGCCCATGAGCATGGCTGGCGGTGCTATGGAAGCGATGGATGCCGGCATGCTCGCTCGAGGCGGTATGCAGAAGGCGCTATCGGTCGCCGGAGGCGCTCCGAGCGCTCAAGGCGATGCCACGGGTGCACCTGCAGTAGCGGTCCGCAAGGACTTCGCCGATTCGGCACTGTGGCTGGCCAGCCTGACCACCGATGCTTCTGGCGTGGCTAAGGCTACTTTTAAAATGCCAGAGAATCTCACCAGTTGGCAAGTTCGCTCGTGGGCCGTAGCCGCGGGCACTCGCGTGGGTAGCGATACCACCACGGCTGTAACTCGCAAACCGCTCTTGCTGCGCTTGCAGACTCCTCGTTTCCTGGTGGAACGCGACGAAGTAGTCATCTCAGCCAACGTGCATAACGACTTGGCGGGTCGCCGCCGCGTGAAAGTATCGTTGGAGATTGACGGCCAAACGCAGCTCGATCTGATCGATGCGGCAGACGCCGAACAGATCGTCGAGATCGAACCACATCAACAGGCACGCGTCGATTGGCGGTGCCGCGCGATCGGCGAAGGCAACGTGACCGTCCGCGCCATTGCCGTTACCGATGATGCCTCGGATGCGATGCAGCTTAAATTCCCCGTTATCGTAAACGGGATCGTGAAGATGGAGGCTCTGGCGGGGACCGTGCGCGACGGTCAGGCGAGTTCGACAGCCAAGTTGAACATTCCTGAGCAGCGACGGATTGAACAGTCCAAATTGGTTGTCAGAGTAAGCCCCTCGCTGGCCGCCGCAATGATTGACGCTCTGCCGTACTTAGCCGAGTATCCATACGGCTGCACTGAGCAGACTCTCAATCGCTTTTTGCCGAGCGTGATAACGCAACGCGTGCTGCAGCGCATGGACATCGATCTGGGCAAACTGAAAGAAAAACGCAATAACCTCAATGCGCAGGAGCTGGGCGATGCGGCCGAGCGCCGCAAGCGTTGGAAGCGATTTGATCACGAGGCCGTGTTCGATGAAGAACTGGTCGCCGAGATGGTGCAAGAGGGAATCGCACATCTGACCAACATGCAGAATGCAGACGGCGGCTGGGGCTGGTTTAGTGGCCTTCAAGAAACGAGCAGCGCGCACATGACCGCGACCGTCGTCCGCGGTTTGTTGATCGCGCAACAGAACGAGGTGCCCATCGTCCCCGATGTTCTGCAGCGTGGCCTCGCCTGGTTGGAACAGTACCAGCAAGGTGAATTGCAGAAGCTACAGAACGCCGATGGCAAGGTAACACCCTTCAAGGAACATCCCAATAATATCGATGCATTGGTCTTCCAGGTCCTGGTTTTGGCTGACAAGCCCCAGCCTGCAATGCAAAACATCTTGTATGCGCAACGCGAGCATCTGAGCAACTATGGCAAGGTGCTGTTGGCTCTGGCCACACATCAAATCGGTGACGCCGAACAGACGCAGATGCTGCGCCGCAATCTTGAGCAGTTCCTGGTTGAGGACGCTGAGAACGAAACGGCTTACCTGCGCGGCCAAGCGTCGTGGTGGTACTGGTACGGTAGTGAGATTGAAACCAACGCGATGTACTTAAAGCTCTTGTCGGCCGTCGACTCGGGCGGACAGACCGCCCCACGCGTTGTGAAATATTTGCTGAACAACCGTAAGCATGCGACCTATTGGAATAGCACGCGCGACACCGCTCTAGTTGTCGAAGCTTTCGCGGACTACATCGCGGTCACCGATGAGCTGCAGCCTAAGATGCGCGTCGAGGTGTTTCTATCGGGCAAGCGTTTGGGCAGCGTCGAATTTACGCCCGAGAATTTGTTTGATGTGAACAACACCATCGAGATCCACGGCACCGCCGTGCCGGCTGGCGAGCAAACCTTGGAGATCCGCCGCGCAGGCAAAGGGAATCTGTACTGGAATGCGTATGCCACTAACTTCACGCTGGAAGAAGAGATCGCGCCAGCCGGTTTGGAGGTTAAGATCGAGCGCCGCTATTACCACTTGAAACCGACCGCCAAATCGCTGCAGTTGCCTGGCGCTCAGGCAAACGTCATCGATACCCAGCAGGCCGGATTCACTCGCACATTGCTGGAAGACCTACAGCCACTGCCTTCGGGAGAGTTGGTCGAAGTGGAATTGCTGGTTGAAAGCAAGAACGATTACGAGTATCTAGTAATTGAGGACGCTAAGGCGGCGGGCCTGGAGACAGTCGAGACACAAAGCGGCTACTTCTACAGCTCGGGTCTGAGCATCTATCGCGAACTGCGCGATCAGCACGTCGGCCTGTGCATTCGCTGGCTGCCGCGCGGCAAGTATTCGATTCGCTACCAACTGCGTAGCGAAGCGCCCGGCACGTTTACCGCACTGCCGAGCGTTATTCAAGGCATGTACGCACCGGAGCTCCGCGGCAACAGTAGCGATTTCGATCTGCAAGTTGTGGAGTGAACGCGTTCAGTCTTTAAAGCGGTCTTACGCCCTTCACCCGGTACGCGACTGTACTTGGAGAGAGTACGCGACTGTACTTGGAGAGAGGCGGCATCACCGGAGCGCTTACCTGTGAAGCGGTCTCCCCCTCGCCCTGTACTCGGCAGTGTTGGGGTAGAGGCCGTCTCAGCGGAGCGCTTACCTGTGAAGCGGTCTCCCCCTCGCCCTGTACTCGGGGAGAGGGGGTTGGGGGGTGAGTGGAGAGGGGGTTGGGGCAATAGTGTTCGGCACTATTTTTGCGGCCATGGACGTTTTTCTTGCTGGCGTGCAGTTTGCCGTCAGCAACGGTTGGTGAGTGCAGGTGGCGTGGGTTTGGGGGCCTGTGGGGGAGAGGTAGCTGTTGTGCAGCTTGACATCAGCGCATGCAGTCGCACAAGCGTCCGCATGGTCGATACGTGCCCCTAGAGAATTGCTTATTTTGTTTTTTTGGCAGCTGCGGCTGCCTGCTTTAGAAGTTGCTTAGCGATGTGCTTCTCAAGCTCCTCTCGGGTGGCCCAGCCCATGAAGTAGTACTGAATCATTTCCCAAGTCCGCTTGTTCGCCTTGAGCCCCGTCCACAGCACCACCAACAGACTGGCGATCAGTCCCACATACAACTGCATCGTGATCCCGTTCTCTTTGGTGGAGATCAGGTGGCGTGCTCCCAGAATTTGTTTGAACCAGCGGAAAAACAGTTCGATTGTCCAGCGGTATTGGTACCCTAAGGCGATCGTTTCTGCTGGAAGATCCAGCAGATTGGTTGTCAGCCATAGTTCAATCGGTTCGCCTTGACTATTGGTAATGCTGACCACCACGATCCGCAATGTCTGCTTGACCTCGTCCTTGTGATGATCGCTTCCAATGCGCGAGACCAGCATGTCTCGGACAACCCCAGCCTTTTTTGCCTCGTCGTTAATCTCTAGATCTTGAAGTAGCCGATAAGCGATATTGTCCTTGACTCGCGAGATGAAGCAGGACCCAGCATCTAAGATAGCACGAAACAGTCCGTAATCTTGGTAGCCACGATCGGTGACATACAGTCGTCCTGGTTCAAGCGTCTTGCGCAGTGCGTCCGGCTCTGAGCATTTCCCAGGTGTGACCAGGGCTCGGCGTGGCACGCCGTCGAAGACGGAGAAATGCAGGTGTAACTTGGCCGCAGGCTGATCTGGGCTCCACAGGGCCCATGCGGTTTTGGCAATGGAATTGAAGTAACTTCCGTCAACAGCGGTCAGGTTTTTGAGCGCATTAGCCTCGCTCTGGGGCAGTAAAGGCATTGCCTTGCTGGCAAGTTCCCTCATGATTTGCGCAGCAATTTCGGGGTCAAAGATTGACCCTGCTTCACTGAGCGCCCCGAGGGAAGCCCGTTTGACGCCGAGTAGCTTCTGTGTTTTTTCCAATTCAGAAGCTTGCTGCAGAGCTCGCAAGCTAGTGATCGCTGGGTTGAAGAAATACAGTAGGAGCAAAGCGACGTAGCTATCGCAATGCAATTCTCGGTTGCCCGCCTTGTCTCTCTCAGCCCCGACGTTGCTCAGTCGGGGCAGGAACTCTTCGATCAGCTTGAAATATTTGAAGCCTTGGAGGTCCGAAATTCTTATTGGCTCTTTTTTTTTATTGGCCACAGTACGCAACGCTTCCCAAATTGGCAGTCGGATGAAGTCGTTGCGGTATGGCGCAAATGGCGTACCAATCGTTGCGAAAGTCAAAAAATATTTCCGCACTCCTGCAAGCGAAACTAGTGCCGAACACTATTGCCGGCTGTCCTCAAAGAGCGGGCGTCCGATTACTTCGATCTCGAGGGCGAGAGTCCGTACATGCTGCTGGTCGCGCCCGTGCGAGAAGAACATCGTTTGCCCCCGGATCCGTCAAC
>CAKQWG010000183.1 GCA_934278005.1 uncultured Pirellulaceae bacterium | reverse complement strand
GCCCAGGTCCTCCAGTTCGGCCGGCGTGGCAGGCCCCACATTGGCCAATCCATCGGACAACAGTATGACGCGATTGACGTGTTTGTCATCCAAGAATTTTTTGAGCTCCTCGGCACCCTTGCTGACCCCGGCAAACAGGGCTGTATTGCCACCGGCTTGAATTTCACCGATGCGACGCTTGATCCCCTCGCGGTCGGTAGCCTTGGTGGCGGGAAGCACGACAGCAACCTCTGAGTCATAGGTCACGATGGAGACGATATCATCTGCGTGCAAGCGATCGATGGCCGCCGCCGCGGCTCGACGAGCTTGCTCGATCTTCTGTCCCTGCATCGAACCCGATTTGTCGATTACCAAAGCCACATTAACCGGCATGCGATCCTTATCCGTCGGCAGTTCAAAGCCGGTTAACGCGATGCGCAAATGGTTCTCGGCCTTGCCGTGTTCGCCGATATGCATGGTCGGATGGGCCAGCCCCACATCCAAGCGAATCTGCTTCCCCCCGCCCTCTTTGGCTTGTGTTACACTTGAAGCCAGGCCCAGACAGGCCCAGAGGCAGACGCAGACGCAGACGCTAGCTAACGCTCGCTGGATTTTGTTACCGATTACCATCATGTACTCCCAACAGAAAAGGTTCGTGCCGCCGCTACCTATTATATAAACGCTGGCGGGGCGACCTGAGTTTCCGAAAGCCGAACGAATTTGCACAAATCTTTGATGAGGACGACATCTGTTGAGTGAACGTCTTGTTTGAAAGGCGCTCCTCCTGATCCGCTCGCCCCACAGCAGAGACGCTTTCAGCAACATCTTTCGGGTTTCAGCACAATCAGTCGGCAACTAAGATCTTTGCAAGCCAACGCTGCACTTTGCTCGTTTATTTATCCCAGGAATCCCACCATGCGTTCACAACTGCAAGTCCACTTAGCTGCACTCGTCATCCGCGGCCTCACCTCTTGTCTGCTGAGCAGCCTTGCGATCGGCGTGGCCGGCGCCGCCGGGCCCGCGCATCGTTTGCTGACGGCCGATTCTTCACGCGAGCGGATTGCGATTATCGACGAAACGGGAGCTACCCAGTGGGAGATGAAGATCGGCCCACTTCACGATCTGCACATGCTCGACAACGGCCATGTGCTGCTGCAAACCAATTGGACGACGATCGTAGAAATCGATCCACAGACCAACAAGCAAGTTTGGCTATACGATGCCGCCAAGTCGGCGGGCAACGCGGGACGCACGGTGGAAGTCCATGCATTTCAGCGACTGGACAATGGTCATACGATGATCGCCGAAAGTGGTATTCCGCGGGTGATTGAAGTCGACGCGTCGGGCAAGATCGTGCATCAGGTGCAGTTGTCCGTTGCCAGCTCCCATCCGCACCGCGACACGCGTCTGGTTCGACAATTGCCCAAGGGCAATTTGCTGGTATGCCATGAAGCAGACGGCCTAGTGCGCGAGTACTCACCGGATGGCGAAGTTGTGTGGGAATACAGCGTCCCTATGTTTGGCCAACAGCCCGCTGATGGCCACGGACCAGAAGCATTCGGAAATCAGTGTTTCGCTGCCTTGCGATTGGAAAATGGCAATACGCTGCTGACCACTGGCAACGGACATCGCATACTGGAGGTCACGCCTGACAAGGAGATTGTCTGGCAGTTGCAACCGTCGGATCTGCCGAACATCACCTTAGCCTGGATCACCACCGTTCAGCATCTGCCCAACGGCAACATTGTGTTTGGCAATTGCCACGCGGGCGAAGGTCAACCGCAGGTCATCGAAATCACGCGCGATAAACGCGTGGTGTGGACCTTTGAGGATTTCCAGCGCTTTGGTAACTCGTTGACCAACACACAGATCTTGTCAACCGACGGGAAGGCGATCGCCGCCCAGCCCGGGCGGGACCGGTGATCCATTATTGGCTGGAAGATCAGTAAAGTAGCTCGGCCATGGGTCGTCATGGCGAGTCCCTCTCAGAACTGCCTCTCATAAAATCGATCCGGATGGGGGACAAAGGCGTAGGCCTTGAGCCCTGTGGTTAGCCCGACGGCGACCGCTCGGCGTCGGTATTCTTTGCTATTGGCAGGCTGCGCTCCAGCCAGCGCGGCTTGTTTGCCGGTGCGGCGGGCCGTACCATGAGTAGCGTCCACCGTTTACTCTTATGAAAACGTTTCCGATGTTGTCGCCGCTATTTATCCCCACTTTTATTTCCGAACGTGCTGGACTGCTGGCAGCCTTGTGTTTGCTAGGAGCCAGCGGCATCGCGACTGTCTATGGACAGGAACCTCCTCGTGGCGCCCCGCCGGGCGCTGCGGCCCGTCCGCTGCCGCCAATTGCCATGGCGGCTGAACCGTTCGGTGTACTGCGGCTTGAGTTGCCCTTGCCGCCCGGCTCAAGTAGCCAGCCACCACGTGTCCTAGTCAGCGATAGCAGTGGGCGTCTTTTTTATCCGGCATTGGAGATCCGGACGGTGGAAGTCGAAATAGCCCAGCCCGCGCCGGCGGTGCCTGCCATTGGGCGGCGTGGCGGATTGATCGATCGCCTGCGCAACGTGGTCCGCGGACCGGCCGAGAAGCGCCAGGTCCCGGTTGGCATTACCGTTTGGGCGTTGTTTCGAGGCGGCGAGCCGATCGACGTGCGGCTCTCGGGCGACATCGACCAACAGGTGCGGATAGACCCCGCGGCCGCCGACGACGTTGCGGCGGCGGGTGGCGGAATGAGCCACGCGGTGCTGCTCAGCGGCTGGTGGACGGCCTACACTCAAGCGGCCCGACGGGCATTGGCCGAAGATGAATTCCCCAAGTTGGTTCATAAGACACTCGTCGCCATTCTGGGAGCTCGCTTGGGACTGCCGCCGGTTGAACTCCAGCCTCAGTCCCCTGAGCCGGTTGACCGGCCGCTCACTGAGCCGCCCAAGCAACCAGCTGCCGAGTCCCCCGAGCTCGCTCAGCCGCTGAAGACCCTGGCGCTGCTGGCCGCGATCGAGCCGCTGCGGGAGGAGATTTTAGACGAACTACTGACCGCGCCCGCCCCAGCAGCTGCGCCAACTCTGCCGCTTCCCGCCGAACCGCTGTGGCAGCCGACCGTGCTCCCCCCGGTGCCGGCCGACGTGGTTATCGAATCACTAGCTACGCACGTACCGCCGGAATGCTTCTACCTGCGCTTTGGCAGTTTCTCCAACTATGTCTGGTTCCAAGAGTTGGCGGAGCGTTACGGAGGAGACATCGCTCAGTCGGTACTGCTGCGCGGATTCAACTACGACGCTTCGGCACGCATGGAGCGCATGCTGGCTACCAAGCTGACCTCAATCGCCAAGATGTTTGGTGACAAATTGGTGCAGGACATGGCCATCATTGGAACGGATTTATATATGAAGGAGGGAGCCAGCTTGGGCGTCCTTTTTTTAGCCAGTAATCCTCAGCTACTGCGTGGCTCGATGGAGTCGGATCGCAAAGCCGCGCTAGCTAATAACCCCGACGCGCGACTCGCCAACGTTACTATCGCCGGTCGCCAAGTGGCGTTGCTAAGCACACCGGACAATCGCATTCGCTCGTTCCTTGTCAGCGAGGGAAACTATATTTTCATCACAACCAGCCAGACCTTGGTGCAACGATTCTTGGAAGTCGCCGATGGTGCACCCGCGCTAGCGGACACACCGTCGTTCCGCTGGGCTCGCTCCTGGATGCCTGACGCCAATAACTATTCGGTCTTCGCCTACCTCTCTCCCGAATTCTTCCACCGGCTGGTCAGCCCGCACTATCAGATTGAATTGCGACGTCGCCTGTCCGCCATCGCGCACCTGGAGATTGCAGAAGTCGCCACGGCCGTGGCCGTCAGTGAAGGTTTAGAAGGGAGTCGCGACCTGGACGGCCTCAAGGCTCAGGGCCTGCTCGCTCCTTGGTTCGACCAGCGAGTCGACGGCGCGCGAACCCTCCGCACTGATAATGGCTGGATCGACTCTCTGCGCGGCGCCCGCGGCAGCTTCCTGCCGATTGCCGATGTCGATTTGCAGTCAGTTAACCAAGCCGAGGCCGAGCAGTACGCCAACACGGCCCGGTTTTATCAAGACCAGTGGAGGCACATGGACCCGCTGCTGCTGGGATTGCGCCGCTTTCGCGCCGACGGGAATCGCACCGAACAGGTAGCCGTGGAAGCTTATGTAGCTCCCTTTGAAGCACAGAAGTATGGCTGGATCGCACGACAATTAGGAGCTCCAACACCGATAGAGTTGAAGTTGCCTGCCGATGACGCAGCCTCTTTACAAGCCCACGTGCGGGGCGGCAATACGCTAGGCATTGTTTCCAGCGACTACCATCTGTTCGGTGGTGTCAAGGATATGATCCCGCCCGCCCCGGAGGATACGCAGGGCTTGATCAAAACGCTCCAAGCTCTGCGGGCGGCACCGGCTTATGTCGGCGGCTGGCCGAAGCCGGGGATCATCGAGCAATTGCCTTTGGGGATTGGCCTGGGGCGCCCCGATGCGGCCGGCTTTACGCGGCTGCTGGGTGGCCTGTGGCGCTGGCAGGATGGCCAGTTCAGTTTGATGTCCTTCGATCGGTCGATCTTGGTTCAAGCCATCCCTCAGTTGGGCGTTATGCAGACCGATGATTTAGCGCAGGTCCGCGCCAAAGTGGCCAATCTAAATGGATCGCAACTGGCCACTTGGATCAATCAGCAGTGGTATGCGCGGGCGTGGAAGGCATCGCAGGGCAATGCGCGGCTCCTGGACGCGATCCATCAACAACTGCGTGTCCCAGGGC
Source organism: uncultured Pirellulaceae bacterium (assembly GCA_934278005.1). Classification (GTDB taxonomy): domain Bacteria; phylum Planctomycetota; class Planctomycetia; order Pirellulales; family Pirellulaceae; genus Aureliella. Next base: position 1,240 of record CAKQWG010000183.1, on the reverse strand, counting down.
CTGACTGCTTGGCGGTCGCACAGCGGCTACTCGATGTGCGTCTGCAGTGCCCCCTGGGCGGCACCTACCAGTTCGAACCACTGGCCGGCGGCCAAAACGGATGGTGGACCAGTACCGCATGGTCGCAGGCCACGTTCGATGCGCGTGGTAAGCCGCTGCCGCCAGCCGACTACTCTGCCCCATGGATCGATTGGTTTCGTGGCGGCCGCGTTCATTTGACACAACAAACCAACAGTTTGGCTTTGGTAGGCACCTTCGAACTGGAGCTGCAGCCGTTGGCCGTACAAGCCGAACCGCAGCTCCCGGGGCTACTTCCCACTCTGGATTTCGACCTGTTCGGACTGCCTAAAAAACTGTTCGGCGGTGGTGACAACAAGGAATCTCCGCCAGCCACTAGAAGCTTTTGATCGATCCATTCCTGCTTACACTGGCCAGCCGCAGTTGAACTCACATTCGGGCAAACCTCAGTAGAGCACTAATCCGGACAGGTGGTATAATGTCCCTAGTCTTCCCCAGAATTCCTTACAAAGGTCTTGCCATGCGCCACGTCGTTAATTCTCTTTTTGGTGTCTGTCGTCTAGCAGTGCTGGCCGGTGGGCTGAGCCTGCTCAGCGCCGCGTGTCTGCCGTCGCAATCCACAGCTGACGACAAGCAGCCAGTCAACGTCGATACGACTTCAGCCCTAGATCGATCGATGAAATCGCTCGGCGGCGAGAAAGTCGACCTGTCCAAGTACAAAGGCAAAGTCGTATTGATCGTCAACACGGCCAGCGAGTGCGGTCTGACGCCTCAGTATGCCGGCTTGCAAGAGCTCTACGAAAAGCACAAGGATCAGGGCTTGGTCGTGCTGGGTTTCCCCTGCAATCAATTTGGAAAGCAGGAGCCTGGATCAGCTAAAGAGATATCAGAATTCTGCACCAAAAATTACGGTGTCACCTTCGATATGTTTGACAAGGTCGAAGTCAACGGTGATGGCGCGTGCGAGCTGTACAAGCAACTCACCAAGCTCGACCTGAAACCTGCCGGAGCTGGGAAGATCAAATGGAATTTTGAGAAGTTTTTGATCAATCGCGAGGGACAGCCCGTAGCGCGCTTTGCGCCCAAGACCACTCCCGATGACGCCGAGTTTGTCGCCGCCGTGAAAGCCCTGCTGGCTGACAAGTAGCTACTTAAGTGGCGTAAGCTTCTAGCTTGCGCGCGTGGCGTAAGCTTCTAGCTTGCAATGCGTGGCGTCAGCTTC
>CAKQWG010000182.1 GCA_934278005.1 uncultured Pirellulaceae bacterium | reverse complement strand
GCCGGTCGGAATTTTAATTGGGCGAACCGTCGGAGTCGTTCGGCGACTATCGGGACTTGATTGGGTGAACCGGCGGCGTAGTCGCCCGACCGCTCCGCCGGTCGGGATTTTAATTAGGCGAACCGTCGGAGCGGTTCGGCGACTATGGGAACACAAAGAGACTGCGCAAGTTCTGCTGGAGAACCTGCCCAGTCTCTACCTTCCGAACAACTTGACTTTGTGGGGGACGGGCCGACTACGCCATGGCGGTCGTGTTGGCAGTCTTGCTAAGCTTAGTCAGCGCTTTGTCGGTCTTCTCTTCTTCGTCTAGATTCTCGCCGAGAAGTTGCTTGGCGTTGGTGTATCCGAGCTTGTCCGCCCACGTACAAAGCGTGCCGTAAGTCGCAATCTCGTAATGCTCAACCTTCTGCGCCAAGGCAATCAAGATCGCGTCCATGACCTCTGGGTCGGCGTCTTCGCCCATGGTCGATTCGGCTTCGGTGATCAAGCCCTTCATCGCTTCGCAGGTCTTGGCTTTGGCGGCTTTACCGGTCTCTTCGAAGGCTTTCTCAACGCGCTCAACTTGTGCCTTGGTCTGCTCCAAGTGCTTCTCGAATGCAGCGGTCAACTTTTCGCTGCTGGCCTTTTTCGCCATCTTAGGAAGCGCCTTGAGCAATTGTTTCTCAGCACTGTACACGTCTTGAAGTTCGTCGTGGAAAGCATCGGCTAGAGTCTTCATCTTGGCCATGGTGGTCCTCACTATTCGTCATGCGGGTGTAATTGGAAGCGGCACGATGCCTGCGATTTCCAGTATGATGCAGAACCGTCAGCAAGCCGCGTGCCACTCACCGAGCAAATCTATTGAGGGCTGACATCGCATCGATGAGCAACGCCACGAGCGGTGTGTCGGAGGTGTGCGCTACTTTCACACCTCTGGGTCTTAATGAGTGCGTCACGCAAGTCTGCTATCGCGTGGCGAGAGCCGCACTGAAATTTCCTAACCGGCGACTCGTAGCCGGGTGATTCAGTTGACTAATCAGGCTAGCATTCTGTTGCTAACGGTCGCATGTCAGCTGGTTACTAGCGAGCCAAAGCTGAAACACCATCGGTCCTAAATACTTTCCAAGTCACAGCGCCGCAAAACTCTGCAAGATTGAGCCGACGCGGCGCTCGAGGGAGCTGTAGATTAAGTTGCGATCAAGTGCAGCGCTGCCGCGTATTGCAATCGTCCGTGGGCAAACATGCTTGGTCGCTCTGATCGATGATCGAGCAGAGCGGTCTAATCAAGACCGGGTAAACAGATGTGCCACTCGGCTAAATTGGGCTTTCTGCAAACGCTCACGCGGACCCGCTCCATGGAGAAATTATGAGCGCTTGTCTCTGATGGCTTGAATCAATTCCGCTTTCTTCATCTTGCTGCGGCCGCTGATCGATAGCTCACCGGCGATATTGCGCAGCTCGTCGACGGTCCTGTCCTCCAAGCTGGTGTTAGGATTGCCGGTCCCCTGTGTGGTTTTATTAGGCGTTCGGCCTTCGTGCCGACGCTGCTTGTTGACCGTCCGCGCGGCAATTTCTTCAGCGTCGTCCTCGGCCTTGCCTCGTTCCAGTGCGCTCTCCTTGATGTGGTCGTATTGGCGTTCGTCTTTGTCTGTCCACTGCGGCATGATTGGTCTCCTGGGATCTGGATTACGGCTAGAAGTCTAAAACTCTTGCGGGGACTTTAACTCGACAACCTGGGTTGCTGGCCAAGCAGCAACGTCGGCTCATGGTCGGGAGGGCCCGCGGAATTCGGGACGCCTGAAGTACAAGTTGCGTGCCGCAGAGGGATGGGGCAGTGTTCGTTTTCGGAGTAGGGTATCCAGCAGTGAAGTGGCGCAGGTTTTGCTGACTTGGCAGATGGTCGACAATACTAAGTTGCTTTTTCACGATTCTGCAGCAGGTAAATTTATGAACTCGCTTAAGAAAATCGCCATCGCGGCTGGGACAGCCTATCTTGGCTTGCATGCGGCGCGGCTGATCGTGCGCCACGGACGGCGTTTTGACTGGCGCGGCAAGAGGGTGGTAATCACCGGCGGCTCGCGTGGGCTTGGTCTAGTGCTCGCCCGTCAACTTGCCGAAGCAGGTGCTAAGCTGGCAATTTGTGCGCGCGATGAAGCAGCCGTCAACATTGCAGCGGCCGAGTTGCGTGGTCGTGGAGCCGAGGTGCTTGCGTTGAGCTGTGACGTGCGTGATGGAGAGCAAGTGCAATCGTTTATAGATCGCGTCGCAGCTCATTTCGGCGGGGTCGACGTGCTGTTTAATGTAGCAGGCATCATTACCGTAGGCCCACTGGACTCGCTCACGCAGGAGGACTTTGAGGATTCGATGAGCACGAACTGCTGGGGCGCATTGAACTTAGCTCGCGAGGTTTTGCCACACATGCGCCGTCAAGGCTGGGGGAGGATCGTCAACATTGCCTCCCTGGGAGGCAAGCGAGCTATCCCGCATATGTTGCCGTATGCGGCCAGCAAGTTCGCACTGGTAGGGCTATCCAACGGCATGCGCGCAGAGCTCAAGCAGGAGAACATTTTTGTCACTACGGCTTGCCCGGGGATGATGCGAACCGGCAGCCCACGCAATGCGAATTTTAAGTCTCAGCACCGACGCGAATATGCGTTGTTCAGTATTGGCGATTCGCTTCCGGTGATGTCAATGAGCGCCGAGGCGGCAGCCGAGCAAATCATCGAAGCTTGTCAACAGGGACGTGGTGAGGTGTTCATCCACGGCCCACTAAATCTTACGATCGCTCTGCAAAATATGTTTCCCCAGCTTACCCAGGAGATCTTGGCTGTGGCGGCCAACGTGCTGCCGAAGATGGGTGGCATTGGTCGCAGCGCGGCTAAGGGTTATCAGAGCGAATCTGCGTGGTCTCCGTCTGTGCTAACCACGCTGACGCAAAGAGCTGCTGCGGCAAATAACGAACTGTAGGGATTAGTGAGTCCGACTGCCGGTGGGTGCGGGCTGATGGTGTCGCTCGGCGCACGCGGCGAGCCGGCGGAGATCGTAGGAGCGGTCTTCGGTTAGAAGATGCACGGTTAGAAAATCCAGCGATCGAGCTGTGCTGGCGCCCAGGGCGGTCGCAGTCCATATCCGGCGGCGGCAGGAAGGAAGCTCACGATGCTGCGGCGCGAAAGCCGGTCGCCACCGGGCACATGGCGTGCGGAGATTTTCCAACCACGCATCTTCTAACCTTTGTCTGGCTGCGACCCAGGCGTGGCTCCATCGGATGCGACATCCATTCCGCAGCACCGCTTCCGTCGCTCGGCGCACGCGGCGAGCCGGCGGAAATTCTAGGAGCGGTCTTTGGTTAGTGAATGCAGGGTTAGAAAATCCAGTGATCGAGTTGGGCTAACGTCCCAAGCGGCGGCGATTAAAATTTGGTCGCCAGCGAAATAAAAAACGGCGGTGCAAATCAATTGCACCGCCGTAGTTTGCTAATCAACTGCTAGCCACCGGTATCAGACATCTTGTTTGCGTGACGTGGAGACATCGGCAGTATCGCTGTCCTCGGTGTAGCCGTAGCGGTAATTGCCGTAGCCGTAGCGATAGCCGTATCCCGACCGATAGTTGCTGCCGTATTTATACGCATAGCGATAATCGTTGTAGTCGTAGTTGTATCCATAGCCCGCTTCGGAGGAGACGCCGTTGATGACGACTCCTAGCAGGTTGGCTCCGACGCTTTCTAGAATCGACTTGGCTCGTGCGGCCAGTGGTTTCACGTTGCGGCGCAGACGCATAGTCAGCACCACGCCGTCTACGATGCCGGCGACTGCACCAGGATCGCTTACGGCCAGCAGAGGTGGCGTGTCGATTATGATCAGGTCGAACTTATCGCGCAGCATATCGACCATGTTCTTGAAGCGTTCGCTGCTGAGGATTTCGGCAGGATTGCTTGGGCGTTTGCCACCTGGCAGAATCGACAGGTTGGGAACCGGACCGGCCATGATAGCGTCATCGATTTCAGCCTTGCCACTGACCACGGCGGCTACGCCCACTTCGCTGTCGATACCGAAGATCTTAGCAACTCGAGGACGGCGCAAGTCGGCATCGATAAGCAGCACGCGGCGGCCTGACTGGGCCATAGTGACCGCCAAGTTACTGGCCAGCGTGGATTTGCCATCGCCGGGGACAGGGCTGGTCACCTGAATGACTTTGAGCGTTTTGCCGCGATTGCTAAAGTACAGGCCGGTGCGGATTGTGCGATAGGCTTCGCTAGTCCGCCCCTTGCTATGGTGGATGGAGCAGACCGACGGGTCGACTCCCTCGACCGACTTTTTGACCTTGGAAATATCCATCACCGGGATATGCCCCAGCACGGTAACGTTCAAATCGGCAGCGATTTCTGACGGGTTGCGATAGCTGCGGTCCGCCAAGTCCATAAGAACAGCCAGGCCAGAGAGTAGAATGAAGCCTACAGCGGCACCACCTAGCAGGTACTTCGGCACTGTCGGGCCATAGAATGGTGCCTCCATAGGCGGCATATCGAGCTTCTTTAAAGTCCGCTGCCCAACCTTGGGCATCAGATCCATGTCCTTAATCTTCTCCGAGTATCCTCCGAGCAGTTCACGAGTCGCATCCAGCTCCTGGTTTTTAATGCGGAACTCGGTCAATTGGTTGCCGATATCTCTGGAGCGGTCCAAACTTTCTTCGCCAAGAATTCTAATGTTTTCTTCTTGTTCTTTGAATGCGGCGATCTGTTCGGCTAAGGCAGTCATACGCGTAGTCAGTCGTTCAGCTATCGACAGGGCCTTACCGCTGTTCTCTTCCGACTCTTTTTTGATGCTCCGCATTTCGTTGTCGAGCATACGTTCGCTTTCGCGCTGCTTCTCAATCTGTTTAGTCGTTAGTTCGATCTCTTGGCGAATGGCCGACACCGAAGGGTGCCCTTCGCCCCACTTCTCCATCAGCACTTTCTCTTTAACTTTCAGCGGGAAGAGTCGTTCGACCTCGATCTTGTGCGACAGTAGATCCAACTGGTATTCAAACTCTGGATCATCCGGAAGCTTTGCCTGCCGCGTATACCAACTTTCTTGGGTGCTGAAATTGTTGCCCACGGTGTCGAGCATCAGCAGGATCGGCTCTGGTTCGCGGCCCGCATCGATGGCTGCCTTTGCGCGATTAAAAACCGTTTCAAGCATCTCACGCTCCAGACGAGTGGCCACGCGTTTTTCTTCAAACTTGCGATATGCTTCCGCAAAGTGGTCCGATGTATCCTCGCCTTGCCAAACTACATCAGGATGATCTCTTTGGAACTGTTGCAGCTCGCCGGCCAGGCGCTGGAAATCTTCCGATAATGCAACCCGCGCGTCCGTCAAAAGATGGTTCAATTCGTCGCCGACGTTTTTAAATTCTTTCTCTAGATATTCGTTGTAGCCCTCCACAATCGCCGTTACGACTTTGCTGGCAAACTCGCGGTTTTGAGCGATGTAGCTAATACGGATAAGCGTTGTATTATCGTCTTTATCAGCCGGTTCAATAACCAGAGGTGACTTTTCGTCTTTGAGCAAGGAAACCACCGCGTCTGGTGGAAGACCCTCAAAGTCGGTCCCCTTTTGAGCATTCAGTTCCCCCTTCTTCACGGCCAGCAGCAACACAGCTTGGCTGCGAATCACCATCGATTCATCGGCGCGTGTAATACCCTTATCTGCCGGTTCAAAGAACTGGGTCCGCGTGGGCATGGGCATGTTGTTTACCACCTGTACCAGCGCGTAAGCTTGATAGGTGGCCGGTTTCTGCGAGAAGTACAGAAAACCGAGCGCGGCTCCAATGAATGAGCCGATAATTGGCAGCCATTTCCAACGCCACAGAATTTGTACGATGTCGAACTGGCTAGCTTGTGGAGCTGCTACTTCGGATGGCGAGGTGGCGGCAACCTGACCGTTGATTCGAGGTTGATCCATAACTGCGTCTGACATGTGAACTCGTAATTAAAAAGTGTGGTGGTCTCGGGGGCTCACGTGCGAAGAGGGCTACGAATCCCCAATTATAGGCGGAG
>CAKQWG010000181.1 GCA_934278005.1 uncultured Pirellulaceae bacterium | reverse complement strand
CTGCCGAATTCGTTTATGGGAATGGGTCGGTACTGCGAGCCCCGGAAGACGCCCTATCTTTTACCAAGCATTTTCTAACCGTTGTTCCCAAACTCCACTCCAACGAACTGGGAAGTTATTGTTGAGTCGTCCCTTAACGCCGAGCCGCAGCAGGCCGCAGTTGCACAGGGCACTTGGCCCAGCGCGCAAGGCTTTATTGCACCGCATCGCTCCAGCAAAATCGATAGTCGCGGCCTGCGCAGGCGACGGCACTCAACGACACTGGGCGATCAACGAGGCTGGTAGAACCAGCTCACGGGCAGGGAGCGAAAGCGGCACGCATAGCGACTACCGACATTGTCCCAGTAGCTCATTACGGCGCGGTCGCCGACGAATGTCAAACTGGTATAGGCGAACGTTCGTTCAGGATCCTCTTCCAGATTGCGGACCACGCTCCATGATTGACCCTCGTCAGTGGACAGGGCCGCGGTGAGCGGAGTTCGCTGGCCGCCGTGCCCGGCGCCTTTGACAAAAGTATTGTTCCAAATCAGCAACAGATCGCCGGTAGCCGGAATTCTGCGCAGCGTTGTAGGGGCTTCGGGGCCTTGGACGCCCAGGCTGGTCAGCTCGCCCCACGTCTCGCCGCCGTCCTGGGAGTACGCCTTGGCAGGGTAACCCAATTGGGTGCGGACCAACATCATGATTCGCCCGTCTGTCAACTCGATGACTTCAGGTTCCATAGCTCCGCGCTTTTCGGCGTCCACATCGCCCGCGCCCGCGCGCCAAGATCTCCCTGCGTCGTCCGAGATGAAGCAGTGTGACGTAAAGTGATTGACTTGCTGGACATCGGAAGTCGACGCGGCCGGAACCAACAATCGCCCGGAGGAGAGCAGTGCCACGCGATCATTGTTCACGACGTGATAGCCGGGTTGCTCAGTGACCAAGATCGGCTCGCCAAAACTGCTGGCTTCGTCGCTGGAGAATTTGACGTACGCCTTGAGCTCGCGCAGGCTCTCCTTCTGCAGATAAAACATCGCGATCTGGCCGCTGGGCATGCGCCGCAGGGTGACGCTCATCACGTTCAGCCCCCCTGTATTCTCTTGCAGAACTCGCGATTTGCCCCACGAGCGTCCGCCATCGAACGATTCTCTAGCCACGATGTGCGCTTTGGCAAAGTCGCTGTCGCTGCCGATAAATTCAGTAACCGCAAACAGTAGTCGTCCGTCGTTTAGAGCCAAGATCGAACCTTCGGTATAGCGCGGATGCTCGGCCGACGCTTCGTATACCAAGCTCGACACATCGGCTTTTGCTGGCTGAGGTGGCGCACCGCTGAGGACGAGCAGCGACTGCGCGGCGCGATAGCTAGTGTCCGCATGTGGGTCATCGAGCAGTTGAATCAGCCCGTCACGCGCATCGGTAGCCCAAGCGTCACCGGCGAAAGTGGCTGAGTACGTGCGGACTTCGGGGTCAGCGTGGTGGAGATTCTCCATCAATGCGGCTAGACCCGCCGCGTCACCCAGCGCAGCCAGGGAATTGTTGACATATGCGGCCAGCAGTGGATCGCGTTGCGGATACTCGCAGCGCGGCAGTTGAGCTTTTATTTGAGGGATGTCCGTCTCGTCGCCGATCCGTCCCAGAATCCACACGGCAATTCGCATCACGTCCAGATCGTCATGGTTCAGCGACTGGCGCAGGAAGGCCATCGCGGCTGGACTGCCGCAGCGTCCCAGCGCGCCGGCGGTCATAAGTTTTAGTCGCATATTGTCGGTACTGCTAAACGTCTGGCGGAGCGTCCGGCCGTCACCGATTTCAATCACTTTGTACAGGCTCTCGGCCGCGTGGACATGGCCGTGCGGATCTGGGCTGGCCAGGATGTCGAGCATGATCTGAGCTTGCGCGCGATCGCCCGCGCGCACCATTTCGCGAGCGATCCCGCAGCGGCGTTGATCGTCGGTCTCGTGAGCCAGTCGATCTTTGAGGAATTCGAGCACTTCGGCAGCGTGGCCGCCCAGCGTGAGGCCCTCGGCAGCGTGCATCGACGGCCAAAAGTCGTCCCCTTGCATCCCAAGCCGCAGGATTGTGACACAGCGCTCGCGCGTCGCTTGATCTAGTACAATGGGCTGCAATTCGCTGGCGGACAGACGCGTCAACGCACCAGTTGGCAACATCACGCCGGTCGGCAACATAATGCCAGTTAATACAGCGCACGCGGTGCATGCGATGAGGGTTCTACTCATACAATGTTGCTTTCATAGTGAAAAGTTGGTTTGGTAGCAATTCTACCGTGCACCGCCGTTGGCCGCAGCCTGTGCATCTGCGACCTGCTGCGCCTCGGCGTTGAAAATAAGGCTGCGCGTTGCATGAGTGGACGAGTGTAAATGGGGAGCGTGGGGACGGCCCCGCTGCGGCCCTCTGCGTTCGCTTCTTAACGCAGAGCGCCGCAGAGTTAAGCCAGCAAGCAGGTGCATTGCGCAGTTTGTTTCCGTGCAGCGTGGCTGTGAGCGCTGCGTCTATAATTGACCGGGAGTGGGGTGAGGAATTTCAACTTTCAGAGTTCACTTAATTTCAAATTTTTTTAATTTCATATTTTTAATTTACTTCCTCACTTACTCTGCTTGACGCCGCAAAGGTCTTTCACCATGGATAGTTGGCTTTCTGAAGTGACGCTCTCGGGCAAGTATGCAACGCTGGAGCCCTTGACTCAGGCGCATGCGCTTGAGCTCGCGCAGGCTGCGGGCGACGGCCAGCTTTGGAAATTATGGTACACCTCTGTACCTCAGCCCGATGAGGTGCCCGCGGAAATTGCGCGGCGTCGGCATCTGCAGTCGCAACAGGCGATGCTCCCCTTCGCCGTGCTCGACGCGGCCGGCGTGGCTGTCGGCATGACGACATATATGAATATAGATGCTAGCCATCGACGCCTAGAAATCGGCTCGACTTGGTACGCCCGTCGAGTTCAGCGAACTCCGCTAAATACCCAGTGCAAGTTGCTGCTGCTACAACATGCCTTTGAAAATCTGCAGTGCATCGCCGTGGAGTTTCGCACAGCTTTCCATAATCGTCCCAGCCGTCGTGCGATCGAGCGGCTGGGAGCCAAGCTGGATGGCGTGCTGCGCAGTCACCAGCTTTACCGCAACGGCACCCTGCGCGATACCTGCGTCTACTCGATTGTCCACAGCGAATGGCCGGCGGTGAAATCGCAGCTCGAATTTTATTTAAGGGCGGATTAAGAACGAGCGCGGTGGACCAGCCAGCAGTCTGCTTAGAATCGAACTTCAGCGGGGTGCAATTTGTCAGTAGAACTGCAAATAAGTGAAGCCAGAGCACTATAATTGACTGATAGCAGTTTTAGCCTGACTCATTACACACGGGAGTTTACATATGCAACTGAAACAGCTGGGTACAACAGATTTGCGGATTCCACCCATTGTATTTGGTGGCAATGTGTTTGGGTGGACGCTTGATGAAGCCGCTTCTCACCGCATGTTGGACGACTTGGTCTCGCGTGGATTCACAGCTTTCGATACGGCTGATGTGTACTCGCGATGGGCCACTGGCAATAGCGGCGGCGAATCGGAATCGATTATTGGCAGTTGGTTGGCAGCCCGCTCCAAGCGCGACTCGATCACCCTGATAACTAAGGTCGGTCACGACATGGGGCAAGGTCACCTGGATTTGTCGGCCGGCTACATTGCCCAGGCCTGCGAGGACTCGCTGCGACGCCTGCAGACGGATTGTATCGATCTGTACTTTTCGCACTCTGACGATGAGCGAACGGAGCCCGAGGAGACGTTGCGAGCTTACGAGAAACTAATTGAGTCCGGCAAAGTTCGCCACATTGGCGCTTCCAATTTCTCGGTGGCTCGCCTCGAAAAGTCGCTAAGCATTAGCCAGCAACAGAGTTTGCCGGCTTATAGTGTGTTGCAACCCGAGTACAACTTGTATTCCCGGCAGCAATTCGAACAGGAGTTCGCCTCTGTGGTGCAGCAGCATCAATTGGGGGTGATCACTTACTATACGCTGGCCAGCGGCTTTCTTAGCGGTAAGTACAAAAGTGCAGGAGATCTGGACCAAAGTCAGCGCGGTGGCGGAGTCGAGAAGTACGTCAGCAGTCCACGCGGCCAAGCATTGTTGCGCGCCTTGGAGAAAGTCTCACAGCGGCATGCAGTTGAGCCCGCTGCAGTGGCTATCGCTTGGGTGCTGCTAAACCCCCTGGTGAGCGCCCCGATCGTCAGCGCCACTCAGACCAAGCATGTAGATGCGTTTGAACAGGCCTTAGGCCTGGAATTGTCCCAGGCCGATCTTCAGTCGTTGGACGTCGCAGAATCTCCCTAAGCTTGCACTTCGTTGGCTCGTAACGTACGCAGCCTTGATACGGCACGGGCATTGCACAATTGGTTCAATCGCGCGGTCTACCGTGATCTACCGTGATTGAGGCCCCGGGCGCGGCCGGCGGGATACCTGCTGACAGACTACCTGCCGTGGGCTGCCGTAGCGGCCTGGCGCTCGTTACGCGCCTACCAGGATTACCTTGTTCTAACCAATTGGGATTGAAACTATGACTACCAGTAGTACCAAACGTCAACGAGAGTTCCATCTAAGGTCGTATCCGTCAGGAATGCCGACCGCCGAGAATTTCGAATTGGTGGAATTCGACATGCCAGCTATCAGAGAAGGCGAGTTTTTAGTCCAAAACGAGTGGCTGTCGGTCGATCCCTACATGCGCGGTCGAATGCGCAAGGGACAGAGCTACGTGGCGGCTTTTGAGCTCGGCAAGCCGATGGAGGGTGGCTGCGTCGGAAAAGTAGTTGAGTCGAAACATCCTAGGTTCTCGACTGGCGACGTCGTACTGGGCAACCAAGGTTGGCGCAAACTTTGGATCTCTAGCGGCGAGGGTGTTCAGCGAGTCGACGCCAAAGCTACCGATCTGCAGAATTATCTAGGCGTGCTGGGGATGACCGGTTTAACGGCTTATGTGGGCCTGAACGAAGTTGGGAAACTACAAGCGGGCGAGACGGTATTTGTATCGGCAGCGTCGGGGGCCGTGGGATCTATCGTGTGCCAGATCGCCAAGCTGAAAAATTGCCAAGTGATCGGCAGCGCGGGGTCAGCCGCTAAGATCCAGTGGCTCAAGGAACAAGCGGGAGTGGATCAGGCTTTCAACTATCACGAAGTGGATGATGTCTCGGCCAAGCTTGCCGAGCTGTGTCCTGGCGGCATCGATCTGTACTTTGACAATGTCGGCGGCGAGCACCTGCAGGGAGCGATCGATAATATGAATGACTTTGGTCGCATCGTGTGTTGCGGTATGATCTCGAGCTATAACGACGAGCAGCCACAGCCCGGACCGAACAATTTATTCAAGATCATCGGCAAACGTCTGCGCATGGAGGGCTTTTTGGTGTTCGATCACGTGCAGGTCCAGCCCGAATTTCACAAGCAGATGTCCGACTGGATCGAGCATGGAAAAATCAAGTGGGAGGAGACCATCACCGAAGGTTTGGAAAACGCGCCCGAGGCGTTTATCGATCTGTTCGGCGGACAAGACAAAATTGGCAAGGCGCTGGTACGGGTCGACTGAATAACGCAGTCGCTAGAGCCGCGAGCCGTCCGAGCTGGATGTTATGATAAAAGTTAATGATGACTATCCCCAAGTCCAAAACACGATCTCGGCTGCGTTCATTGAGGCTGCGTTCACTACTGATGCTGGTCATCCTCGCCGCGGCGGTGGGAGTGGTGGCGTATCGGTTTGCCGCAACTGACGCCGAAGTCCCCAATGATATTCTGCTGCTGGGCAATGTCGACGTGCGGCAAGTCAACTTGGCCTTTAAGGTCGGGGGTCGGATCGACAGTCTAGCAGTCGATGAAGGGGATGCTGTGACGGCCGGGCAGCACATTGGCACCCTACAAGCAGCCTACTTTGAGGACGATTTGCGATTGGTCCAGGCTCGCCACGATCAAGCTCAAGCGCAGCTCGACCGACTGGAGAACGGATCGCGTCCCGAGGAGATTCGCCAAGCGGTAGAGCAGGAAGCGACCGCCCAGGCGGCGCTGGTTCGAGCTGA
>CAKQWG010000180.1 GCA_934278005.1 uncultured Pirellulaceae bacterium | reverse complement strand
CGATCGATTCGGAAAAATCCCCGACATCTGTCAAAAGATAACAAGCTCACCCGCCCTTCGTGGCAGGTGGGCTTTTTTCGTTGGAGGGCCAACTCCCACTCAATCGTCTACTACCGCTGGTCGAATTGCATTCGGGCGGCTAACCTAGCCCTCGCAGCCGTGCGTTTTAAATTCAGCAAGCCGAAGCTCGTTATTGGACACAGAGTTGTATGACTGGCCAGACCGATGAAGCGGGTCGACTGTCGCATATTGACCCTCAGGGGCGGGCTCACATGGTCGATGTCGGAGATAAGGCCATCACGCGTCGCCAGGCGACAGCCCAGGCGGTGTGCGTGATGAGTGCGGATACCGCGCAAGCGGTGCGCACGAACACGCTTCGCAAAGGCGATGTACTGCAGGTAGCGCGTGTGGCAGCCATCGCTGCGGCCAAGCGCACCGATGAGCTCATCCCTTTGTGCCATACGCTGCCGCTGGAGAGCGTCGACGTGCAGTTCCACTGGCTCGACGAGCGGCGTTTACAGGTCCAAGTCACAACGGCCGCTACAGCACGCACGGGGGTTGAAATGGAGGCTATGGTGGCAGTCAGTCTGGCCGCCTTGACGATTTACGATATGTGCAAATCCAGCGACCGCGAACTTACCATCGAGCAGGTACAATTGCTGAACAAAAGCGGCGGAGTGCGCGGCGACTTCCAACGCCAGCCAGGCTCGTCCTAGTCGTCGCTGCAGTACCGCAGCGGATCACCTACTTCACCACCAACGCTTACTCATTGCTGCACATCCACCACGACACCAGCCCATAATTCAGGCTTTCGATGCTCGATTCCAATCCAACCTCCCTGTCTGTGCGGCCATCGCATTCCGAGACCGCCGGTCCTCCGACGGCAGCTTCCGCAGTCGCTCAAGAGCTGGCCGGGCAGGTCCGCCAGTGCGTCGGTGAGGAGTTGTCCCAGGTTGAAAAGTTGCTCAGAGATGCGACGGCCAGTCGACATTGCGAAGTGGAGCAACTGTGTCGTGCGGCGGCCGCCATGGGGGGCAAACGCCTGCGTCCAACCCTGGTCTTGATGACGGCTCAGGCCGTCGCCGGCCAACAGCTCAGCCATCGAGAGCGGCGGGACTTGGCTGCAATCGCCGCAGCTGTTGAATTGGTACATGCGGCGAGTTTGGTTCACGACGACGTGATGGATGGTGCCGAGCAGCGACGCCATCAGCCCACGATCGTGGGCCAGGCGGGCAACTCGGCCGCGGTGCTCTTAGGCGATCTGCTGTTCACTCGCGCCTACGCCCTGGCGGCTCGCTGCCGTAGCACACTGCCTGCGCGGCAGATTGCTGCGGCTGCCACTCAGCTGTGCACTGGCGAACTGCGGCAACAGGCCTCGGCAGGCTGCTGGGCGATGTCGCGCCGCACGTATCGAAGTTTGCTGCTGCAAAAAACCGGCGCCCTGTGCCGCGTGAGCAGCCAGTTGGGCTGTTGGCGAGCGGGCGGCGATCGGATTCAGATCCAGGCTCTAGCAAGGTTCGGTGGCCAGTTGGGACTGGCTTTTCAAATCCACGACGACTGGCTGGATTACTGGGGAACCGAACGAGTTGGCAAGACGTTGGGAACCGATTTAGCCCAAGCTAAACCGACTTTGCCTCTGCTGCGGTTGTTGGAGACCGCCTCCTCAGCCGAGCGGCAGCGGCTGGTCGCACGGCTCGACGCGGGAGCTCCCGACGACTTGGCGGCCGTCCGCAGGTCGCTCGATCGCAGCGACGCGGCCCAATATACGCTGGCGGCCGCGCGTCGGGCCGCTCGCCGGGCTCGGTCGCAGCTGGACGTGCTGCCCGCATCGGCTGCCAAGCAGTGCTTGAGCGCTCTGGCCGATTACAGCGTGCAGCGCGAGATGTGAAGCGCCCGGCTGTGAAGCGGGCCACTCAGCCGTCCAGCAGCGGGCCTTCGGGCAGAACTCTCAGCGGTGCTAGCTCGGCTACGAAATCCTCTACATCGGTGAATTCCCGATAGACACTTGCAAAGCGCACATAAGCGACCTGATCCAGCGAAGCCAGATGCTGCATGACAATGCGGCCGATGATCGAACTGGGGATCTCGCTGTCATAGTCGGCCTGAATGTCCGCTTCGACTTTAGCAGCCAACTCCAAGATGCGTTCGCTGCTGATGGGCCGCTTCCAGCACGCGCGCTCCACGCCACGCTCGATTTTTTCTCGTAAAAACGGTTCGCGAGCCAGGTCTTTCTTGACGACTGTCAATGAAAATCGCTCGACGCGTTCGTACGTGGTGAAGCGACGACAGCACTGATTGCAATACCGCCGGCGACGGATGGCGCGGCCGTCCTCGCAAGTCCGCGAATCGAGTACTCGGTCGTTGTCCGCGCTACAATGAGGACAAAACATACAGGGTTCCTTTGTTCAGCCTGAGCGTGCCAGCAGCGAACGTAATCGGCCGAAGCACGCATCGTAACCGGCAATCGCACACTCTACCAGTCCGCCCAGTTCGAGAAGGGTTTGCACTATTGTAGCTGTCAGCGACCGGAAAAATGTTTTAGAATTGCTGCAGCGTAGAGCTCGCGTAGGCTGCTTGTCGCCGTGGCACACGCGCACTGCTCACCTACCTCACTGCCATCCCATCCTTAGGAACCGCCTGAAATGTCTAGCTCATTTCCTCCAGATTCGGAACTTCCACAAAGTGGTTCCGCATCGCCAGCTCGCGACCGCTTCCAGGCTGCCTCTGCAGAAAAGATGGCCGCCGATCGCAGCCTGCCCGCCGAACGCAGTTTGTGGCAGGGAGGTTACTCGTCCAAAGCCATGTACGGGACCTGGATTGTAGCGGGCGTAATCACCGTAGTGGCCCTAGCCCTGGTGCTGATCTACGGACGACAGCAACCCAACGCGCTAACGATCACTGGGGCAATTCTCTTGTTAGGTTGGTGCTTGGTCATCGGCCTGTACCTCAGCCGCCGCTGGGGCGTGCATTACGAATTGACCACTCAGCGTTTTGTGCATCAAGACGGGATATTCGTCCGTCGTAGCAACCGCATCGAAGTGATCGACATCGATGACGTGAGCTATACCCAAGGAATGATACAGCGCATGCTCGGGGTGGGAACCATCATTATCAACAGTAGCGACCGGAGCCATCCGGAATTGGTGATCCAAGGCATTGATCGCGTACCTGAAATAGCCAGCTTGATCGATGATGTGCGGCGCGAAGAGCGTCGTCGCCGCAGTTTGCACATCGAATCTATCTAACTGCAACAGTGGTCGCAGGTTTGGCAAAAACTTAGCGGCGACGGGCTGCGGCTGGATTGAGTCGACGCGTGGCCGAACTCGGAGCCACGCTAGGCTCGGGTTCAGGCGCAGGCGTGATCTCAGGGGCCAGCTGCGGAGCGTTGTTGGTCGGAGGCATCGCGTGTGGCGTGCTCGGCACGTAACTCTGGTCGTAGACTTGCCCCTGCGTCGACCAGTCCGAACCGTGCTCAGCGGCGCTGTGCGACCCTCCGCAGTTGCAAGGTTTTTTGGGACTCGACGCGGCGTAGCCACCCGGTTGAAAGCCGTCCGCCGCGTAGCCGTCGCTGATGAAGCTCTCACCACCCAGGCCATCGCAGCCGCAGCCACCGCTAGGGCTGCTGCACATGCCCGAGTCACACTGGCTCATGTAGGGGCGTCCCAACAGTAGTCGCAGCACGTTGCGAACGGGTTGACGGCACTTGCTGCATCCGCCGCAAGTGCTACCGCAATTGTCCACGACAGGCGGTTCGCTAATCCATTCATCAACGTATACTTCTCCGCATCCGCTACCGCAACTGGCCAGCCCCATCAACGGTCCCGGTGGGCATCCGCTGTCACAACTGGAACCGTACATGCCGTTTGATGGCATGCCTTGTACGCAGCAGCAACCCGCACCCACGACTGTTAGCAACCCCAGTAGCATCATCCCGGAAAGCTGTCGTAGCATTATACTTGTCCTCTGATCGTGGCGGGCCTCGCATGGAGGCGATTTGAAGCGCGTGGCGTGTTACCCCGCAAAGTCAGTATCGACCGATAGAGTCGCTGTATTCAGTAAATTTTATCAAACCCAGTCATCACGAGCGGCATATTGCTAGCATGGCGATTCACGAACATCCTCGCGAGAACCTCCTGCTCGAGGCGACCGCGTACACGCGCAGGTGCCTCTATAGGGTGCCACTGGCAGACAGCTGGATGGCTAACAATCGTCTGCCGCGGGGCAAAACAGCTACCTCTAGCGAGCGATTGCTACGGGAGTGGCTCGAACCATTTCAGCCACGTCGCGCGTGGGAGCTGTTTGTTGGCGTGCGTGCAGACCACCGCTGGTCGATCTACTTTGATGAGCAACCGGTGCTGCAGTTTAATCGCCTTAATCGATTGCGGCGTGTGTTTGCGGCGGGCCAGCGCTACGCTGCGCACGATGGAAGGCTCCAGCGGCTGGTTCGCTCCAGTCCGGGTGGACAGGTCCGCCTGCAGCCCGTAGATCTAGACGCTGCGAACCAGCAAGCCGTGCTGGCGGCATGTCAGCAGTTCCTTGAGCAGGCAGCCTTTGCGCTCAGCTCCGGCCGCGCTGAGCGGGTTGGAATGGTCCCAGTCGATGACCAGGATTGGCTGCCCGACTTTGAGCAGAACCTTCAAGCGGTTGCAACCGATTTGAGGATTGCTTCCAGCCCAGCTGACTGACACTACTTAAAACTCTCCAGGAGAACTTCAGCCGCCGTGAGTCCGACCATTCAAAAAGAGTTTGCCACGGAGATCGTTCGTCAACTGCGAGCGGCAGGTCACACCGCGCTGTGGGCGGGAGGTTGCGTGCGCGACTTGTTGATGGGGATTGAGCCGTTGGATTATGACGTGGCTACATCGGCTACACCGGATCAGGTGCGCGAGCTGTTTGGCTATCGCCGAACGTTGCCAGTGGGAGTTGCCTTTGGCGTCGTCATCGTGTTGGGCAAGCCCAGCCGCCAGTCGCTGCAGGTTGAAGTGGCTACGTTTCGCACCGACGCGGCCTACAGCGATGGACGCCATCCGGACGCAGTCGTATTCAGCACGCCGCAGGAGGACGCTCAGCGCCGCGATTTTACGATCAATGGCATGTTCTACGATCCGTTGGCTGAGAGCGTCATCGACTATGTGGGCGGCCAGGCTGACCTTCAGCGCGGGTGTCTGCGGGCGATCGGCCGCGCCGATGATCGCATTGGCGAAGACAAATTGCGGATGCTGCGCGCAGTGCGTTTCGCTGCTCGCTTCGGCTTTGACATCGAGCGGGCGACGCGGCAGGCGATTGCGCGGCACGCCGCCGAGGTGAATTGTGTCAGCGGCGAACGCATCTGGACAGAGATCAGTAAAACTTTGCAATCCTCGCGGCCGGGCTGGGCGGTCGACGAGTGGTATCAGCTGAATCTATTGCAGCATATTTTGCCCGAGCTCAACGCGGTTTGGCCCGAGCAGCGTGTGCTGGCTGGTCAATTGTTAGAGGCTCAGCGGCAGTCCGCCGACTGGCTCGATCGCTTATGCGGCCTTTTGTGGATCGCGACCGAGCAGGCGTCTGAATTGGACACGGAGCAGAGCAAGACCGGGTTGAGCGGGCTACTCGAGTCGCTCAAGGGACGCTTAAAGGTGTCCAATCAAGTGGTTGATGTTTTGCGTTTTGTTATCCCCGCCCAGCGCGGCTTGGTCGATGCGCAGGCAAGAGCTTGGTCGCAGGTGCAGCCGCTGCTGGTATCCACCTACGCCGATCGCGCCGTGGGTTTGTTTGAAGCGCGGGGCAGTCTGGTGAACGCTGCCAGCCAAGCGGCCGCATGGCGTGAAACGGTAGCCTGGCTTCACCACAAGTTGTCTTTACCGCGCGCGCAGCTCGATCCGCCGCCGCTCTTATTGGGGCACGATTTGATCGCGCTGGGGCTGCGGCCCGGTCCACGTTTCCGCGAACTGCTCTGCGAGGCTCGCCAGCGACAGCTGGACCACATGCTGCTGGACCGATCCGCAGCCCTACAGTGGCTCCGCGCTCAGGCCGACTGAGTGTGGCCCGACGCTCCGCGTCGGT
>CAKQWG010000179.1 GCA_934278005.1 uncultured Pirellulaceae bacterium | reverse complement strand
GTGGCTCGACGCTCCGCGTCGTACAGGTCCGAACAGACCGACGCAGACCGACGGTAAGTGTGGCTCGACGCTCCGCGTCGTACAGGTCCGGACAGGCCGACGGTAAGCGTGGCTCGACGCTCCGCGTCGTACAGGTCCCAACAGACCGACGCGGAGCGTCGGGCCACACTGGACCAATTTCAGAATATAATATTTCGGCGGCTCTCAGCGCACTTTCCTGCGTGGCCGCAATCGCGTTCACATCGCTACCCCTTAAAAGAATGACGACCGTGTCGGATAATCAGTCGAAGCAGTTACCTGTGATAGGGAATCTGCCGCTTTCGTTAGAGCGCGATGTATTCCTTCGCACATTGATTCGAGAGTTATCGGGCACGCTGCAGGATGTGGTGGGGCTGGGCGAAGCCGAAGGCTTTATCAGTATCGTCGGTCAGAGAGTTGGCGATCAAATCGATGCCGAATACCGCACAGCCCTGCAGGTAGAGCAGCTCGATCGGGCCCAGGTGGCGGACGTTTTGGTAGATTTGAAACGCCGCATCCAGGGAGACTTCTATATCGTCTCTCAAGACGATGAGAAAATTCTGTTGAAAAATCGGGCTTGTCCGTTTGGAGATAAGGTGCTCGGACGGCCGTCGCTGTGCATGATGACTTCCAACGTCTTTGGAGTTATCGCCGCCGAAAACTTGGGGTACTCGAAAGTCACCATTGAGGAAGCGATCGCCCGGGGGGATGCCGGTTGCACGATTGTGGTGCATTTGCGGCCGACTGAAAATGCATTAGCTGCCAACGGTCGTGAGTACTTTCAAGGTTAAAGACAATCAATGCTATCCCCTGCAGATTTTATTTTGCTGGCCGACCGGTTCTCTGAAGCTGCGCTGCTGCTGACGGGAGACGGGATCGTGCTTGAGGTTAACCGCCAGTTTCGTCGTCTTCAGCTGGCGGACTCTTCGCCCAAAGGAAAGCATCTAGCCGACTTGAGCACGTCAGCCCTCAGCCACGTGCAAGCCTATGTGGACGATTGTGCGCGGAATCGTGAACCGGTCATGGGGGCGCTGGAATTTCAGACCCTGCGTGGCGAGACGACGACTCTGCGGTGCGATGGATCGCTGCTGCAACATGGCCAGACGCGTGCGGCGAGCCAACTGTTAATTAAGCTGGTGCCGCGCGAGCAGTCGACCACGCAGTTCGGGGTATTGAATCAGAAAGTCGCGGATTTGAATGAGGAGATGCGGCGCCGCCAGCAATTGCAATCCGCGTTAATCGGCAGCGAAGAGCGACTTCGACTGGCTTTGGATGCGGGGCGGATGGGCAGTTGGCAGTGGAACATTACTACAGGACTGGTGGAATGGTCTGCTACCTTGGAAAAAATCCATGGGCTTGCCGAGGGGAGCTTCGGAGGGTCTTTTGAGGCCTATCAGCAGGACATCCATCCGGAGGACCGAGAGCGCATCTTGGCCTCGATCCAGGAAACTGTTCACTCGGGCCAGGATCATCATCTGGAGTACCGAATCGTGTGGCCCGACGGCAGCCTACACTGGCTTGAGTCACGCGGCCGCCTGTTCCGGGATGATGCTGGCAAACCAGTGCGGATGGTCGGTTTTTGCATGGACATCACCGAGCGCAAGCGTACTGAACAGACACTCCTTTTTTTGGCTGAGTCGAGCAAGTCGTTATCGAGTTTGGTGGATTACAAGTCGACATTACAAAAGATAGCGTCTCTCTCCGTTCCCCATTTCGCAGACTGGTGCGCGGTCGATATGCTCGAAGGCGATGGGTCGGTGCAGCGGCTCGCCGTGGCTCACGTTGATCCGGCCATGGTCGGTTTAGCCGAAGAGCTTCACCGACGCTACCCGCCCCACCCAGATGCCGAGCATGGGGTCATGAAGGTGTTGCGCACGGGTCAGGCCGAATTCGTACCTGAGATTCCTACTGAGCTGCTAGAGGGCGCAGCGCATGATGCGGAGCATTTAGCGATGTTGCAGCAAATGTGCTTGACCTCTTACATCTGCGTGCCGCTGCGGGTCAACGATAGTGTACTGGGATGCGTGACATTTGTGGGGGCAGACTCAGGCCGTCGTTATACGCATGCTGATTTGTCGCTGGCCGCCGACCTGGCACACCGCGCCGCGGTTGCGATTCAAAATGCTTTGCTCTACCAGCAGGTTCGCGAGGCGGATCGCCGCAAAGACGAATTTCTGGCCATGCTCGCGCACGAGCTGCGAAATCCGTTGGCACCCATTCGCAGTGGTCTCGATCTGCTGGCTATTGAATCGAGTGGGCATCGTGAGATCGTCGAGCTGATGCAGAGCCAAGTCGAACACGTGGTCCGCTTAGTGGATGATCTACTAGACGTCTCGCGCATCATGCGCGGCAAAGTGGAGCTGCGTCGAGAAATCGTCAACTTGGCCGAACTGATTCAGCGCTCAGTAGTCGCGGTTCGCCCCAGCGTGGACAGCCGCCAACAGCAGTTGGCGGTACAGGTGGAAGGTGGTCTGATCCTAGACGCCGATCCAGTGCGGATCGTCCAAGTCATCGAAAATTTGCTGACCAACGCCTCCAAATATATGGATGCCAAAGGCAAGATTACTCTGAGCGTTGAACGCAGTTCGGATACGGCGGTGATTACCGTGCAAGATACCGGCGTCGGGATCGACAAAGAACTGCTGCCCCACGTCTTCGAGCTATTTACTCAGTCATCCCGCTCAATTGATCGTGCGCAAGGGGGGCTGGGAATTGGGCTAACGCTCGTGCAACGACTTGTGGAAATGCATGGTGGTTCGGTGTCCGCACACAGCGATGGGCTCGGCCATGGAAGTACTTTCATTGTGCGACTGCCGCTCATCGATGCGGTTCGCCAACAGCCAGTTGCGCTTGGGGACGATGCAAAGGTGCCCGCCTGTCGAGTGTTTGTGGTTGACGACAATCTATCCGCTGTGTGGTTGCTCAAGGCGTTGTTGGTCAAGGTTGGCGGCCACGAGGTCGAAACAGCTTCAGACGGCGTCACGCTGTTGGAGAATATACATACCTTCCGGCCGCAAGTTGTATTTCTAGATATTGGCTTGCCAGGCATGGATGGACATCAGGTCGCTAGAGAAATCCGCCGTCAAGCGGAATTTGACGGAGTGTTACTAGTCGCGTTGACGGGCAATGGGCAAGAGGAGGACCGGAAAAATTCGAGAGCCGCAGGGTTCGATATGCACCTGGTCAAGCCCCCCTCATTGGCTCAACTTAAGAACGTCTTTACGCATTCCAAGCTGGTAGACCAATTCGCCGAAGATGGAACACTGCCGTAGCCTTTAACGGAGACTGGCCGCTGCTAGATGGTTTGAAGATCTGCCGTTCGACTCATTTGCAACTTTCCCGCAGCGTCGCCCGGTCACTGACGTTTATGTACCGCAGAAAGTCGCCTGCACGATTTCGCCCGGGTGCGGCGCGGCTTCGAATTGACGGTCTCCCGCAGCTACTGAAAATGGCCGCTGCAATACATCGTTCAGGCGATGAAAGGGGGCGAAGTCACCCGCTTCCCCGGCTTGAATGGCAGCTTCGATACGGTGATTGCGGGGGATGATGATGGGGTTGGTGCGACGCATCAGGTCCACGGCGGCTGCTCGCTGATTCTCCGGCAGTCGCTGTCGCCACGCAGCTAACCAGGCGGTGATTGCATCGGGCGCTTCGAACAACTCAATCACCGGCCGATCATCATGACTGGCCAAGGCGTCGGCTAGGTGGCGGAAGACCAGCGTGAAGTCAGCCTTGCCGGCAGCCATGGCCGCCAGCAGCGTCTCCACCAAATTCAAATCGCTTGCGTCGCCGTCGACGATGCCGATCTTGGCGGTAAATCGCTGATCCACTTCACTTTGGTGATGCTCCGCAAAGCTGTCTAGCGCGGCGCGGGCCAGGGAGATTGCGCGCTCTTGATCGTCGTCCAGCAGCGGCAGCAGTGTTTCGGCAAAACGCGTCAAATTCCAATGGCCCATGGCGGCCTGGTTGGCGAAGGCGTAACGTCCCTGGCAGTCGATCGAACTGAAGGTCTTCAGTGGATGGTAGCTATCCATAAATGCGCAGGGGCCGTAGTCAATCGTCTCGCCGGACACATTCATGTTGTCGGTGTTCATGACGCCATGAATAAAGCCGACTTGCATCCACTGCGCGATCAGCTTGGCCTGCCGCTCAATCACGCTTTCGAGCAATGACAAGTATGGATTTTCGACGTGCTGCACTTCTGGGTAGAGTCGCTGGATGACGTAGTCGGCGAGTATGCGCAAGTTGGCATGATCCTGCCGCGCGGCGAACCATTGAAAGGTCCCGACTCGAATGTGCGATCGAGCCACGCGGGTGAACACTCCACCCGGTTTATAGCCTTCGCGAATGACCTGTTCGCCGCTGGCAACAGCGGCCAGAGCACGCGTCGTGGGCAGGCCCAGCGCGGCCATGGCTTCGGAGACGATGTACTCACGCAGCACGGGGCCGAGCGCGGAGCGACCATCGCCGCGGCGAGAAAAGGGTGTTGCGCCGGCCCCCTTGAGCTGGATGTCGTAGCGCTGGCCATCTTGGCCCACGACCTCCCCTAGTAGAATGGCGCGCCCGTCGCCGAGTTGTGGAGAGAAGCCGCCAAACTGATGCCCTGAGTAGGCCATGGCTAGCGGCTGGGAGCCTTCGGCCAGTTGATTGCCAGCCAGGATGGCCAGACCTTTGGGCGAGTCGAGTCGCCCAACATCCAGGCCTAGCTCGCTGGCCAACGCGCGGTTCAGGCGAATCATCTGCGGCCGCGCCACAGGCGTCGGAGTGGTTAGAACGAAGAATTCTTGGGGCAGACGAGCATAGCTGTTGTCGAATGGGAAAGGCATCTTAATTGTCGTTAATCCAAAGGCATGTGCGCGGCTTGCAAGACAGTGGTCTGCACGGCCAATTCGTGAGCATAGCCGAAGTCGTCCAGCTTAACACCTTGCAGGATTTGTGCCATGTCCGCCGCATCGGCTATGTAACGCGTGAACTTAGGGAAAGTCAAAGCATGCTTGCCAGCCGCATAATCGCCATGCGCTTCCGATAGCACCAACTGCGCGGAAGGATCGTCAAGCGGCTGGATGTGCATGCTCCCCTTGGTGCCGCACACAACTAGGTGCCTACGCGCAAATCCATCGACTTCCATGGCGCTCGTTTTGACGGTGGCTAAAGCTCGTGGATATTCGAAGACCGCGAGCATGTTATCCTGCAATGCGTCGTCGATGTTAGCGGCATGCTGCGCAAACGCAGACACGCGCTGGGGGGCGCCCAACAGGCCAACCATCAGGTCGATCACGTGGCAGCCTAATTCAAACATCATCCCGCCCGCAAACTCAGCGTGCTTCTGTCTGGCTGTGGGTGTGACCACTTTGCTCATCACCGCATGGGCCTCGAAGATATCGCCCAACGCGCCCGCGTCGAGCAACCGTCGCAGTAATAGGATGGCTGGATTGAAGCGATACATATAGCCCAGTTGCACGAGCAGTTGACGCTGTTCGGCTTGCCGTAGCAAATTCGCAAACGCGGGTAGCGACGCGCCGGCTGGTTTGTCGAGGTGGATATGTTTGCCGGCTGCGATACAGCGCTGCGCTGTGTCGAGTAGATCGCGAACATGCGTCTCCACCAGGACGACTTGCAGGTCCGGTGTGTTCAGCAATTGCTCTTCGCTCATCCACTCGCAGCCGCGAAACGGCTCGCGAGCCTGCGCCTGTGTGCGAAGCTCGCGATTAGCTTCGGCAATACCGACGACTTCGTAGTCCGGCGAGGCTAGATAGGCGGCTAGCTTGTCGGCGTGCGCGTGTCCCACGCCGATCTGCCCCACGCGAATGGGCTGGCGATCGCCCGCAGTTGTCAGTTGTTGGGCACTCAGTGCAGTGGGCCCGGCCCACGTACAGGCTAGGCCTCCTGCATACTTCAGTAGCTGGCGTCGATCGACTTGCATTGCTAATGCCCCCCCTGCTCTGCTGCGCATATTCCTAATTTGTGATAATTAGGTTAACCGCATGATTTTAGCCGTTGGGTTGATGCAAGTCCACTTGGTTAGAGGCGCTAGTGCCGCTGATGGCTCCGCCTATCAGAAGGTGTGGAAGCTGAGTGTGGAAGCTGAGTTTGGATGGTGAGTTTGGATGGTGAGTTTGGATGGTGTAGGTGGATGGTGTAGGTG
>CAKQWG010000178.1 GCA_934278005.1 uncultured Pirellulaceae bacterium | reverse complement strand
GAGAGGTGGCCCTACGCTAGCGCGTTAGGCTGGCGTGGTGGGATGCGGGAGAGGTGGCCCTAGGCTAGCGCGTTAGGCTGGCGAGACTGCAAAGACTGTGCGGACGAAGGAGCTAGCTCGTGCTGAAAGAAGCGGTGGTAGGCGTCAGAACTACTGTATCAATTCTGCCGAATATGCCGACATGCAAGGATAGACCCGTTCGCGCAGAGATGAGCCCAGTACATGTCGAGCAACCAGAACTTCCAAACACCGGCCAGCCGCAGCGTATTGCTGATGCAAATCGCCATCGCCGCGGTGCTGTGCAGCGGTATGCCTGCTTCGGCGGCAGACTTGCGGGTCACCAACAACAACGATTTCGGCGCGGGTTCACTCCGTCAGGCGATCCTGGAGGCTCAGCCCAATGATCGCATCCTGTTTGACGGAAGCTTGGCTAATAGCACCATCACGCTAACGGCTCCGCTGGGTTCCTTTGACCCGAGTCTGACGATCGACGGCTCCGCCGCGCCTGGTTTAAAAATCGAAGGCGCGATACTGGCGAGCGCCGCGGCAGGGATGCTGAATTTGGGCGGCAATGCGACCTATACCTCTGCTCAAATCACCAGTAACACCACCTTCATTCAAAACGCAGATCTAACATTCGACGGGGGTTCAATCAGCGGCGATGCCACCATCGCCAACGGTGCCACAGTCGCTATGAACGGAAGCGTGAGTGGCGTTACGAACTTGGCCGCCGGCGGAACGCTGACCGGCAGCGGTACGCTCACGGGCAATACCATCAGCAGCGGCACGGTGAACGCCGGTGCGGCCGGCGCAGTCGGTACGCTGAATTTTGGTAGCGATCTCACCGTCAACGCTGGTTCCCTTCAAGTCGATATCGATGGTGGCGGAGCGGTGCCTGTGGCGGGCACGCATAATGACGTGTATCAAGTTGCCGGCGATGCGCAGCTCAACGGAGGAATTGTCGAAATCACTGCACAGCCGAGCGCCTACATCGATGGCGCGAGCTATAGGTTTTTAAGTGCAAATTCGGTGACGGGATCTTTTGACGGCATCACAAACAACTTTGCATTTTACGACACGACATTAATATATGCCCCCGACAGCGTTAGCTTTCGCTTGGACGACAACGGCATCCCTTTTGCAGATATTGGCGAGACCTGCAATCAAATTAGCGTGGGGGCTTACCTGGATTCAATTCGCAGTAGAGGAGCTGTCGACCCAGCATTGGATGAAGTCATTCTGGGTTTGCGAGGCTCGACAACTGCAACCGCTCTCACGGGCCTCGACCACTTGGGCGGACAGATCTACGCATACTTGCCGACGATTCAAATGCAGCACACGAGCTTTACATTAGCCATGCTGCGGGATCAGTTGCTGACTGATCGGCTGTATCGACTGCCTGATGAACCAACTCGTGGCTGGGTTCGAGGCTATGGCATCGGTGGTGGTGCCGATGCTGACGCCTGTGGCACACATGGATTCAATTACTCCCTGGGCGGGACTGAGTTTGCCTTACAAAGAGGTTTTGGCGATGGGCTGGACGTCGGTCTGTTCACGAATCTGGGCTGGTCTCTGGTCAAAACCGACGAGGTGGACCAGCGGTCGGATGTAGCCAGTTACCAGTACGGGCTTTCACTGCAGTATCTAGGTGAGTACGGCTATGTGCTAGGAATCGCCGGTGGTGGAAATCAAAATTACAATGTTCGTCGCGGTATCTCGGATGCTGAAGGACTTCTCACCAGCGCTGCCGAAAGCCAGTTCGACGGGACGCAAGGGTTTGGTTCAATAGAATATGGCAAGCTGCTACAGCACGGTCCGGTCTCTTGGATTCCTCATCTCACGATGCAGTACGTCACCGTAAACCAAGATCGCATCCACGAAGCGGGAGCTGGGCCAGTGGATCTTGTCGGCAATTCGATCGATGCCGACTCGTTGCGAAGCGTGCTGGGGATGTCGATCCAGCAAGCGGGTCCCACCGCGATTGGACCGGCCACCACCAAGCTGCGATTCGGCTGGATGCACGAATATCTCGATACAGAACAGGTGTTCGTATCCAGCTTCCGAGACGAAATCGAAACGGTGAGCGTCAGCGGAATGGACCTTGGTCGCGACTGGGCCGTTATGGGGCTGAACCTTGAGTGGTCGGTACTACCGAACCTGACCACCGTGCTGGGTTATCAGAACCAGTTTAACGAGCGCCAGTCGCTGCACACCGGCTCCGGTGGCTTGGAAGCTCGCTGGTAGGGATTGTTGTGGATCGCTTCGCTGATCCTTGCTCTCGCAGATCACTCTCTACCAGTTTCTAATTTAGATTGTGCAACGTCATATGACATGCACACCGCTGAGCTGGTCAATGCGCGCCCCTTATTGCACCCTAGGGATGTGATTGTTGAGCAAGCCGCTACTTAGTTAATCCCCGTTCAATCGCCTGGAAGGCTCGCGGATTGGCGGCTGCCGTGGCGCTGGGAACCAAGAGCTTCTCGGACTTCAATTTAACCAACTGTGCAACCCAATCCGCTTTGCCCTCGAAGCTCATCAGTAAAATCACCGTATCGATCAACTCAGAGTTCGTCCCCGTTTGGTAATAGGCCAACGTGCCGTCGAGTACGCGCTGCAAGTCGATAGTCAACTGAGAAGACAGCGGTCGGTCTACGCCGTGCGCCGGCCACATCCGCACGACGAGTTCGGCGTACATGATGTCACCTGCGGCTCCGCCGAGTTGCTTGGCAACCTTATCGCGATAGGCCTCAGCCGAACCGTCGCTTCCGTACCAGCGGGGCAGAAGTAAAAATGCCAAGGCTTGGTGCAGTTCGCAGTTTTGAATGTGCTGGCTAGTTTCTATGTGCCTGGCCACTTGGCCTGCCAGTTCGAGCTGGCCGGTCGCCATGGCTACATCGATCAGTGAGCGTAGTGTGCCGGCCATCGCATCGTCAGCTAGCAGCGGCTCGAGCTGTTTGGCAGCAGACTGCATGTGCACGCGAAAGGCTTCGCTGCCCGCTTCCGTTACGCTGCCGGCATAGCCGCCGCCTCGGGCTGACCAAGCTAGGTCGCGCTCAATGTCGGCCAGCGCAGTTGCAGCTACTTGCGAATGCGGATATTGCACCAAGAATCTGTTAGCGAGTTGCATGGCCCGGCCTAGCCGGTCGCCTCCCAAGTGTGGTTGATAATTAAACAGAGCAGTCTTCACTAGTTCATGAAACTTGATATTCAACCAGCCGGCATTTCTACCGTAGAGACTGGACGGTGGTCGTTCTAAATATCTGGCCAAGGCCTCGAGCTGCCCGATGTTCGCCTGAGCTACCAGTCGGTCGATAATCGCCGACAATAATAAAGGCGGCGCAGTCGGCATGACCGCAGGACGCCGCGACACGATAGCTTGCTGGCCGCGCCAATGCACGATCGCGGCACCATTGGCCGCCACCAGCGCGCGATCGTCGATCTCACCCACAATACGCTGCGTCGCAAACTGTTCAAAGTAACCTGTGTTTCCAATGAACACGACGTGGTTCGTATTGCTGCCCAGGGCGGCGGGGTCTTCCGAGCGACCGATCGACTGCAGTACCTCCGTCCCATCCACATCGACAATCCCCGACCAAGCGGGAGAAAATGGCAATCCCTGAGTTGTGGGACGTATGTAAGTGGTGGATGCTTTTAACTCACTCAGCCGACGACTGTCCGCCTCCAGATCAACCCACGCGCTATCGCGGCCCACCACTGCAAAGTTGACCGAGCCCATTGTTCCAACGAAGTTGCTGAGCGCAGGCGAGTTCGCCGTGGCCTTCACATAAAAGACTGTCGACGGTCCATTGGCCAGCACAATCGACTCGCCCGTTCGCGATGCCCAAATTTTGATCGCAGCTCCGTTGGCGTTGGGCCGTCCCAGCTTGGGAGCAATCACCTCCAGCGTTCCAGCGGCCGCCTGCACTGCAGTGGGAATTCGCCAACGCCTCACCGAAGAGTCATGGAAGTGAAACACCAAATACTCAAAGTTCGGCGTTTGGCAGGCGGCGGCAATCCTCGGTGTCGCGCTGGGCAAAACGGGGTTTGCTTTCGAATCGCCTGCCTTGGCGTGCATCAGCACTCCATTCTCGACCCAGTACACCTCGGACGGTTCACTGCCCATCCACGGCCCCGCTCGCTGCTCGGGAGACGCCTCAGCTGTCTCAGCAGCCGGTACACCCGAAGTCTCAGCGGCCGGTACGCCAGAAGTCTCAGCGGCCGGTACGCCAGAGGTCGCACGGCTCGCCGCTGCAGCGGCCGCGTCGACGGCCACTTGACTAGAGATGGGTAGGTCGCTGACTGTGCCGGATGCGAAATCGATCAACTGCC
This sequence comes from uncultured Pirellulaceae bacterium, assembly GCA_934278005.1. GTDB lineage: Bacteria > Planctomycetota > Planctomycetia > Pirellulales > Pirellulaceae > Aureliella. The sequence continues at coordinate 1,919 of CAKQWG010000178.1, read as the reverse complement.
ATCGCTCAGCCGCTGCCACCACGCCCGCGGTCGCATCGGCATTGATCGCTATCAGCGGTTTGTCGGCAGGTAACGCGATCTCCACAGACTGCCAAGTTTCATGCGTCCAGCTCGCAAACGCCGCATCCACTTCGCGCTGGATGTCAGTCTCCAACGGCGGACATTCTTGCAATGCGTGCTGACGCGAGATGGGCTCGTTAAGCCGGCGACTGAGCGTCTCGATGCTATCTGCCGTTGCCAGCTCAGGTGGAGCCTTGACTAGATTGTGCTGCAGTTGCCACTCTTTTACAAACGACAATTGTTCGCGGAGCGTCAGGCTCGATATGTTCACCACTTCATGGTCACCTTCGAGCGTGTGCAGGACGAGCTGTTCGCAATCGCTGGTTAAATGCTTTGGTACGGCAGGTCCGATCAGCTTGGTGCGCGTACACCATACGCGTGGCATCTTCCAAGCTTCCGCAACGTTGAACTGCTTCAAGTCAGTCCGGGTTCGTTGCAGATGCATAAAATCGCGCAGGCTGGCTTCGGTCAAACAGGCTTTGTTCACAAGAAATTGGGCGTTCTTAGCATCGCGGACTACCAAGCTTGCGCCAGCATCGCCGATCAATTCGGCGCGCAGCGTGGGTTCACAATCTGCGAACGTCCACAGGGACAAATTGGCCTCGGCAGCCTTTTGCACCTCCAGCGCAGCTGCCCAGGCTGGTTCGTAAAACTCGGTGTACTCATGCATGCGCTCCGCATCGAAGGGCATGGGTTGAGAAGTGGTCGTGCCATCGATCCTGCGAGTAACGATCAGCGCATTGCTGATCGACTCAATCACCGAGGGCTCCTCAGGTGTAAAGACGCGTCGACTGGGATCGAACCAAATCCGGTAGTGTTGCCAATTGTCCGCCGTAGTTAGCAGTGGCTGCCAATCCTTGGGTTCGACGCGCATTAGCAATTGTTTAGCCAAAGTTTTCGACTCTGCGTCGAGCACCTGCGGAGCCGCCAAGAAATACTTCGCCTGTCCGCTGACCGTCGTTTCGAACACCAGATCGCGGTTGTATTGCCCGACTAGAATCCCCTTAAACGATCTTTTACTGTCTCCTGCCACTTTCCACACGTGAACTCGTCGATCGGGCGGCAGGCTAGCCAACTGGACATCCGCACCAGCCTGCAGCGGATACTTGACGTCCAACGCGTCGGCGACCTGCGCGTTGTCGCCGCCACTGAGAATTTTGGCGTTCTCCTCAAGCCACTGGTAGGTTGTCCGGGCCGTGTGCAGAGCGGTGTAGTCGCTCAGCGGCATCTCCTTGATGGCCGCATTATTGGCGTACATCAGTCTGGGGTAAGCCCCTACCAGTGCGCCATCCAGAGGCACCAATTCGTTGCCCACATGCACGACCGTGGAATGAACCATGCGAGTGGCGCACAAATCCCGTAGATTACCCACGGCCGACCAATCCGGCTGGCGCGTTTTGCATGCCAGTGCGGCCACGCGTAAATCGACTGGAGCTAGATCGCTGGCCGGCACGAAAAAATGCAACGTGCCCTCTTTAAATATAAAACCATCGCCAAGCCTGCCTACTAGTTGGCCGATGAAGATGTCAGTGTTTCCGGTGCGGTCCTGCTGTGACCAACGATCGCGTATGTCCGCAGACTCCAAGAGTTTGGCCAATGCATAGAGCTCACGCTTCTCGTCGCTGAGTTTTGTATCGGCAGACAGGATGGCCATCTCCCACCACCACTGATCGACGCATCTTATGCCGTGCGGCTGCAACTTAACGAGACCGCCCGAAAGAGTCGATCCGCCGACGGGGCCAAAATTTGGATCTTTCGGCGGTTCGATCAAGGCCATTGCATTCAACAGGGAGCACAGGCGTGGCAGGCTCTTATCCTCATCCTGAGGATGGCTGGCAGAATTATTGTCTGACTTATTG
>CAKQWG010000177.1 GCA_934278005.1 uncultured Pirellulaceae bacterium | reverse complement strand
ACGGTTGATCAGCCGTTTTGGCGTTAGCCACGGTTGATCAGCCGTTTTGGCGTTAGCCACGGTTGATCAGCCGTTTTGGCGTTAGCCACGGTTGATCAGCCGTTTTAGCGTTAGCCACGGTTAATCAGCCGTTTTGGCGTTAGCCACGGTTTGATAAATCAGGAAACCTATCCGTGGATGCTTACCGTACTGCGACTTGGCATCAACGTTGGCGGTCGTCTGCCGCGGCGGACCACTCAGGATCTGCGGCAAAGAACATCATGTGCTGCCAGGGGAGACGGTCGTACTGCTTAGCCAATTTAAACCCATTCGCGCGATACTCTTTTAAGATTTGCCGCTTGCTCATCTTGTGCAAAGGTTTGATTGGAACGCGGGGATCCTCTTCGCGATATTCCAACAAGACGATCAAGCCAGTGGGTGACAGGCTCTTCCGCAAGGCAGCCAGCATCTGTTGAGGATGCGAGAATTCGTGATATACGTCGACCATCAAAACGAGGTCGACTTGGCCATCGGGCAGATGAGGATCGACGATGGTGCCCAGTACGGGTTCAACGTTGTCGATGCCCTCAGATCGGCTACGAAGTTCCAGCAGGTGCAGCATCTCCTGTTGGATGTCGACCGCTAGGACCTTCCCTGCAGGCGCTACTTGGGGCGCCATGAGCAGCGTATAGAAGCCATTGCCACAGCCTAAATCGCAGACGACCATGCCGGGTTTGAGATCCAGTTGCTTGAGCACTTCACTGGGACGTTCTTCGTCCTCGCGATTGGCCCGCACCAACCATGGCGCACCGTGATAGCTCATGGTCTGTGCGATTTCGCGCCCAAGGTAGCTGTGCTCGGCTGGTGGCACGGCGGACGGTGCATTGGATTCGTTGGCGACCTCTTGGGCGACCTCTTTGGGCCTCTCTGGACTGCGAGCTTGTCCCCCCTGCTCTGTCGCGACTGGCCCAGTAACCTGGGCTGGGCTGGTCGGCATGGTGCACAGCGTAACCCACGCGGCGAGCGAACACACACGAATCCAGTGGTGCGGTTTTGAAAGCATGTGCGTTACCTCGTGAGCAGGTTAAATCAACTAGATGGTTGCCGGACCAAACGGTGGAAGGCTTCGGTAAGTTGTCGCGTCATGGGGCCGACGGTACCTGGACCGATGGGGCGTGTATCGACTTTGATGACCGGTATGACTTCGGCGCCGCTGCCTGTCAGGAAGCACTCATCGGCGATGTAGACATCGTGTCGGGTCATCGTGTTTTGGTGGACGGTTATGCCGGCCTGTTGCGCCAATTCGATGATGGCGTTGCGGGTGACGCCTTCTAAAATCCCAGCATCGATCGGTGGGGTGAAAAGTTCTCCGCGGCGGACGATAAAGATATTATCAGCCGTGCATTCAGCCACTTCGCCGCGTTGGTTGAGCATCAAGGCTTCTAGGCAGCCAGCTCGTTTGCCTTCGATCTTGGCCAGAATGTTGTTCAGGTAGTTGAGAGACTTGATGCGTGGATTGAGCGCTGCGGGATGATTGCGGATCGTCGAGGCGGTGACGATTTCCAAACCGTTCTCGTAGAGCTCTTGGGGATAGAGCTGGATGTGATCGGCAATGACGATGACCTGTGGATCTGCCGTCTTGCTGGGATCGATACCCAACGACCCAGCCCCTCGGGTTATCACGACGCGGATGTAGCCATCCGAGATGTTATTGCGCGCAAGCGTATCGCGGATGGCTTGCCCGAGTTCGGCGGGGGCCACGGGAATCTGCAGCATGATGGCTAGGGCGGATTCGTAAAGTCGCCGCAGGTGTTCATCCAAGCGGAAGACATTTCCGGAATACGCCCGCAGGCCTTCGAACACTCCATCGCCATAGAGCAAACCATGGTCGAAAACGCTGATCTTCGCATCTTCTTTGGCGTAGTACTGGCCATTAATGTAAATCTCGACCGACGGCATCGCGAGCTGGGCTCCATGAAAGAGGATAAAATAGGCTTGCAGACAGCTCGTAGAGCTCGTCTAAAGTGCGTATCGACCACGATCGACCTGGGAATCACGGTACGAGGCCGCGTTAAGCCTCAGATTAACGAAAGTGAGTCGCTAGCGGAAGTCGACAGACCTAGAGGCCAACCGCTTTGGTGCGCGAGCGACGAAGCATTGATTTTGAGCATTTATGTTCCCGCGAGCCGCCCGCTTCAGTGGGAGGCGCTGTGAGGCTTGAAGCGCGACGTCACATCCTCCACTGATGACATTTGGCTCAGGCAGCAGGTTCGCATGGTGGGGAGGCTGATGGTTCATGGGGTTGGCAGAGTGCCCGTTTGGCTAAAGTACGCAACTCTCCGCAGCACATCCATAGATGCTACTCGCCTTCGGCACTGTTGTCGTCATCGCCCGGGGGAACGAATTCGAAACTCAAGTGTTCGCTGATGCTGCCGGCCAGGGCGCCGATTTGCTGGCACGTAAAAAAGATCAGCAGTGGAAGCAGGCTTCCCGCGATGGCCGCCAGTGCAACTGGCTTACCCTCTCCTAGTAGCAACAGCCACAGCAGCAGGACCGTGGCAAAGGCGATGAGGGTTTTCAGGAAATAGCCTCCCCAAGCCTCGGTCGCCTGCCGCAGCGAATTTAGGACCGCACTGGAAACCGGGGCAAACATGCTGCCGTTATCGAGCATTGAAAGCAAAAACACCGGAAACAAAAACAAGCTGCTGGCCATCATGCCGGCAATTTGAATGCGACCCGCGCCAGGGTCTTCGCCGCCGAGCCAGCTACCGAACAGAAAGCCAGGGATGACGGCTCCGAGCAAGGCGGCTGTAATGGCGACCATGTCACCTGCGTTGTCAAACAAATGAAAGCTAGGCCAGTCCGCTACACGCCGCTGCCCATTGGCGACCGATTCGATCAGCGCGATTCCTCCACTGAGCATAGGCATGGCAAACAATAGTCCGATAACAGGTGCCCCGATGGCCACGGCCAGCAGCACGCCGTGTCCCTCGGGCGTATTGGATTGATTGGCGGCCGCTTGGCCCGCCGCGAAAATGCCTGCGAAGACAATGGCGTTACCGAAGATGTAAGCCAGCACTACCGGGTCCTTGAGGAATCCGAATGTGCGCTGGACAAAATCGGCAGTGTCGAAGTCGTCTTCGTACAAGCGGTCAAGGTCCTCATCCATGGCGCGCTGGTCGGCCTGCTCGAGCATCCGCGCTGCGCGCGACCGCTGCGTGTCCTGAGAATCTGCGGCCTGCAGTCCATCGCCACTTGCCGAATGCCAATCGGTTTGAGATTCACGCTGCTGATTCGGCGCAGTGGGCTTCCAGCCAGGCGCGGGGGCTGGGATCGGAAACGTTAATAAACAGTCGGGGCACTGGATCTTCTTCCCCTTTTGAGAAAGCCGAACGTATTGGACTGTTCCACAAGCCGCACAGGCGATGCGGTATTCGGGATCCGACGCGGCAGAGGAAGCGGAGCTGCTGGGGCGAGTCGGCCGCCGCGGCGATTTGCCTTTGGCAATGGGAGGCAGATCGGGAACCAAGTCAGACAGTGGCTCGGATCGACCGTGGGTGTCCGAGGTGTGGGCGGCGAGCAGGTCTTCGATGGATCGGCTGGGCCGGCTCGGCGGGTGCAATTCGGAGAGCTCCGGCAGATCATCGTCGAAGACCGAACGCTTAACCACCTCCGCGGCAGGCGGTTTAGCGGCGGACGGGTTGGCCAAGTGTGTCGGCGTTTCAGCGCTAGAGGCGGATTCGCTGGCGGCGTCGCCTTGCGGCCTGCGGCGCGACTGTTGCTTGTGTACTTGCGCCATCCGTGCGCGCTCTTTGGCTTGTCTGTTCGTTTCATACAGCTGCTGTCGCTCTGACAAATCGCCGATGGCCGGCTCACCAAGATTGAGCCAGTCGGTACGGTCGATAGCGCGGGCTGGTCTGGCAGCGCTGCTTGTCGGCGTTTGTTCGGCATCCTTCCGCGGAATACCGGCATCCTTCCGCGGAATTTCTGTCGACTCGCTGGGAGCAAAGCCTGCCGAGTGTCGCTGCGCGGTGAGCGAGGTGTCGTTACCAGCCGAGCCCGGCGTTGCGGAGGCGGCTGGCGTCGCCGGAGCTGTCGGTTGAGGGACTGGCAGCTGAGGGATTGGCGGGCGGGGTGCAGTCGCCGAGGCCGGGGCAGTCGCCGTGGCCGGGGAGGGAGCCGAGGTAGGAGGGGCAGGCACGATGAGTGTATGCTGGCACTTGGGGCACTTGGCGCGGCGGCCAGTGGCTCCAAGCTTCGCCTTTAGGCGGTGCTGGCATTGTGGGCAATGAAAGTCGAACACGTCGTCACTGGGCACAGGCAGGCACACCCTAAAATGGCAGAAGCAATCCAGCCGCAATCTTCAACACAGCTGTCACTATAGGTTAGACGCTGTGAGCCAGGCTGGCAAATAGCTGACCAGTTTGGCTAAATCGTCCTGCTTGCCACGCTCGATTAGAATACTGACGCCCAAGCCAAGCATGCTGGCGGCATTGAGCGAAAAATGGACTAAAAAGCAGGGCCAGATCGAATTCGTGGCGCGGTACAGCAGCCCCAGCACGATGCCGAGCACGATAAGCGGGATGAAACTCAGACCATAGCCCCAGTGTGCTAGGCCAAACAGGATACCGGTCACGATCGATGGCCAAAGTGGCGGAACGAAGTCCAGGGAGCCAGCCTGGGCGCCGCCAGAGTCTACGGCCAAGCGGCGTGGATCGTTTAAGTCGCGTGGGGCGCCGGTCAACTGTGCCGAGTGTGGCTCGCTGGGCGTCGACCCGATTCCCACGGTCAACGGCCGGTCGTCGACGAGCTCAGCTTCGACATCCCAGTCGCGCATGACAGCTTCACTGCGCATCACAGCTTCATCGCGCATGGCAGCCCCGTCGCGCAGGCTTGGCGCATTGGCTAAAGAGGCCGCCCTATCGGCCAGGCTGGCGCCGAACAATATCTGTCTGGGAGTGCTCACGGGCCAAGACTGCAACCAGCCCTGAATCAGCACGCGAAATAAAAATTCCTCAGCCAGTGGAGCGATCAGCACGGCGGACACGACTCCGAGCAGATAGCTGCCCAAAGTGGCGTTGCGGCGAACCTCGTCCAACAGCGGATGGGAGTACTCCGTTTTCAGCCCGATAGAGACGGCCGCCATGAGCACATACACCACTGGCAGGACGGCCAGGGTGGCCACCACACCAATTCGCAGCTGGCGCCATAAGCCTTCAGTTCGAAAGCCAGCGTGTGCGGGAGCGGTGTTGAAGCGAAGTGCCAGCCAGCCGAGGCCCAAGATGACGGCCGCGATGGTTCCGAAACCAGCCGCTGCGGCTACGGCAGCTGACAACTGCCCGCTGCCATCCCCGGGCACGCCGCGTCCAACCAGCCTCACGTACGCCGAAGCAAAAACGATTTGGCAAACTACGCTGGTGATCCCGATGAACATGACATCGGACAGCCCCCACACGCGTGGTGCGCAAGCTTCGACCGCCAATATTGGTTTACCGCGGATGGCGCGGCCGATCAAATAGGCCCAGCTTGCCAGCGCGCCGGCTAACAGTCCGATCACGATGAGCGACAAGGCGAATGACAGAACCGAGTATTGTTCGAGAAATTCGGGAGTCAGCTCAACGGTCTGATTTTCATTCATTGGCCAGCGTCATGCAAAATTAAGAGGTAATATCCAAGCGGCCCGCTGGGCAGGCGCTCAGAGCTGCTTAGAAACTCAATGCGATGCCGCGCGTATGGATCGCGCGGCCTGAACAATATAATCGAGTCCCGAAATGACGGTGATTAGTACAGCCAAGTAGGCCAGAATGAGCGTTGTCCACTGCAGCCACACTTGCCAGTCTTGGAGCAACCACAAGCTGGCCCCGACAGCCGCGCACTGCACAAGCATTTTCCACTTGCCAAGCCAACGTGCGGAAAAATCCCCTCCCTGGCCCTCGATCATAGCGCGCAGACTGGTAACCAGGAATTCGCGTCCCAAAATGATCGTGACCATCCATGGGGCAATCTGGCTATTGGGCTGAGCAACCAGAGCAACCAGTGCAGCAGTGACGATGATCTTATCGACAAAGGGGTCGAGCACGCGTCCAAGCTTGGTGATTTGATTGAAGCGTCGGGCCCACCAACCATCCAGAAAATCAGTACTGGCGGCGATGATAAATGCTACCAGCGCAGGAAAAAACCAACCCCATTCGATCAGTACACCCACTCCGCCAGCGAGCACGAGGCGAGTCATCGTCAGGGCGTTGGGTACATTCCAGATGCGGTTGCTGGCGACAAGATCGCCTGCGGCAGAGTTGTTATGCGCAGGATTGCCCGCGGCGGGATTGCCGCGCGCGGCATGGCTGCAAAGCGGGGCTATGAAAGTGGGGGCCGAGGCTGGCGAAGCTGGTTTGTCCAAGTTATGACTTCCCCGATGCACCATGCGTAGAGCAACGTTGTTTTATAAATTCGCTAACAATCCGACTCAGCTCATCAACCTGCGACGCAGCCTGGCACGCCGAGGACTATCATCAAAAGCTGCTGCACTGTGACTTTGCACTGCGACTATGCACTG
>CAKQWG010000176.1 GCA_934278005.1 uncultured Pirellulaceae bacterium | reverse complement strand
GGCGTTAGCCAGGGCTCTCACTAAATCATCCCCCTGAACTTCCAGCCGTCGGTCTTAGCGACACGCGGGGAAACTGGGGTGTACCAGACGGGCAAATCCATGGCGCAGTTAATTCACGAAGTTGAACATTCCGCCGGATCCTTGGCAGTTGAACCGGCGCGTCGCCCACTGCCCAGTTCACGGATCCCGGCTAGGCAGCGGCAGGCTGCGACTGGAGTTCTTTGGCCGCGCTACATCGAAGGCCTGTTCAAGCGCAAATACGTAATCGCCAGCGCGCTGCTGGCCGCGCTGCTGCTAGCCTGGCTGGCCCTACTCGCGTGGCCCAAGCAGTACCATTCAGAGGCTAAGCTGATGATTCGCGTGGGTCGTGAAAGCGTAGCCCTCGATCCCACGGCCACGACAAGCCCAACGCTAATGTTGCAGAAAACGCAGGAGGAAGACGTCAATTCGGCGCTCGACCTACTTCGCAGCCGGCGCATCGCGGAGCGGACCGTCGACAAGCTGGGCGCCGAAAACATCATCTCTGGGTTCCTTCCAACCCAACAGCTCGAGCAGCCGGAGAGGCCCTCCCAACTGCTCCTGCCCGTCTTGGACTTCATCGACCGCACCCTACCGCCGCTGCTCTACGCCAGCGGCCTGAAGCAGGAGCTCAGCCCGCGCGAGTTGGCTATCCTTGAGCTTTCCAAGAGCTTAAAAATCCATGCCGAACGCCGCTCGGCCGTCGTCTCGATCGAGGCCTTTTCGAAAAGTCCTGAAATGGCTCAGGCCATCGCTCAGACAGTCGGCGAAGAGTTCATCAGTGAGTATCTAGAAGTTACCCACAATGCCGGCTCATATGCTTTTTTCACCAGCCAGGCTAGCGCGGCCAATGCAGCTCGCAGCGCGCTGGAGGAGAAAAAAAATCGTTTCATGCGCGAGCGCAACCTATTAACGATCGCCGCCAATCAGAGCATCCTGGTCGAACAACAAGGAGCCATCGAGCGGGAGGTGATTCTAGCTCACGCCCAGCTCGACCAGGCTCTGGCTGAGATCGAAGACATTACTCAAAAACTGTCGGCCATGCCGGTCGAAGTTATTTCGGAAAAAAAACAGAGCGGCGATGCGACCTGGAGCGGTATGCGTCAACAAGTCTACGCTCTTGAATTGGAAGAACGCAGTTTGGCAACCAAGTACTCCGCTGACAATCCCTTGCTGCAGCAGGTCCGCGAAAAGCTTGCAGGGGGCCAAGCCATCTTGAATCAACTCGAGAGCGAACGCGTTGATGAGAGTACGACACCGAACCCAGTGCGACTTCGCCTGCAGGAAGAACTCCAGCGTCAGCAAACCAAAGTCGCCGGCTTGCAGGCCAATCTCGAGCTTCGCCAGGAACAACACGCAGAGGTCGAACGCAAGATCCATAGCATTCTCGACTCCGAACGCGATCTGGGACAAATCGAACGCGACATTAAGATGGCCGATACACGATTGGACCTGCTTCGCACCAAGAACGAAGAAGCGCGAGTTCTAGCTGAGATGCAGCAAGATCGCATTTCCAATTTGAGCCTGTTTCAACCTGCGACGCTCATTGAGCGGCCGGCTAGCCCCAATAAGAAACTGTTGTTTCTGGGCTTCGTAGTACTGGGGCTCACAGTTGGGACTTCCCTGGCGCTGCTGCAAGAGCACAATTCAAAGCGGATGCAGACCGTGGCCGACGTCGAACACGGGTTGGGGCTACCGGTGATGGGCAACATCCCGCGCATCCGCGGCGCCTCGTCTCGACCGCAGCGGCTACTAAAACGGATTCGCCAGCGGCCTGTGATGAAAGCCGAGTTTCAGGCTATTATTTCGGACATCATGCTCACGGCCGGACAGCCGCTGAGCCAGGGCCTGCGCGGCAGGACGCTGGGCGTAATGGGCATTGAGTCGGGAGATGGCGCCAGCACGATATCGGCCGCCCTGGCTCTGGTGGCTGCTCAGCACTGTGGCTTGCACTCAATGCTCATCGATGCCAACAGTGAGAACTCAACGCTTTCGAAACTATTTAATTTAAACGGCGCTCCAGGCCTTTCCGAACTGGCCAATGGCGACGCTACTCATGCCGAATGTTTGCAGACATGTGGTGAAAGCGGGCTGAGTTTGATCTCCAGCTCGGCAAGTTATAAAGAGCAACAGCGCCTGGAAGCGACCCCCAAGAGCCTCAGTGCAGCTATTCAGAATTTCCAAGAAGACTCGGATTTAGTCATTGTCGATCTGCCGCCCGCAATTTCTGCGGACCGCGCCGTTGCCCTGGCGCACTACATGGACGCTGTGCTATGGGTAGTCGAATCGGAAAAGACGAACGTGGATATCGCTCAGCGGATCGTCCGTCGTCTGCCCCACTCGGATCAACAAGTCATTGGCGTCGTACTCAATAAGACTCGGCGCTACCTGCCCAAGTGGCTCGGTGATATGATCGGCGTTGGCTGAATTTGCCGGTGGCGTAAGCTTCTAGCTTGCTGTGGCGTAAGCTTCTAGCTTGCGATCCTAATACCTAAACCTCAAGGCAAGCAGGATGCTTACCCCACCCAAACCTCATGGCAAACAGGATGCTTACCCCACCCAAACCTCATGGCAAGCAGGATGCTTACCCCACCAAACACCACGCGCCCTAGCACCCAGAACCATGCAGCAACAGCCACATCCGCCCAGTGAGAATGCACTTCTCAGCTGGTGCTCGCTTTGGCTCCCCACGCTGCTGATCTTGCTGGCGATTGTGGTGCCCGACTTCGAGTCTCGCCATGCTCGGTCGGCTGCGGGCGTTGAGGTCGAGACGGATTTAATCGCCATGATGGCAAGTGAGAATTCGGTCCGCGAAAGACTCTTTCAAATCACTCTGCTCGGTTTGGCCGCAGTTGGCGGCGGACTGTTTTTTATGGCCGGGCGCGATGGCCGCAAGCCGGCTAGTTTTCACGTGTGGATTATCGTAGCGAGTGCAATCTTTGTCGCTGCTAGTATGCTTTGGTCCGATGACCGTGGACTGACCTTCCGTCGATCGGCAATAACAGGACTGTTTCTGATTGGAGCCTGGGGAGTCGGCCGTGCCTGGCGACCTATGCAATTGGTACACCTAGTGCTGCTACTATCTGCTGTTTTTGCTATGACTGGCATAATAGCCGAAGCCTACTATGGCACCTTGCTCGGCGGTGATGGCTATCGTTTTTCTGGGCTGCTGCATCCCAACCGGCAGGCGCTGAGTTGCGGGTTGTTCGTTTTGGCAGCCGTGACGAAGCAGGCACAAACGGGCAATCGGTTGTATTGGCTCTTGGCATTACTGGGCTATGGACTGTTGATCCTGACCGGCTCGCGCGGCGGCGCGCTTGCTTGCGGTGTGGCGGTCGCCTTTCAGGTATTTCTGGTCACACCAGCTTCTCAGCGAATTGCCTGGGGTTTGTTGGCTGGTTTTTTGATCGGTACAGGCTTACTTTTTTTGGCGCTCGATCCCAGTAGTGGCAGCCGCCTGGAGAAGCTGGCCAAAATGGGCCGCAGCGATGCTCTGGCGGATCCAAAATCGCTAACCGGACGCATCCCGATTTGGTTCGAGATGATCGAAGGGATTCAGGCCAGGCCCGTCATTGGACATGGCTTCTCCGCCTATTGGACCCCCGACCGCATCCGTCGCTTGTCCTACATTCATGACTGGGACTTCAACAACGCGCACTCGAGCTATCTAGAGATTTTGCTCAGCGTCGGCATCGTTGGCTTTGGGCTGATATTTGTCGGTATTGCGTCTATCTTCGCGCGCGGGCTGCAGCTCTTCCACCGGACGCGCGATTTGGGTTTGAGTTTTATACTCGCCATGTTCGTCATGGGGCTGGTCAGCGGACTGATCGAATCGATCTTCGTATCAACGGGCTACGAGTTCCTAGTAGCGTTGATCGGCGGATTCATGATCGTCTACTATCCTAGTGTGGGGCACAGCACGTGAACTACGCCCAGGCAAACACCAAAACTCGTTCCTCGTTAGTGCGAGTTGCGAGCAATGCAGTGTCGCTATTGACCACGGACCTGCTCAACAAGGCTACCACCTTTGTGCTGTATGCCCTAATCGGTCGCTATCTGGGCGCCGAAGCGTTTGGAAGTTTTTCGCTGGGTCTGTTGCTGATCTATGTTTTTCAAGTTTTCGCCAGCGTCGGACTTCCCAATCTGCTCACGCGAGAAATTGCCCAGCGCATCGCTCGAGCGCCTCGACTACTCTCCAACGGTCTGGTCGCTGCCAGTCTAACGGCCGGGTTGACCATGCTAGCCATGATCGCTACCGCCTGGCTCATGCACTACGACCGCACGACCACGCTGGTGATCGTCGTCTTATCCTGCGGTCTTTGGCCCTACGCGGCTTCGCAGGTCTTCGAAGCCAGCTTTCGCGGTACACAGCAAATGCACTTTATCGCGATCTCGAACGCAGTCGCCAACACACTGAAGGTTGTCGGGGGCGTGTGGATGCTCGCGCACGGCTACGGCATTGTTCAACTGGCTGGCTTGCTGGTCGCCGTCCGCGTGTTGATTCTGTTGACCGATGCCCTGCTCTATTTTGGCTGGTCGGGTCAGCGGCTGGTAAGCTGGGATCGCCGCTACGTCCAGGCGTTAGTCCGCCGCAGTTCGACGTTTTTGGGAATTGACGCAGCCATCGCTGGCTGGAGCGCCGTCGATGCGCTGATTCTCTCTAAATTCATGAGCCCACTGGAGGTCGGTCTCTATAGCGCCGCCTTGCAATTACTACAGCCCGCTTCGTTGGTCTACTTGAGCATCGTGGGGAGCATTTTTCCAGCCATGTGCTATCGCCATCGCCAAAGCCGCGAGCAAACGCATATGCCGCCGCAGCACGATACACCGGTGGCAAGCTCGCTTTACGCGCTGACGCGCTGGATGGTAGCTTTTCTGCTGATGCTTGGCTTGCCCGCCGTGGTCATGATCATTGGCTTTGCCGACCTCATATTACAACTGGCTTATAGCGATGCGGCTTTCAGCCAATCGGTAGCTATCATGCAAATCGCTAGTTTTGCACTAATTGCTCAGTGCTTTACCACCATTCTAGGACACGCCTTATGGGCTGCCGACCGCGAAACGGACACACTGCGGATTGTGGTCCTTAATCTGACAGCCAACGTGATCATTAGTAGCATCACCATCTACCACTGGGGCTTGATTGGCGCGGCGGCCGGTACACTGCTCGTCAGCTTCCTGAACGTGCTGCAGCACTACATGGTTTTCCTACGGGTGTTCAAGCATCACCCCATCGACTACCAGATCGCAAGCCCCATCGCGGCCGCGGTGGCTATGGCAGCCGTTATTTATTTTGCTCCAGCAGCGTGCGCGGACGCTTTGCTGAGCTGCTTGCCGCGATCTCTATACAGTTTGATTGGCCGCTGGGTCCATGAGCCACAGCGCGTCGTGGCGGGACTGCTGGGATTAGCAGTCTACGCAGTCTCCATTTTCAGCTTGATCTCCTTGGCCCATGGCGGACCTAAAAAATTGCGCGATGGATTCTTTGCCCCTTTAGTCAGTTGAGCATCCGTTGTCCGAGCGCTTGAAGAAAATTGCCTTTGTCTCGTATGACTTCCCCGAGTATTCGATTCGCCACGTCAACGAAATGGCCAATCACGCGGAAGTGTTGCTGCTGCTGCCGCGGCAAATCTCGCACCCTTACCTATCGCTCCTGGACCCGCGCGTGCGATACGAGCCATTCCGAAAACCGCGTTTGCGACAGCCTGTACGCCAGGTTGTTACGGCCCTGACGCTCCTGCGCCGCTTAGATCGATTCTCTCCGGATGTAGTCCATTTTCAAAACGGGCACATGTACTTCAATTTGGTCCTGCCATTGGTCAAAAAATTCCCGCTGGTCATTACGGTGCACGACGCTCAACTGCACTTGGGGGACCGGGAATCCGGCCACACCCCGCAATGGATTATGGACTTCGGCTTTCGCCGCGCCGATCGATTTATCGTGCACGGCCGCAGCATGGTCGATACACTCGTTGAAAAGTTCAGCTTTGATCCGGCACATATCCACGTGCTGCCGCATATTGCCCTCGGCGAAACGCATTGCCAAATACCAACTCGCGACGAGGGGCAGTCGATCCTATTCTTTGGCCGTATCTGGCGGTACAAAGGGCTTGAGTATCTCGTTCGCGCCATGCCTCAAGTGAATGCTGAATTCCCTGCAGCGCAGTGCATCATCGCTGGTCGCGGCGAAGATTTCGAACGCTACCGTCAATGGATGGACAACCCGGCTGCATTTGTGATTCACAATGGTTGGATCAGTGATCAACAGCGCGATCAGCTATTTTCCAGTTGTAGTATGGTGGTATTGCCTTACATTGAGGCATCGCAAAGTGGTGTTATTCCGATCGCTTACGCCTTTGAAAAGCCAGTCATCGCCACGCGTATCGGAGGCCTGCCAGATATGATCGCGCACGGCCAGACAGGCCTGCTGGTACCGCCGGGCGAGGTAAGTGCCCTGGCCGAAGCCATTTGCCAACTGCTCCGCGATCGCGCTGGGCGCATCGAAATGGGCCGAGCTGGCAAGCGCAAACTAGATGAACAATGCGCCCCCTCAGTCGTCGTCCCGCAGACACTAGAGGTCTATCGTCAAGCCGTCGCCGAT
>CAKQWG010000175.1 GCA_934278005.1 uncultured Pirellulaceae bacterium | reverse complement strand
TTTTGCTAGGGGCGAGCGGGAGCTAAAGCTACGACCAGTCGCAGCACTCCAAGGAGCGGCCTCGCGGCACGGAAATCATTTCCAGCGTTTGGCTTTTGCTAGGGGCGAGCGGGAGCTAAAGCTACGACCAGTCGCAGCACTCCAAAGAGCGGCCTCGCGGCACGGAAATCTTTTCCGGCGTTTGGCTTTTGCTAGGGGCGAGCGGGAGCTAAAGCTACGACCAGTCGCAGCACTCCAAGGAGCGGCCTCGCGGCACGGAAATCATTTCCAGCGTTTGGCTTTTGCTAGGGGCGAGCGGGAGCTAAAGCTACGACCAGTCGCAGCACTCCAAAGAGCGGCCTCGCGGCACGGAAATCTTTTCCGGCGTTTGGCTTTTGCTAGGGGCGAGCGGGAGCTAAAGCTACGACCAGTCGCAGCACTCCAAGGAGCGGCCTCGCGGCACGGAAATCTTTTCCAGCGTTTGGCACTGCCTGGAGGCGAGCGGGAGCCGAAAGCTACGACCAGTCGCAGCACTCCAACGAGCGGCCTCGCGGCCCGGGAATTTCTGACGGCGCTCGTTACTTACTGGACCCGTAGCTGGAATTAGAGCGACGGGTCGCAGTAGCACTGCGTGGCACGCAGTCGCTGGGCTGTGACGGGGATTGTGCCGGGTTTGTAGCAGTGCTTGTCAATTTGGGTAGTTTGATTAGAAGTTCGGCATGGCGGCGATTGAAATCTGCCGTTTGTGTGGTAGTATTGATTCATCGCGTGGTGGGATTCGGTCTTGATGCGGCAGGGGATGAGCGAATTTGAGCAGTGGTAACGCAACTGCGGAAGAGCGACGGGCCCGATTGCGCGAGTTGATTCGCAGCCAGGGCTTTGTGTCCATTCCCGATTTGCGTTCGGAGCTGGAGGTGAGCGAGTCGACGATTCGCCGCGATTTGGATTCGCTGGTGGCCGAGGGTGAGGTGCAGCGGACCCATGGCGGGGTGTTTTATACGGGTGGCGGAGCTTCGCTGCAGTTGTTCGAAGATCGCCGCGCCGGGGATTGGGACGGCAAGCGAGATGTCGCTCAGGCTGCCGCACGACTGATTGAAAACCACGACACATTGCTGCTCGATGGCGGCAGCACTACTTATGAAATCGCGCGTCAGTTGGTAGGCCGACCTTTGCAAATCGTGACCAATTCACTTCCGGTGGCCAATTTGTTCGCCGCCAGCGATCAAGCCGACTTGGTGCTGCTGGGTGGCTATGTCCACAGCCGCACGGCCGTCTCGCTGGGCCCGTATGCCAATCAAATGCTAGCCTCGCTGAATGTTCAAAAAGCTTTTCTGAGCATCGCCGGTGCCGACGCGCGGGGCTACTACAACAGCAACCTGCTACTGGTCGAGACCGAGCGGGCCATGATGGGCTGCGCGGACCAAACCATCGTGGTGGCCGATAGCAGCAAGTTCGGCAAAAGCTCGCTAGCCCGACTGTGCGCACTGGACCAAGTCCATAGCGTGGTGACCGACCAGCGACTGAGCGAAAGCTGGCGCGAGCGACTGACTTGCGCCGGCGTAGAGCTGATCCTCTCCTCGCCCGATTCGCTGCCCGATTCGCTGCACGACTCCCCACCGGACAATGCAGTCGACTCCTCGATTGGCTACACACGCGATTCCTCGCGCAATTCCTCAACTGATTCCTCGCTTAATCCTTCACCGCGGCAGCATGGGGCAGGCGGCGAGCCCGACCTGCCCAGCGAGCCCGACCTGCCCGGCGGGGCCGCCAACCACAACTGCCATCAGCCCTAATGCATTGTCAAAGCTCTCGCGGACCGCACTTCACATGCGCCGTCAGAGCTCACTACGACGAATCCTTTCATAATTCCGAGATTTTTATGTCCGCAGCTACCGTCGATCGTCAGCAAGTCGAAGCCTTGGTGCGCCAGATTGTACAACGCGTCTCGCAAGCGCAGGCGACAGCCAATTCCGTGGCTCCCGTTGGCTTGCCGAGCGGTAAGCCACAACTGCGAGTCAGCATTTCTGCGCGGCACGTGCATTTGACCGATGAACACGTCGAGCAGTTGTTTGGCAAGGGCCACACGCTGACGCCTGGCAAGCCGCTATTTCAAGATGGCTTCTACGCCGCTCAGGAGACCGTCATGCTGGTTGGCCCGCGCAAGCGGATGCTGCCCGAGGTGCGGGTGTTGGGACCCACTCGCGCGCACAGCCAAGTGGAACTGGCGTTGACCGACGCTATCTCGCTGGGGATTCAGGTCCCCGTGCGGCACTCAGGCGACATCGCCAACACGCCTGGCTGCGTATTGGTCGGACCGGCTGGCACGGTGACGCTTGGGCAGGGAGTCATCCGGGCCGCGCGGCACGTGCACATGAGCTTTGAAGAAGCCGCCTATTACGGTGTCAAAAACGGCGACTTCATGACTCTCAAAGTCTCCAGTCCGCAGTGCAGCGTCTCCTTTGAAGACCTGTTGGTGCGCGCCGACGCGCACGCCAAGCTGGAGGTGCATATCGATACCGATGAAGGCAACGCTTGCAACCTGGACGCGGCCACGCAGGTCGAGCTCAAGCCACAGGGCGGGTGCAAGTGTCACTAGCGAGTAGCCGACTAGTGCGAACATAAAACTTTTTAACTTTTTGAATGGCTCATTTCGGAGCTAACTAACCATGCCAAAAACGAGGAGAAAATCGAAGATGGCACAGATCAATGAAGCGTTGGGCATGATCGAGACCAAGGGGTTTGTATCCCTGGTCGAAGCGGTCGATGCCATGATGAAAGCCGCCAATGTCCAGTTCCTGGGCTGGGACAAGGTCGGTAGCGGATTGGTTTCCGCATTCGTCACTGGGGACGTGGCGGCAGTCAAAGCAGCCACCGACGCCGGTGCCGCGGCAGCCGGCCGCGTGGGAGAAGTCGTCAGCGTGCAAGTCATCGCGCGACCTCACAGCGATTTGTCCAAAGTTCTCAAAGTTGGCAACAAAGACAGCTCGGTAGGCTAATCGCTGGCCACCAATTACACACTGAATAAAACTCAATTATTTCCTAGGGTAGCACAATGCAAAATGCAATTGGATTGATCGAAACGAAGGGGCTGCTAGCGCTCATCGAAGCGACCGACGCGATGGTCAAAGCAGCGAATGTCGAAATCGTCAAACGCGTCGACATCGGCGGTGGACTGGTAACCACGGTCGTTAGCGGCGACGTGGGTAGCGTTCGCGCGGCGGTGGAAGCGGGTGCCAGCGCGGCTTCGCAAGTGGGCGATTTGGTCAGCAGCCACATCATCCCACGCCCAGCCGAGGGACTCACCACAGCTTTTTTCTCGTAGATGCAGCGGGCAGCCCGCGCGTCTTGCTCAGGTCAGACGCCGGGTCAAGTAGCTCCCCACTGCAACGCTCAACACCAATCCCAGCAGGAGCCAGGATGAAGGTTTTAGTCGCGAATTTAGGTTCGACCAGCTTTAAGTATCGATTGTTCGATATGTCCGACGAGCTATCGAGCGGCGGCCCAACGGGTTCAGAGAACTCGCTGGGAAGTTCGGCGCGACAGTTGGCGCGGGGTGGGGTCGAACGCATCGGTTCGCCCAGCAGTCCGTGCACGGTGCAAATTGGAGATTACCGCGGCGCGTTGGAGATGTCGGTACCTCATCATGGGGTAGCGGTCCAGGCGTGCATTGGACAGTTGACCGATCCTGAGAACGGTTGCTTGGAAAATGCCGAAGAGATTGCCGCTATTGGCTTCAAGGCTGTACATGCCGGGCGATTGCAAGGTGTGTTCCGCGTCGACGACGAATTGTTGGCGGCTATGGACGAAGTGACTTCGGTTGCCCCGGCCCACAATCCGCCCTACTTGGCCGCGATGCGACAATTGTCGGCTACGGTTCCCAACATTCCGTTGGTAGCAGCATTCGAAACCGACTTTCACCGCACGATCCCTGAGGCTTGGCATCGCTACGCGCTGCCCAAGCAGTGGAGCGATGCGTTGCCGATTCGCAAGTGGGGCTTTCACGGCGCCAGCCATCGCTACATCGCCTTGCGCAGCAGCGAATTGCTGGGGCGTAGCGACGCGCGAGTGATATCGTGTCACTTGGGCGGGTCGAGCAGTCTGTGCGCGATCGCAGCGGGCAAGAGCGTGGCGACGACGATGGGCATGAGCCCGCAGTCGGGGTTGCCGCAAAACAATCGCGTGGGGGACCTGGATCCGTTTTGCCTGCCGATGCTGATGGAGCACGCCGGGATGGACCTGCCGCAGATGCTTTCCGCCTTGGCCACTCAAGCTGGCTTGTTGGGCTTATCGGGAGGTGTCAGCAGCGACATTCGCGACCTGGAAGCGGCAGCCGGCACGGGCAACGTCGATGCGCGGCTTGCGCTGGATGTTTACGTGGCTGAAATTCGCCGACAACTGGGCGGTATGCTGGTCGCCTTGGGTGGCTGCGATGCCTTGGTATTCACCGGTGGCATCGGCGAGAACGGACGGCAAATTCGCGCCGCGGTGTGTGCAGGTTTGGAGGAACTGGGCTTCGCACTGGATTCGCAAAAGAACCAATCGCTGCATGGAGAGTCGCGACTGGATGCCCCCGGCAGTCGTAGCCAAATTTGGATCATCCCCACCAACGAAGAACTCATTGTCGCGCGACAGACGCTCGCCGCCCTGGGGCACTAAGCCCGTCAACTCAAAGGTGTTCCCATGTTTGTTGCCAAAGTTATCGGCTCGATCGTTTCAACTGAAAAGGTTGAATCGATGCGTGGTCAAAAGCTGCTCGTCGTCGAACCCTATCGTCTCGACGCGGCCCGCGACAAGCTGACGACGACAGGTCGCACGTTTGTTGCCGTAGATATGCTCGGCGCAGGTGTCGAAGACTTTGTATTGATCGTTCAAGGCAGCAGTGCACGCTTCACCCCAGAAACACAAAAGCTGCCGATCGACTGCACGGTGATCGGCATCGTCGATTCGGTCAACATCGAAAAACAACAAGTCTACAACCGCAAAAATTAAACTCAGGAATCCATACTCATGCAAATCAGCGAAGAGTTCATCCGCAGCGTTGTGAGCCAGGTTATTCAGGAGGTCCGCAGCGGCCAGGCGGCCACCGGAAGCGTCCGTGGCGGCAATAGCGGTGCCCAGGGCAAGCACGGTCTGTTCACTTGTGCCAAGCAAGCCGTCTCGGCGGCGCGGACCGCATTTGAACAACTGCGCACCCGTCCCATGGAAGATCGCAAGAAGGCGATCGAGCACATCCGTCGCATTTCGATCAGCCAAGCGGTCGAGCTGGGGACGATGGAGATGAACGAAACCAAGATCGGGCGGCTCGACCACAAGATCGCCAAACTGGAAACCTTGGGCCGCTTTGCCCCCGGCACCGAGTTCTTGACCACTCAGGCTTATAGTGGCGACAAAGGACTGGCCGTTATCGAGCACGCTCCGTTTGGAGTCATCGGCGCCATCACGCCCGTAACCCATTCACTGCCCACGATCACTGGTAACGCCGTCAGTATGATCGCCGGGGGCAATGCGGTGGTCGTCAATCCGCATCCGAGCGGGCGCTTGGTAGCCGCCGAAGGGGTCAAACGGTTCAATCAGGCCATCGCGGCTGACATTGGGATCGATAATTTGATCTGCGTCATCACCGAGCCAACGCTGGAGACCGCCAACAGCATCTTCACCAATCGCGACGTGAATTTAATTTGCGTGACCGGCGGTCCCGCGGTAGGACGGGCTGCGCTAAATAGTGGCAAGCGTGCCATCGTGGCTGGTCCGGGCAACCCGCCCGTGGTGGTCGACGAGACCGCAGATTTGGATCGCGCCGCGCGCTGCATCATCGCTGGTGCCTCGTACGACAATAATCTGCTGTGCATTTCTGAGAAGGAAGTGTTCGTGGTCGGCTCGGTGTTCGACGCGTTGATGTCCGCCATGCAACGCGCTGGCGCCGTGCCGTTGAACGCCGCGCAGATCGCGCGTCTGACCGAGGCCGCCTTTCATGAAGTTGGCGAGGGAAGTCATAAACATCTGGCTCCCACCAAGGCGCTGCTTGGTCAGGACGCTGCGAAATTGGCTGAGGCAGCGGGCGTTACGGTGGATCCCAAGACGGAATTGCTGTACGGCGAAACGCCAGCCGATCATCCGTTCGTAGACATCGAACAAATGATGCCCTTCATTCCATTTGTTCGCTGCCGCGATGTCGATCACGCCATTGAATTGGCCAAGCACTACGAACACGGCTATCGCCATACCGCTCTGATCCACACGCGCGACGTGCGCAATATGACCAAGATGGGCCGCATGTTGGATACGACGCTGTTTGTTAAGAACGGTCCGTGCATGGCCGCACTGGGATTGGGCGGCGAAGGATACCTGTCGTTCTCCATCGCTGGCCCAACGGGTGAAGGCGTCACATCGCCGCTGACCTTCACTCGGGAGCGTCGATGCAGTTTGGTTGAAGATTTGTGGATCTTGGGCGATCCAGGGGTGAAGTAGGAATTTGATGTGTCGCCCTCCGGGCTCGGGCAGGTCATGGCTAGGACAGTTATGGACCTGGCAACCGGTGGCTGACGCCACCGGCAGGGATATGTCGCCCTCTGGGCTAAGTGAAATAGGTTTAAGTGGAATAGGGCCAAGTGGAATAGGGCCAAGTGAGGTAGGGCTAAGTGAGGTAGGGCTAAGTGAGGTAGG
>CAKQWG010000174.1 GCA_934278005.1 uncultured Pirellulaceae bacterium | reverse complement strand
TTCGCCGCAAGCGTTAGCTACCCGACGCACGATTAGCCCCGAGGCAAGTCCCACCAGCGAATTTTTTGGGTTTTAGCGAGCACTCGTCCACTCTACGTAACGGACAGACTCGCTGGGTAAACCTGCAGCATTATGGCCGTGATGCGTATCGTCTAGCTTGCATGCACTCGGTTGAGCTTACCCGCCAGCAATAGTTTTTTTCAGCCTACAGCTCGCGTCGGTCGATACTTCAAACCACCCACAACTTCTTTGGCCTCTCAAATACAAAGGTAGAATCAAGTATGGCATTTTTGTCGGGAAGCCTTGGTTTTGAACGATATACAGTCAGCGGTTTTGAATCGTCGCAGTTCGAGCAGCAGCATCTAGACGCTCTGGCGCAGTTAGCGGGCGGTAAGAACGAATCCGTTTCCGAAGAAAACGTACTCGTCGGCTTTTTAGCTGGTGAGCATTTGTTCGACCACGACTTTTCGCTCGAGAAAAACGTGATCAATGAATCTCTGCACTGTGGGGTGCGCGTCGATACCAATACGATTCCCTCAGCGATTCGTAAAGCTTGGTTGCAGATGGAGCTGGCCGCACTTGCCAAAGATAATTCCAGCGGACGCCCGACTAAGGCTCAGCGGCAAGAGGCCAAGGAGGCGGTCGAGCAGCGCTGTTCGGTCGAGGCCGCTTCCGGGAAGTATCGCAAGATGGCTCAGTTTCCATTGCTGTGGGATCTTAAGCTCAGCACGCTCTACTTCGGCGGCTCAGGGGCCAACGCCGTCGGACACGCGGCGGAATTGTTGCAGCGCGCCTTCGAAGTCGAACTCACCCGCATCTCCGCGGGCACCATCGCACATCAGTGGGCCATCGCGCACGACCAACAAGCTGCCTACGATGAATTGCTCCCCGCCAACTTCCTGCCCAATCAGCCCCAAGGCGGAATCGCCTGGGCCAATGAACATCGTCAGGAGCCCGACTATCTGGGCAATGAGTTCATGATGTGGTTATGGTGGACACTTGAAAATGTGACCGACACCATCGCTCTGGCCGATGATTCCGAAGTCACCGTCATGTTAACCAAGACGCTGTCGCTGGAATGCCCCAACGGAGAATCGGGCAAGGAAACCATCTCGGCCGAATCGCCAGTGAAGCTGCCTGAAGCCTTGCAAGCCATTCGCTCCGGTAAGCTACCGCGCAAGACGGGAATGACGCTCGTGCGCAACGGTCAGCAGGTTGACCTCGTTCTCCAGGCCGAGTCGTTTGCCATTGCAGGAGCCAAAATACACACCGATCCAGACAACGACGACTACGGTTTAGAGGACCGCATCGAGTCCATTCGCACGCTGTGCGAAACGGTAGACCTACTATTCCATGCCTTCTGCCACAAACGCATCGGCGGGGCCTGGGGCAGCGAACTCGAAAACATTCGACGCTGGTTAGCCAATGGCTCAGCGGCCGTGCGCGCAGCTTAAGCCTGGACTGCTAAAAGGTTGGTATTGTGGGGGAATCACCGTTGCGCAAGCTTAGTTCCCTGCAGCAACTGGGCGCCAAGTTTATTGCTGACGCCTGTTGAGTTAGCGGTTAGACTGGACTTCGGGCCAAAGGCCTAGCAGATTATCTAGCCCAGCCTGCCTGTTATGTCGGATCGAAACTGCTCACTGCCTGCACTTCACAAGTGGGGCAGGTCGCGTTGATCGCATCGATCAACTGCCGCAGCCGAGCCAAATGCTTGCGATCAAAATGCATCCGGATTCGCGGTAGCTCGGCCAAGTCCGGCTCGTTGGATTCGGCTGGCAGAGCGGCCACCTGCTCTATCTCTCCACTGACTACGATATCCGCAAAGCGGTCGTTCAACTCAGCCAATACCTCGGCGCTGAGCGGTTGACAGATGCGCAGCACGAGGTGTTCTCCGACGTAGCGCATACTGTGGTACACGCGATAGAACTCGAGCACCTCCTGCACCGCCTCTTCGACGCTATCGGTGATCATATATAGCGACCGATCCTCCGGATTGATCATCCCGTCGCGCAGCAGCGTATTGTCGATAAAGTCACCGAACTGTCGCCAAAAATCACCTCCCGGTTCATCCAGCAACACCACAGGCAACATCGTCTGCTTGCCGGTTTGCAGTAAGGTGAGCAGTTCGGCCGTTTCATCCAGCGTCCCAAAGCCACCGGGCAGTGACACCACGGCGCTACATTCTTTGACGAACATCAACTTACGAGTGAAGAAGTATTTCATCGTCACCAGCTTAGGATCCCCTTCGATGAACGGATTGGCACTCTGTTCAAAAGGGAGCATGATGTTCAGCCCCATCGATAATTCCCGCCCAGCCCCCAGATGCCCGGCTTCCATAATCCCGCCACCCGCACCGGTGATGACCATCCAGTGATGCCGCGCCATGGCCTGACCAAAGGCCACCGCCTGCTGATAGGTTGGTTGTTCGGGCATAGTTCGCGCAGAGCCAAATACGGTCACCTTGCGTCGTCGCCGGTAGGGCTGGAAGACCTTGAAAGCATAACGCAACTCACGCATCGTGCGGCTGAGGATCTTGAGATCGCCACGCGCCGTCTCGTCCTTCTCCAGACGATCGATCGTGCGCCGCATCGTATCGAGCAAATCGGTGTGCGCGACATGACTGTCGCTGTCATCCGTCGGCTCGTCCGCCGGCTGAGGCCGCTCCTTAACGTCCTCACCTTGAGCCTCCGGGAATCGCGTGTAGTCGGCACCATTTGCCGCCGCCGGTCCATTTGCAGCAGGACCACTCTCAGCAGGCCTGCTAGAGGCCGCGGACGAGACAGCCTGTTGGGACTTAGCACCGGACTTAGACGACTGCGACTTAGAGTTGCGCGACATGCGTACCTAACTTCCTGTCAAAGTTCTTCATTGTTAATTCAGCTTGCGATCCATATCTCGCATAAACTCGCTGGCTCACAGGCGTTTGCCGTACACCACGACTTGGTTCAAGTGCAGAATACCGCTGCCATCGAGACCAATTTTGATATATCGCGCCCGCGATCCGCTCGGCAGGTCGACAGCATAGCGTTCCGCCGGACTGTCCGACTTCCAAACCTGCTTCCAGTCCTGACCGTCCTGCGAGATCCACACCGCCAAATCCCGAGCTCGGTCGTAGAATTGCTTCTCGCGACGATTTTCAATTTCGATATGAGCCACTTCGCACTCTTGAGCTAAACGAATTGCAATAGCCGGGGAGCGAGTGCCCTCGTTGGGAGAATGGAATAGGAATTCATGTTTTTTCGAGTCGGTTGCGCTGAGCAGTAAATTGGCTTGCGAACTCCAGTGCTCGGGGAAGTTAAGGCCCAGTTGCAACTGCGCATCGCGAGATATTTCTTCCCATTCGCCATGCATTCGCAGTTGACCCACTTCCGGCGAAGCAGTCTCGATCCAGCCGTCTTCGCGCAGTACAAACTTGGTCTGCTGGCCTAAGTAGGCCACCAAATCTAGGAATTCGCTGGGAGCAATCGTCTTTACCAGCCCCTCAGGCATCGAGCTGGCTTTCATTTCCTTGCGCAGTTCGATGTCTTCCTTGTCGATGACCTGCTCATGTCCCTTGCCATCCTGACTGGCGACGCCCAACGTCAACGTCTCTGCCGTTTCACCAAGTACGAAACCGGTAAAGATCGCACCATCGACCGTCAGGACTTGCACCGTTTCATAACCTTTGGCGATGGTGGCATTGGGCCATAGAATGTTTCGAATCAGCTCTGGCTTGGTGTAGCGTGAACCGACGTCATCCAGCTTGGGACCGAAATCCTTGCCTATCTCGCCGATGCGATGGCAGGCCGAGCAAACGCGGGTGTAAACCAGCTCGCCATTCTTGGCGTTGCCCCCGCCAATATCCGCCAGAGTTTGAATCGCCGCTTCGCGTCGCGCTTCGCTCAAGCCCGGGTCTTCAGCGTCCTTTAACGGCTTGACCGCCTGGCCACCGGGACCGTTGGAGAGCTTGTATGTCTGATAATAATCTTTGGCCTCGTCGCTGGCTCCAGCTAGCAGCTGGCCCTTTGCCTCAGCCGCGTCTCCCAGCGGCTTGAGCGCGTGCAGCGTGTGCTCAAGCGTGTACTCGATCCAGTAATCCAGCGGCATCTCGAGCACTTGCAAGGCGACTTCCAAAGCCTCCGCAGTTTGTACAAAGCTCAGCCCCCGGACCGCCTCCAGACGCACTCGTGGATGTGGATCAGCGATGGCCGCTTTGAAAATTTGCAGCGCCTGCGGATAGCGCTCAATCTCATTAGCAACCGTATGCACGGCAGCGGCCCGCGCATGGAAGTCGTCGCTGTCCATGACTCGCGCAACCAGATCCGTAGACAACTGGCGGAAGCTCTCCTGCAGCCACAT
The DNA here is from genome assembly GCA_934278005.1 of uncultured Pirellulaceae bacterium. Classification (GTDB taxonomy): domain Bacteria; phylum Planctomycetota; class Planctomycetia; order Pirellulales; family Pirellulaceae; genus Aureliella. The sequence goes on along the minus strand of CAKQWG010000174.1, from coordinate 2,305 downwards.
CGCTTCGCACAACTGATTGGCGTCAATACCTGGTTCTGCGATCCAGCTGTCGACGGCTGTCAGCACCTCTTGCGCGTCGCGAGCGCGCAGCTCGCGACGAGCGCGATAGCGGGTGCGAGGTTCGTAGCTGGTAAGCTGCTCCAGCAATTCAGTAATGGATTTGCCGGCCTGTAGCTCAGGCTCGATCAGCGGCTTTTCCTTGTACACCAAGCGATAAATACGACCATGCGCGTGATCGCGATTGGGATCGCGCTGCGAGTACTGCATGTGCCCAATCAGTGCATTGCACCAATCGCCGAACCACAGCGCGCCATCCGGTCCGATCTGCGGGTCGATGGGGCGGAAGAACATATCGGTCGAATCCAGCAAGTCCGCGATGCGCTTTCCGGCAAACCCGGCAGTCCCCTCTTCGTCGCCCACTTCAAAACGCGGAAGACCGTGCATGTTGATCACGCACGCATAGATAAACTGTCCCTGGACTTCGTCCGGGAAATGCCGACTGACCAAAAATTCATTGCCTACAGCCGGACGCATGCCTTCGTTATCAAAGTTGGGTCGAAGTGTTCGCCGAGTGGGGACTTCGTAACCAGACAGCGGACTGGTCCAGTGCTGCTGTGCGTTGGTTCCATCCCCGATCACACCTTGTCCCCAGCGATCAAATACCATGCACCACGGATTGCCATAGCCGGGAGTTCGCAAGTGGCGGAACTTCCATGAAAGCGGGTCCAGCATATAGGCGCCCGACGGGCCTTTGCTGCGAAACGGTCCCCACGGGGATTCCAGCGTGGTCGACATGGACACGCCTTCGAGCATATACAGCAACCCACCGTGCGACCATTCCCAGGCACCCATGGCGTGGTGCGTGTCATCGGTGGCGATGCCATCGATGACCTGCGTCATCTCATCGGCTTGATCGTCCCCGTCGGTATCACGCAAGAAAATGATCCGCGGCTCGTCCACTACCAACACGCCATCTTGATGGAATTCAAAACCAGTGGGACAGATCAGCTTGTCATAAAACGTAATGCACTTGTCGGCTTTGCCGTCTTTATCGGTGTCTTCGAATATCAACAATTTATCGCCAGGCTTAGCCGCCCCGGGCAACCACTGTGGATAGTTGATCATGCACGAAACCCATAACCGCCCCTTGGTGTCAAAAGCCATCTGTGTGGGGTTGGCAAACTCAGGGAAATCCTGTTCGGAAACAAACAGTTGGACTTCGAAGCCCTCGGGTACAGTCATTTGCGCGATCGACTCTTCGGGAGTGGGATAGACTAACGTCTTGGGCTCACGCCCCTGGCGAAATCCCTCATCGCGCGTACCGAACATCGTTTCGGGAATAAAGACTTCGCCCGTACCTGAATCGTCGGGCTCGGGCGGTACCGGTTTACCAGCCGCCAGATCCCAAACGTAGCTGTCGCGCACTTCGACCATCTTGCGAATCTTTTGGAATTCGCCGGGGAAAGTCTCGGTATCCCACGTCCGCCGTCCGCCGTAGACATACCAGCCGTTGAGCATTCGATAATCTTGCAGGTGGTACCACGACTTGTCGTTGACCGCCGCTCGCACCTTGTCAAACGGCGTTACATCCATGCCCAACGGGTGAGGCGAATTGAATAGCTGCTGATCCAGCGCAGCGGAGACTAGTCGGTCCCCTTGTTCATTGGTGTGGATCCCGTTCATCGTGAACTGCGCTCCAGCCTGCTTAGCAAACGCTGCCTGGGAAACTGTGAACAGGTCGATGAAGGGCCAGTTCAACTCCTCGGCCAACTCCTTGATCGCCATCGAATATTTAGCCAGCGTCGCATTATTCGACTCGCCATCGGGCAGCAGCGGATTATCGGTCTGCTCGTATGCAATTGGTGACACCAATACGAAGTGCACGGGGCGGTCCGGCTTGGAGAACTCGCTCTCTTGCTCTGAGATCCACCGACGGTAGCGCTCTTTGAATTGTTTCAACTGCTCTTCACTGGCTCCAGCAAAGTGCTCATTGAAACCAAAGAAACAAATGAAAGTCTCAGGACTGAAAACTTTCAAAGGGTCGTCGATCGTAGTGTAGTTATCAGGCCTCTGTTGCTGGCCGACTTCATCGGCCGGCCATCCAAAATTGCGAAATACCAACTGCTGGTCGGTAAAGCGAGTATGCAACAGAGTTTCGAAGTAGCCAAACAGGTTCATGCGCTCCGCCAGTGAATTGCCTACGACGGCAATGCGCTCACCGCTGCGCGGCTGCCAGCGAGCTTGCGACGCATCAAGACCTGCGGCGGCGTCGCTGGCCGGCGGTTCGGCCTGTGGCATGTTCTCT
>CAKQWG010000173.1 GCA_934278005.1 uncultured Pirellulaceae bacterium | reverse complement strand
GCAGCAACTTTGCTGCCCATCGCTGCTGCCGCTGAAACCCACGATCGCAAGCCGTTGTTGGCCGGGGCGGCCACTGCCAACATTACCCCATGGCTGGGCGAGGGCTTGGTCGGCAACTTCGGCACTCCCCCACCGGGCAAGTACGTTCACGACGAATTGCACGCCCGCTGCTTCGTACTGGACGACGGGCAGATGCGGATCGCGTTGGTGGTCCTCGATAATATCGGCATCAGCCGCGAAGTGCTCGACGAAGCCAAACGGCAAGTGACCGAGGCGACTGGTCTGCCCGCGGATCGAATTCTCATCTCATGTACGCATACCCACTCGTCGGTCCGAGCCGGGTGGAAGAATGGTTTCAAACCCGAGCCGGAGTTTTCCGAGTATCAACGTTTCGTGATTCGTCGCATTGCCGATGGTGTGCAAGGCGCGATCCACAATCTCCAGCCCGCGCGGTTAGCCTGGGGCACAGTCGACTTGCCCGATCAGGTGTTCAGCCGACGCTGGTTGCTGACACCCGGCAGCGCGGTCTTCAGCCCGTTCGGGGAGCTGGAGCAGGCCAAGATGAATCCGGGCAACCGCCCCGATCTGTTGGAACCGGCCAGTCCCGTCGATCCACAGATCGCCTTCCTGGCGATCCAGAATCTCGATGGTAGTCCATTGGGCTTGCTGGCCAATTACTCGCTGCACTACGTAGGCGGGACAGGTCCCAACGATATTTCGGCAGACTACTTCGCAATGTTTTGCGATCGCATTCAGGAGTTGTTAGGTGCCGATCGACTGGATCCTCCCTTTGTGGCCGCCATGAGCAACGGTACCAGCGGCAACATCAACAACAACGACTACTCCAAGCCAAGTAAGCGAGGTAAGCCTTACGAAAAGATGCGACTGGTCGCCGACCAATGCGCCCAGGCAGTCTTTGGAGAGTATAAAAACCTTGTTTGGCACGACCATGTGCCACTGGACATGCGGCAACAGGAACTTGAACTGGACGTCCGCAAGCCGACACCGGCACAGCTTGCTCACGCCAAAAAAGTGCTCGCCGATCCAGAGTATCGCGAAGAGTTTCCGCACGAGCGGAACTATGCCGGCAAGGCAATACAACAATTGGAGGCCCCCGATACGGTTCACGTCGTACTGCAAGCCGTGCGGATCGGCGACCTGGGCATTGCCGCCATCCCGTTTGAAGTATTCACTGAAACCGGCCTGGAGCTCAAGGCCCGCAACCCCTTTAAGCCGAGCTTCACGATGGAGTTGGCCAACGGCAGCTACGGCTATCTACCGACACCCGAGCAGCACCGCCTCGGCGGCTATGAGACATGGCTCGGTACCAACCGCGTCGAAGTCCAGGCCTCGGTCAAAATCGCGGATACATTGGTGAGCATGTTCGAGGAGCTGGCACAGCGAGCCGAAGAGTCGAGCCCAAAATAGCTCAGCGCCGCGTCTTTATTCTCATAGCGTCCCCGCCCAACGGAGCGGGCGGGGAGCGAGCTAAATAGTCGACAGGCCAAGCCTACGAGGGCTATTTCTGGGTAGCTGCAGGCTGAGTAGCGGCGGATCGATGTGCCAATGCCGAACGAATACTAGCGGCGACTTGATCAGCCAACTGCTCTGAACCGGCGGGTGTGTAATGCACATTGGCAGGCAATTGCTGGGCTTTGGACTGGGCGAAGTCATGCAGAGGGTCCGTAAGAACGTCGCCCATTTGACGCATGACCTTAGCCGCCACGGCGTTGTAGTTTTCCTCATCTGCCTCAAGTCGGTGCGCCGACTTGGCGGGGACTGGTGTTGTCTCACACCAAATCAACGTAGCCCCGGTCTGCTTTAGGCGAGTTACGATCTTGCGCAGATTCGCTTCGTAGTCTCTCAAAGAGACCTGAGGAGCTTCCTCCGCCGTTCCATCGGCGCGCGCAGCGTCTTTCACAGGCATCCACCGCAGATCGTGCAGTCCAAAATTAAAATGAATCACGTCCCACTGTCGGTCGCCCAGCCATGCATCCAGATTCGCGACACCGCGGGTCGTCGGCCCACAATTGACCGCTGGCCGCCATACGTTCGCTTCTTGCGCAAGTCGCTCGCGAACCGGCAGCGTGTATGCGATCGAGATAGAGTCTCCGATTAACAGTACGTTGGGAAGCTGTGGATTTTCTCGGGGCGGCGCGAATTCCTTCTGCATACGGCTCGGCCGTTCCCCCACCGCTGCTGGTGCCACCGCTTTTGGTGCCGCCGCCGGTGTCGACCCCTGCGCGGCCGAAGATGCGGCAGACGGCGCAGCAGAAGGCGTCACGGGTTGAGCCTGCTTCTCTTGAGCCCGTGCAGACTCAGCCATAAAAGTGAACGTCGCGAGGAGACAAATTGCAAATCTAGTTCGCAGCCACGGATGCATTGATTTCATGTTGGTTACCTGGAGGAAGTGAACTGGGCGTTGTAACAGACTCCGCCGTAGACTCCATCCTACCCTAAAACGGTGCCGGGCTTGGATGGCCTAGATTCCAACGAGTTGCCCTGAGCGCTCGGTCCCTTTGGAGGTCACGTCGCGGGCAACAGCGTAGATCAATCCCTCGGAGACAACTGACTGGGCCGCCCACTCTAAATCTAGTATGGAGCCATCGCGATGCAGATAGCAATTGCGGAAGCGTTCTAGTGGCAGGCCTTGTGTAAGCCGCTCCATCTTTTCAATCGTGCGCTGCTTGTCCTCTGCATGCACAAAGTTCAAAAAAGGCTGCGATAACAATTCGTGTTCCGTGTAGCCCGTAACGCGTGGGAAGTTAGCATTGACTCGACGAAAGCAACCATCGAAGCCAGCGATGCAAAACAGATCCGGGGAGAGTTCGAAGAATCGCACCATATCGCGATGCGCCAGGTTTGAGGTCGATTCCTGAAAGTCAGTGAACTCGCGGGCGACTTCCCCGGCGTGATGCGGACGATCTTTGGGAGTGGCCGAGAGACAGCGCGTGACCAGTCCTACCAACCACTGTGCCGTTTCTTTTTTGGCCAGCTCGCCGATAGCGCCGGACGTGACACCACGAATAGCATGCGCCAGCACATCCTGAGGATGAGTGCCGTGATAGATCGGACTGCCTGTCAAAATCTCGCATAGGATAGCCCCTAAAGCAAACACATCGGTCCGCGCATCGAGCAACTCGCCGCGCGCCTGCTCAGGTGCCATGTAAGCCGGCGTGCCCCGAACGCAGCCCGACTGCGTATCGCTCGCGTCAGTGCTCGACGAGTACTCCTGGCTGACTCTGTGACCCTGCTCTCCGTGACCCTGCTCGCTGTGCCCCTGCTCGCTGTGACCCTGCTCGCTGTGACCCTGCTCACCGGAGGCGTCTGGGCTTCCAATGCGTCGGGCCAGTCCCCAATCGATCACGTGCACGCGATCGAAAGTATCAATCATAATATTGCTTGGCTTGAGATCCAGATGCACGATCCCCATCGCATGCGCGTAGGCCATGGTTTGGCAAACATAGGAGAAGATCCGCAAGCCCGCAAAGCTGTGTGGATTCTCACGCTCTTTCAGCAGGTGGCTAAAGGTCTCACCTTCGATGAGCTTCATAGCATAAAACGGCCGGCCATCGACGTAGCAACCCGTGGTGTAAATCGGTGCGATGCCAGGATGTTGCAATGCGCTGAGAACCAAGGACTCGCTCAAAAATCGCTGGACGATCCGCGGCGTGTTGGCAAACTCGCGGCGCAATACCTTGATCGCCACGTCTCGATCCAGGTTCAGGTCATAGCCACGATAGATGACTCCCATCCCACCCTGGCCCAACACGGAAACTACACGGTAGGCGGCGTTGGCCGTGGTGACATCGGGCAAGTCGCCTAGGGGATTGGACCGTGAACCTGTAACAGCGATGAAGGGAGGCGTTTCATTGTCAGGCACAGCCGACGCCGAGCTATCAGAGTCTCCCACGGGCGATAGCGGTTCCGCGTTATCATCCATGGCTTATCTCGCTTCTGCGGTCTGCTCAGTCTCAGCCCAGCGTCGACTGATTGCAGCAATTCCGCTTTCGAGCCCAGTTAAGTCTCGCCTTCATCATAGCCACCTGGCCAGAGCAGTTTCCAACTATGAAAATGACGACTTCACAGATTCGATCCCAACATGTTCCAGGCATACTTTTATTATACCAGAAATCCAAAATCGCTGGGTCGCTCCAGGTTAACCGCTTACCTTGGCAGATGACTCAACCACAGATGTCTAGCCCACGGTATGCGATGCGTAGAAACAGACCTTAACCATGTCGGGCTGCTGCGATTGCACTATACTTTTCGTGTCCTCGAAACCACATGCGAAGAAGCGCTGATGCCCATCATGACTCGACAAAAATGCCGACTGCGACTCGGCCCACGATCGATCTCGCTAATGTTGATCCTGGCCGCACTAGCACACGAACCAGAGGGACGCGCAGCGGAAATCGCGAACCAAGGCGCACGTCGCCAGATGCCGCTGCAGATCTCTGGTGTGTACCCGCACCTGACAATGCGCAACCAAGACAATGAATGCGGAACTGGCGCCGTGGTCGTTTGGCAGGGGGACCTGTGGGCGCTGACCTATTCGCCCCATCGACCCGCGGGCTCGACTGACAAACTCTATCGCATCACACCCGAATTAGAGCAACTGATTTTTTCTGGGAGCGTGGGCGGCACGCCGGCCAACCGCATGATCCACCGCGAGTCGAATCAGCTTCTGATTGGCCCCTATGTAATCGACGACCACAAGCAGATTCGCGTCATTCCGTCGAGCCAGATGTACGGACGGTTGACCGGCACCGCGCGGCACCTGGTCGACCCAGCCAACAAAGTTTATTACGCCACCATGGAGGAAGGCTTGTATTCGGTCGACGTCCATACTTTGGAAGTCGAGTGCCATGTGCGTGACGGCAATAGCGGTGCACCCGAAGTCGGACTCGTCAGCCAATTGCTCGGCTACCATGGCAAGGGGTTGTACTCCGGCCAAGGTCGCATCGTGTACAGTAACAATGGTGAATCGGGAGCCCAGGCTCAAAGCGATCCGACACTCTCGGCCGGGGCGCTGGCGCAGTGGTTCGGCCAAGGCGATTGGCAGCTAGTGCGCCGCAATCAGTTCACCGAAGTCTCAGGACCAGCAGGCATTACAGGCAGTGAAAATCCCGCCACCGATCCGATTTGGACACTGGGTTGGGATGCTCGCTCGTTGATCTTGGGCCTGCTAGATCAAGGCGAGTGGAGCTACTATCGTTTGCCCAAGGCCAGCCACAGTTACGATGGCGCGCATGGCTGGAACACTGAATGGCCGCGCATCCGCGAGATTGGCGAAGGCGATTTATTGGCGACGATGCATGGCACGTTTTGGCGATTCCCCGTCGGCTTTTCCCGCCAGAACTCGGCTGGTATCGCCCCGCGCTCAAACTACTTGAAAGTCGTCGGTGACTTCTGCGACTGGCAAGGACGGATCGTGCTCGGATGCGACGACTCAGCCAAATCGGAGTTCTTGAACACTCGCCCCTTCAAGGCCCAACAGGCCGCCGCGCTGCAGTCCAATTCCAATCTGTGGTTCATCGAACCGGCCAGGCTCGACCAACTCGGTCCGGCCATCGGACGCGGCAGCGTTTGGTTGCGTGAGGACATGCAGGCAAATCAAATCAGCGACCCCTATCTGTTTTCTGGCTACGACTACCGGCAATTGCATCTCAGTCACACTTCGTCCCACGATGTGGACTTCGTACTCGAAGTCGATCGTCTCGGCAACAACCGCTGGGAGCCGCTGCGCACCATCACTGTCCGGCCTGGTGAGGCGGTTTCACATGTCTTTACCAGCGCAGAGTCTGGGGCCTGGATCCGCCTGATCTGCGCGGAAGCTGCTCGCGGCGTAACGGCAAACTTCCAGTACCGAAATCGCGACCTACGCCATGCCCAGAACGATTCTCTATTTGCCGGAATTGCCACCGCGCCAGCGCCTGCGGCTGAGGTGAAGCTGCCTGCGGCCGAGGTGAAGCTGCCTGCGGCCTCCTACGCAGTGATGCGTAGCTTGGCCTATAACAAGCTAGGTATTGTTGCCGCGGTGCACCCTAGCGGCGACGACCTGGGTTACTACGAGATGAATCAAGCCATGGAAATCGTCCCCGTCGAAAATCCCCAAGCGGCCAAGCAAATCGTGGCTGCCGTCGCGCAACCTGCAGGAACGATCTGTGTGGATGACGCGTCGGTGATCGTGGTCGAGGACGGCAGACGCTTTCGAATCCCCAAACGCCAAGGCTATGAAGGCTCTGAAGAACGAACACCTGCAGCGCCGTCCGGCGGAACTGGGATCGTCCGAGTGTGCCGCGAGGTGGCCACTGAGCGCGACCTGCTCAATGTCCATGGGACGTTTTACGAACTGCCTGCGCGAAACGCTCAGGGGCTAGCCAAGCTGCGACCGATCGCCACTCACGATTTGGAAATCCACGACTTTTGTTCTCACAACGGGTTGTTGCTGCTAAGTGGCATCGATGGTGAGACGCACAGCGAAAATATCTTTCGCAGCTCCGACGGCCGAGTCGGCGTGTGGGCTGGAGTGGTCGATGACCTCTGGAAACTCGGCAAACCTCGCGGCGTCGGAGGGCCGTGGAAGGACACGCAGGTCACGCGCGATCAGCCCTCTGATCCGTACCTGATGACCGCCTACGATGAAAAGCGAGT
>CAKQWG010000172.1 GCA_934278005.1 uncultured Pirellulaceae bacterium | reverse complement strand
CGGAATTGACTGCACGAACCGGCGGAATTGACTGCACGAACCGGCGGAAATGACTACACGAACCGGCGGAGCGGTTCGGCGACTATCTACAGCCTCCCCAGCCTTTGAGGCAGTGTCCAAGAATCTCGAAAAACGCCTGCCCATTAACAAATTGGTCAGAAAATTCGGTAGGATGAACAGGCCGAGTGGAATGCGATCGCTCCCTCGTCGGTGCTTATCGACCCAACCAGTCCCGTTATGCAAGGCGTCCATGATGCATGTTTGGCTCTCTCGCTCACTCCGCTGCCCAATGCCACCTTCCGGTCGTTCATCTGCCACGCTACAAACCTGCTGCCTGTGCATCGCGCTGCTTGTCTCCGGCCCGCTTCTCGTACAGGCCCAAGCCCCGCGCACGGAGGGTACTCTCGACACCGCAGTGAAACTGGCTCCCAACGATACATTGGCGGCGATCATCATTCGACCACAGCGGATCGCTGCTGGCGAGCGCATGCAGCTGGCGCCATTGGAGGTAGCCTCCGCAGCGGGACTGGAGCACGTCGGCGTCGATCCACTGAAAATCAAACGTATCGATGTGCTCTTCGGCATGCCTGGAATGGCCGGTCCGCAGTTCGGCGCGGTGATTCAGCTGGCTGAACCGTTTGACATTAGCGACCTAAATCCGCAGATGGTCGATGGCAACGGTCTGCAAACCGAGGGTAACTTCGAATACTTGTCAGCACCCGAACCGGAGCTGATCTACCATCAAGTCGACCCGCACACCATCATTTTCGGTACACGAATTTTCGCCAAGCAGATGGTGGCACCACGTCAGCAGTTGGGCAAAGTGGCCAAATTGTTGCAGCAAGTCAAAGCTGAGTCGGACGTGCTGGCGATTGTCTCCATCGACACCCTGCGCCCGCTCATCGAAGGCTTCGCCGATCGGCCGCTGAGTCAACTCCCCGCCGAGCTGGCCCAGAATGTCCAAGCGATTATCGGTTCGACCGACTTCGTGGCTGTAGCAGCCGATTTTTCCAACCAGGAGAGATTGCAAGTTGTCATGGCGGGTGCCACTGCCGCTGACACCGATCAACTCGAAGCCGCCTTGCAGCGTGCATTGGAATTTTTCCGCGAGACATACGCGGCTCAAATTAAGCAGCAGTTTGGCGGTCCTACGGAAACCGAAGCCGCGGTGCGCAGTTACGTCGATCGCGTCAAAGATGCTCTGGCGGGGCAGCTCATGCCCGTTCGCCAAGGCGACAAGCTTGTGCTCGATGTTCAGAAATTCCAAAGCGTAGCGGTCATTGGAACGCTCACCGGCCTGCTCTTGCCCGCGGTCCACTCGGCTCGCGAAGCTGCGCGGCGCATGCAGTCCTCCAATAACCTTAAACAGATCGGTCTGGCGTTCCACAATTTCCATGACGCTTATAAGTCTCTCCCCGCCGCTGCCGGTTTGGATAACGACGGCAAGCCGATGCTTAGCTGGCGAGTTGCGCTGCTGCCATTTTTGGATCAAGCAGCACTCTACCAAGAGTTCCGCTTGGATGAGCCGTGGGACAGTGAGCACAACAAGGCCTTGCTGGAGCGCATGCCCGAAGTGTTCAGGCATCCTTCACGCGCTACTCAGCCCGGCTATACGGTTTATCAAGTGCCATTGAGTGATGAATCCTTGCTCAGACAGACAGAAGCTTCGGGGTTTCGAGACGTTACCGATGGACTCAGCAACACGATTTTGGCTGTCGAGACATCGGCCGAAGCGGCAGTGCCTTGGACGGCCCCGCAAGATTACCAGATCGACCAAGACGATCCGGGCGCGAAGCTATTTACCAACGGCACTACTCAGATCCTTTTAGGCGACGGCTCAGTTAAAACCATCTCGCAGAGCATTGCCGCAGAGATACTCAACGCCCTCTACACCCGTAGCGGCGGTGAAGCCATCCCTGCCTTCTGAGTACTTACTGTCGTGGATCGCTCCGCGATCCTTGCATCTGATCGGCGGAGCGATCAGCGACACTTTTGTCGTGGATCGCTCCGCGATCCTTGCTCCTACTAGCTCAAACCAAAACCTAAACCAATGTTATCTCATCCTCTCCACCCCTAATCCCTACAAATACGGCGTGAACAATCGCGCCACCGCATCGCGAATACGCCACACGATATTGCGTTGCTGAAGCGCCTCGACGGTCAACTCCGTAGCCCGACTCAGCTTGTCGTTGGCGATCTTAGACAACTCGCGCGCCAGCTCCAGGTCATAACACTCGACGTTGAATTCAAAGTTCAGCCGCAGGCTGCGAGGATCCAAATTGGTCGAGCCCACCAGTGCCCACACCTCGTCGACTAGCATCAGCTTGGTGTGATCAAAGGGAGGCTCAGTCAGAAACACGCGCGAGCCATCGGTAATGACCTGCTTGAGCAAGTGGGTCGCTGCCCAGTTCACGATGGCAATATTGCTTTTGCGAGGCAGAAGGATTTTCACGTCAACTCCCCGCAGTACGGCCGTGCCAAGTGCGCGTATCAAACTCGGGTCGGGTAAAAAATAGGGCGTCATGATGACGATGCGGTGATTGGCTACGGCAATTGCCGACAGGATGGTCATCAACAACCGCTCGAAGTCTTCATCGGGCCCGTCGGTAATGCCGCGCGCCAGCGAATTTCCCTGGAACTCGGGAATTGGAAACCAGCTTGGGCCCTCCAGCAATTCTCCGCTCGCGAACAGCCAGTCGGTCGCAAACGCCTCTTGCAAATGGGTCGCGACGGGGCCATCGATTTGAAAGTGCAAATCCTGCGTGGGGTGAGGAGGGTTGCTCTTCAAAACACATGCCGCGCGAATGTTCATGCCGCCCGTGAAGCCACACTGACCATCGACGACCATGATTTTGCGATGATTGCGGAGGTTGGCATACGGAATCCAGATGGGATACCACGTCGACAAAAATGTTTGGCATCGGACGCCGCGTCTGCGCAGTTCACGCACTGCCGTGGGACGCGAGTACCGGGCTCCCACGTCGTCGATCAACACTCGCACCTGGACTCCTCGCTCGTGGGCCGCGGCGAGAGCGTCAATAAACTTCCGGCCAACTGCGTCAAAATCAAAAATGTAACTTGCCAGCGTGATCGTGCTTTGAGCACGCTCGATCGCGGCAAGCATCGCGGGGTAAGCGGCGTCGCCGTCGACCAGCGGCGTGAACTTGTTACCGGGCAAGAGCGGCCGGTTTGTCAGCTTGCCTACCGCGTCCACCAACTGGGAAAATCTCGGATGACGCTGCTTGGCCTCTTGAATCCGCGACGTAATGTCCGCTGGAACTGGGATGTGAATTCTCGACATGGCAATTGCCAATTGGCGCTGCAGCGTGTTCCCCTTGCGCTGGATACGGTTGATGCCAAAGCCGAAGTAGAGCAGCGATCCGACTAACGGAGTCAGCCAGATTAAGCCTACCCAGCCGATGACTGAATTGGTCTCGCGTTTTTTCAGCAGCGCATGCACGGCAGCCGATATAGCTAGCAATCGCTCGCCAGTTGCCAAGGCAACTGGCCAGTACAGCATAGAGAATTCGATCATGTAGCGAGCTTAATGTTCCGCTGAGGTGTCCTTGGAAATTCGACGCGTGAGAGTATAGTGCCATGGGTACAACTCTGAACACGGGTGGCCGAATTGCACCCCGGGTTTGGCTATCCATTCCTGTGCATGCGATTTATTACTCACGCAGGCTGCGCGTAAGCAGACACTCCGACAATGCCTCTTGCTGTGGACTTTAACGCTGTGCCAGAACATCTGCTGGTCTTTGCACGCTTCCCAGAACCGGGCATGACCAAGACGCGGCTCATACCGGCGGTGGGAGCTGAGCGGGCGGCGGCGATCTCCAGACAGCTCACCCAGCACACCTTCGAAACCGCTCAGCGCTTTGCTGCACAGCGGGGCTGCTTGCTTACGATCTGTTTCAGCGGCGGATCGCAGGCATCAATGCAGGCGATCATGCTGACAATCCTGCCGCCCCAGTCGGGCGTAAAACAGCATTATGTCGAGCAGGTCGGCCAGTGCTTGGGCAGTCGCCTACAGCATGCTACGCAGCAGGCGTTCGACCACGGAGCCCGACGCGTGGTGGTGATCGGGACCGATTGTATAGACCTCTCGCCAGCAGAATTAACAGCGGCCTTTGATGAACTACTGTCATCCGATGTGGTGCTGGGGCCGGCCCTCGACGGTGGCTATTATTTGATCGGTCTTAGCCGCTGCCAACCTCACTTGTTCCACAACGTCGACTGGGGTACCGACCACGTGCTGCAGCAGACCAAGGCCGCGGCATCTGCCGGCCACAGCAGCGTGGCGCAGCTTAGGCCGCTGGCAGATATCGATGAACCCGAAGACTTGATCTTGCTGCGCTCTCCGGCTCGGCCGCGTTTGGCGAATCTCTTCAGCACCACGCCAGGGCGGTTGTCCATCATTATTCCTGCGCTCAATGAGGCGCAGCGCTTGCACGAGACACTGCGCGCGAGTGCGACGAATGCACCGCTGCGGGGCACCGCTGCATCGCTGGAAGTGATCGTCGTGGACGGGGGCAGCAGCGACGCAACGCTTGAAATTGCCCAGCAGCACGGCTGCCAGACGCTGGTCAGTCGCCCCGGTCGAGCGCGGCAAATGAATGCGGGTGCCGCACTCGCCACAGGTGAGATGCTGCTGTTCCTGCACGCCGATACGCTGCTACCCAGCGGATATCAACCAGCCATCGAAGACTGTCTTTCAGCCCGGTGCATCGCCGGGGCCTTTCGCTTGAGCATCGCCGGCAGTTCGTCCAGTTTGCGGTGGGTTGCCTGCGGGGCCAACGCGCGTGCCCGCTACCGCCAATTCCCCTACGGTGATCAAGGACTGTTTCTCCGCAGCCACGATTTCTTCCGTCTCGGTGGTTACCGCGACTTGGCTATTATGGAGGACTTTGAACTTGTCCAGCGACTGCGCCGCCTCGGTCGCGTGGGGTTGCTCGATCAGTCGGTCAGTACCTCTGCCAGGCGCTGGCAAAAGCGCGGCGTGCTGAGAACGACTCTCATCAATCAAATGTGCATCGCGGCCTATCGACTTGGCTTCTCCTCCACCACTATTGCCAAGCTCTATCGTTAGCAGTGGCGTAAGCTTCTAGCTTGCGAGCCAGTGGCTTCTAGCTTGCGAGCCAGTGGCGTAAGCCTCTAGCTTGTCCTAGCTTTCAGGCCTGTTTAATCGGCAGCCTGCATCGTCTACACTCAAAGCACTACTTCCGCCTGCAATCAATCCCTCGCGCATGAGAGTTCCCAGCATGAAGCCTGCACCGATGTTATTGACTCTACTCTCAATCCCAGCCCTGCTGCTGCAGTTCAACTTGTCGCATGCGGCTTCACCACCGAACGTGGTGGTCATCTTTTGCGACGATCTGGGCTATGGTGATTTGGCTTGTTTTGGGCATCCAACCATTGCCACCCCGAATCTTGATCGCATGGCCAGTGAGGGGCAGAAGTGGACCGAGTTCTACGTAGCGGCCAGCGTGTGTACTCCCAGTCGCGCCGCTTTGCAGACTGGCCGCTACCCAATTCGCAGCGGCATGTGCAGCGCCAAACGGCGAGTGCTGTATCCAAATTCCGTTGGCGGGCTGCCTGCCTCTGAGATAACTGTCGGTGAAGTACTCAAGGCACAAGGCTATGCAACGCACGCTATCGGCAAATGGCACCTCGGCCACCTGCCGCAGTATCTGCCCACCAATCATGGCTATGACAGCTATCTGGGTATCCCATATTCCAACGATATGGATTTAGTCAAAGGCGCGCCTCGCGATAGATCGCGGTTTTGGGAACCGAAGAACGAATACTGGGACTTGCCGCTACTGCGCGATGAACAAATCGTGGAGCGACCGGTTGACCAACATACCATCACCCGGCGATATACCGAGGAAGCGGTCCAGCGCATTCGCCAGAGCAAACAGCAACCGTTCTTTATCTACTTGGCCCACAATCTACCGCACGTACCGCTGTTCGTTTCCGATGAGTTCTCTGAGACCAGTCGACGAGGACTCTATGGCGATGTTATCCAAGAGATCGATTGGTCGGTCGGCCAAGTGCTGCAGACGCTGCGCGACGAAGGACTGGCTGATAACACGCTGGTCGTATTCACATCGGACAATGGACCATGGCTAACCTTTGACACTCATGGTGGATCCGCGGGTTTGCTCCGCGACGGCAAGGGATCGACATGGGAGGGTGGCATGCGTGAGCCCACCATATTCTGGTGGCCCGGCAAAATTCAGCCTGGCGTCGTCCGCGAGATGGGGAGCACCCTGGACCTGTTGCCCACCTTTGCCGCTCTGGCCGGAGGTGAGCTACCGGATGATCGCACATTCGATGGTTACGATCTCGCCCCTACCTTGTTCGAAAATCTTTCCAGCCCTCGACAGTCGATGATCTTCTATCACGGTCAAGAAGTGTTTGCCGTGCGGCAAGGGATGTATAAGGCTCACTTCAAAACCAAAACATCGTACGCTGGCCAGCGCGAAGCAGTGTCGCACAACCCTCCTTTGCTATTCCAGCTCGGCCACGATCCGTCGGAAAAATACGACGTCGCTGCGGAACATTTGGACATCCTCGAAGAACTTCGCCAACTCAAGGCAGAGCACGAAGCCAGCGTTGTGCCCGTCGAGAATCAATTGGAAAAAACTTGAAGTAAGCCTCGGCCTTCGGCATCGCTTTCCCTGCCTGCGCATGCCAGCCGTTGTATGCCCGCCGTTGTATGCC
>CAKQWG010000171.1 GCA_934278005.1 uncultured Pirellulaceae bacterium | reverse complement strand
GTACTCGTACTCAGCACCGCGGTACTCGTACTCAGCACCGCGGTACTCGTACTCAGCACCGCGGTACTCGTACTCAGTATCACGGTACTCGTACTCAGCATCGCGGTACTCGTACTCAGCATCGCGGTACTCGTATCTCAGCATCGCGGTACTCGTACTCAGCATCGCGGTACTCGTACTCAGCACCGCGGTACTCGTACTCAGCACCGCGGTACTCGTATCTTAGCAACGCGGTACTCGTACTCGAAAATTGGTTCGGTCATTGGTGCTCGGTTTCGGTTTCGAGTAGGAGTAGGAGTAGGAGTAGGAGTACGAGTACGAGTACGAGTACGAGTACGAGTACGAGTACCGGCTGACGCCTGAGTACGATTCAATACCAGAACTATTATACAACCCTGGCTAGCACCAAAATGGCTAACATTCGTCTTCTTCTTCTTCAGGCAGTCTCTCAGCGGTTCTATAACGCTGAGTCTGAACCACCAGGATTACCACCGCAAGTAGAAAAAAAGCGTCGGGGCACTAGAGGGCAGAACCGCATTTAGCACATCCGGTGCCTGTGTTACGGTGCTCACTACCATGGTTATCGACATCAGGACCATGGGAACAAAGATCAGCCAACGCCGATCAGAGTTCGCTGCCAGGGATCTGGGCGATGGCCCGTGCGCCGGAGGGGATTTGAGCATACACCGTTAGCAGCTCCAGGGGCTGGCTCTCCGGCGGATAGTCCTGGTTGCCTTTGGTATGAAAGAATTTGAGTGGTACAAAAATCTCTTCCCCGGCCCGCAATGGATAGGGGTGGGCGAAATGGAACATCTTATTGATCGACATATTCACATTCTCCCAATCCTCGTCGGTCGGATTCCTCAGGATCAGGCTTGGCACAATCCGCGCATCGGGCGCGCTATCGCTGGGCCAAGCTCGTGGGCCGACCTTGGCGTCGACTTGCAACACCGGATCCTCAAATGAAGGGAGCGTTGCATACAGCACGACCACCAATGCAAATGGGATCAGCGTAATTAAGATCAGCCCCAGCGTCAGTTGCGCGCGCGTCAGCACGCGTGGCAGCTTGACCGGATCGGACGGTGGCGGTTGGGCATTCATGTGAGAACAGCAGTTTTCTTCTAAGAACAGGATCGCTGATCATCATAGCCAGCCCGCCCGGCAATCCGCAACCCGTGCCACCAGCCGTCCCCATGCCTATGTCGACGGGCCATTAGCGAGTGCAGCGCCGTTACGACAGCGACTATACTATGGCCGTGCTGGTCGCCGCACGACGACTCTCAACCCCTGCTCGCTCGAGTCCGTTTCCAGATTTATAGGAACAGGTTGCCCATGTCTCCAACCTCTGCTCGTTGTCTGCCGCATCCCAGCGATACTGGCTCTGTTTGGCCAAGCTTTTTTAAGGCGCTGGCGGTCTGCTGCATAGGCGCTGCTGCCTCTGCCGCTGCCGGCACTGCTGTCGCCACGGAACCCAGCGGTGCTTCGGCAGCTTTCACAAGCCAAGACCCTATTGTGAGCCAAGCTCGCGAGCTGATCGCAGCGGGCGACTTTCGCTCGGCCGAACAACTGCTCTCCGAACCAGAGCCCGCGGCCAGCCCGGCAGCCCTGAAAGCTCGTAGCGAGCTGGTCGACATCATGCACCGCGTACGTCACGAATACTCGCTCGACGCGGTGGGACTGCTGGCTAAAGTTAAAAAGCAAATTCCGGATGCCAGCCCCGAAGATGTCGAGCGTTGGGCCGCTGAAACTACCGCGCGATACCGCTTGATCGACGGAAAAAAACTCTACTTCCGCCGCGAGCCTCAGAATATTTTTTTGTTCAGTAAAGAGGCCATCAAGCGCCGCGCTGAGGCGATGGGAGCCGCTCCCAAATCGGATTGGCAACTGACCGATCACTTATCGGAAGTGGTGGCCGCCGCCGAACAGAGCGATACAGTCGAAGTGCTGCCAGTCAAACATCGCTTCACGCACACGATTACGATTCCGGGCAATCACCCGCGCATCAAGGTTGGTTCCGTGGTGAGGGTGTGGATGCCCTTTGCCCAAGAGTACCGGCAGCAGCGTGACGTGACTCTTGTCAGCGCTTCGCCCGAACCCAAGCTGATCGCACCCAACGCTCAGGAAGGGCATCCGATCACCGGCGGCGCACAACGCAGCGTTTATTTCGAACAAGTGGTCGACGATCCGAGTCGGCCGCTCGTGTTTCAAGAGGTCTTTGAATTCACAACTTCGGCTTACTATCCGCGGCTTGATGCCGCGCTGGTCGAGCCGCTGCCCAGCGATTGGCACGACGCTTATCTTAAAGAACGCCTACCGCACATCGTGTTTGCACCGCAGATTCGCAGCCAAGTGGCCAGCATCGTGGGCACCGAGACCAATCCACTGCTCAAGGCTCAGCGGATCTTTCGCTGGGTCAGCGCCAATATTCCTTGGAATGCCGAAGACGAATATTGCATTATCCCCTCGTTGGCCACCAAGGGTTTCGAAGCGCGTCGCGGTGATTGCGGAGTACAGAATACGCTGTTCATCACGATGTGTCGAATCGCCGGCATTCCCGCGCGTTGGCAAAGCGGCTTTCAGACCAAGCCTGGCGGCCACTGGGGCTTGCATGACTGGGCGGAGATCTACATCGCTCCCTGGGGTTGGCTGCCTGCTGATGCTTCGGCCGGAGTCCAACCCGCGGACGATCCTCGCGTAGCCGATTTCTACCTGGGGCATCAAGACAGCTATCGCCTGATCGTCAATTTGGACTGGGGCCGCGAGCTGTTTCCAAGCAAACAGTCCTTGCGTTCGGAGCCGGCGGATTTTCAGCGAGGCGAAGTTGAGGTCGACGGACAGAACCTGTACTTCGATGAGTGGGAGTCGGATTCTCAGATCGAGCACGACTAAGCCGCGCGGCGCCGCACACTGGCTTTGGCCCGCACGGCCGCCAGCGGAATGACCGTGGCAATGTTGTCTGCAGTTTCAGCCGCAGTGCCGATCGCAGTATTTGTCGCAGTATTTGTCGCAGTATTGGCTGCGATGCGATTCGTAGAGGCAGGCGCACCAATTCGCTCAGTGGCCGTTGCATCCGCTTTTGGAGGCTGCGGGCGGAACATGGTAAATTGTCGCGCATGGCGCCGCGAAAGGACCTGCACATACTCGGCACCGAAAAACAAAATCGTCACCCCCCAGTAAAACCACAGCAGCAGGGCGATGAATGAGCCGATGGCACCGTAGGCGGTTGTATACCGCATGCCAACCAAAAACACGCTCAGGAACTGACGTCCGACCTCCCAGATCACCGACACCAGCAAGCCCCCGCGCCAGGCGTCGCTCCAGAGCACTGGACGCTTGGGCAACCAGCGATACAAGCTGGCAAACGCCAACGTGTTGAGAAAGACCGTGGTCAGCGCATCGGTAACAGCTATCAGCACTCGCCCCGAGATGTCCCAGTGCGTCATCCACTCGCACACGGCACCGATGGCTACGTTGGCCGCCAGGATCGCCAGGATCGCCATGCCCAGGCCAGCCAGCAACATGAACGCCATGAGACGCTCGCGAATGACTCGTGCAATTAAGCTCAGCCAGCCTTTGCGCTGTGGTGGCGGAATCCTCCAGATTTTATCAAAGGCTCGCTCAAACTGATAAAACACGGCGATCGCCGCCATCACGGCCGTCACTAAGCCCAGGGGGCCGCCGACCAGCGATTGATCGCTGAGCTGATGCAGCACGTCGCGAACCTGCACCTCCAAGGTCGGCGAACAGTGCTCGGCGACGATCGACAGGATCTGCATCTCGGCATCTTGTCCCAGCCGCGTGTACCGCAGTGCAAATCCGACTCCCGACGTTAGCAGCAGCAACATGGGGAACAGCGACAGGGCTAGGTAATAGGCCACCGCAGCGGCCATGGAACTGCCGTCGTCGATCTGCCAACGCCTCACGGCCAGGGTCAGCGAACTGCTCACTTCGCGGGCGTAGTGCTGCCCAGAGTCGGTCAGCGACGATGCAGATAGTGAGTCGGGTTTGGGGGCCATGGCACGGCGACTGCGAGATCCGGAACGAAGTCAGATACATAACCCAGCGGCAGAATAGCTATTGGCGCTCAAGCTTTCCAGCCATCGGATTGCCGCCTATTGTTCCAAAATGTCCCCGCAAACTCTAGTGAGATTGGGTAAACTGTCTGCAGGCATCTGGGCCTGCAGGCACCGGCGGGAAGCGGCGAAAAACGCTTAAAACGCCTGAAAAGCAGTGCTGCACAGTTTTTCTGCCTCAAACGTTTCCATATTTTAAACGTCCTCCCGTCCAGTCGATCTTATAGCGAACCCACGAGCTAGCAAAATGAAACGAACGAACTTGCGTCCCTTGGTAATTCTGCCCCTGCTTGCTATGCTCGCCATTTCCGGCGTGTTGCCTGAACTAGAATCCACCACTCTGCTAGCTCAAGATAAATCAAGCATGACGTTAGAACGCACTCCCTTTGGCAAGACCAGCGATGGTAGCCCAGTCGAACTCTTCACTCTCACAAACAGCGCCGGCAACACGGTCCAGCTCACCAACTACGGCGCGATTCTCGTGAGCGTGCAGGTTCCCGACCGCGATGGCAAGCGAGCCAATGTCAATTTGGGTTTTGGCGACCTGCCAGGCTATTTGGCCGGCAGCCCGTTTTTTGGTGCAACCGTCGGACGCTATGCAAACCGGATTGCCAAAGGCAAATTCCAATTGGGCGACAAGACCTACACGTTGGTGGTCAACAACGGCCCGAACCACTTGCACGGCGGTACGGTCGGCTTCGACAAACAGGTCTGGCAGGCCGAGGAATTGCGGCAGGATGATGGCGTTGGCGTGCGTTTCACTTTGACCAGCCCCGATGGTCAAGAGGGTTACCCTGGCAAGCTGGATGTCATTGCCGAATACAGGTGGAACAACGCGAACGAGCTGAGCTTCAAATTCCAGGCCACTACCGATGCGCCGACCGTACTGAATATGACCAACCATGCCTACTGGAATTTAGCCGGCGCGGGACATGGCGATGTGCTGCAGCACGTGCTGCAGCTCAATTGTGATAACTACGTGGCGGTCGATGATACCTTGATTCCCACCGGCGAAATCGCCAAAGTCGAAGGGACTCCGCTCGATTTTCGCCAGCCGCACTCGCTGGGCGAGCGCATTGCTCAGTTGCCGGCAACCAAAGGCTACGACCACTGCTACGTAATTAACGGACCCGCGGGCGAATTACGCAGCTGCGCCGTCGTGCGCGATCCGAGCAGCGGCCGCGTAATGGAAGTCCTGACGACTCAGCCCGGCGTGCAGCTCTATACAGCCAACCACCTGGGAGCTCCCTGGGGGCAACACGGGGCCTTCTGTCTAGAGACACAGCACTATCCCGATTCACCAAATCATCCGCAGTTCCCGACGACGCAGTTGAATCCCGGCGAGACCTTCAGCGAGTCCAGCGTCGTGCGATTTTCAGTTCAGTAGGCTCATCTGCAAGCGCATCGCCCAACGCAGCCGCCTCCGACGAACTAAAACTCATCGATCAGGCGTTCTGGACTCCACTACCACCGCCACATGGCCAGCAGCACCATTCCCATTCGCGGATCTGTATTCAGGGGCAACGCCCCGGATTTTTCTAGCCTGGGGTAAAGCTGTGGTGAGCTTCAGCGAATCTCAGCGGAACCCCAGGACAGCCCCCGACCCGCGCGCGGCGGCCGAGAGAAAGATATTACCAGCGCGTGGCACTCGTTCGAGGCCGCACCCCATTCCACCTCATGATGAAACGCGTCGCGCGGTTCGGCGGCGTATCGACTCGGCGCGATTCTATCGCCCCGCCCGCATCCCATCGACGCTCGTGTGTTGCGGGGCTCGAACGAGTTGCGTTTTCTAACGGGCGTTCTACTCGCCCGCATTCGCCGCCACACTGTTTCCATGGGTTCCGCTGCGCTCCACCCATGGCTAACAAAATCCGCAGCTCTGCCGCTGGCAACCTCCGCTTCATGCGCGTTTTCCCATGTATGGCCAAACACAAACACATACTGCGCATGCACACCTCAAATGCACAACAGAATTGGAAATGCGGACGGACATCATGATCGGAAAATCGCATGGACATCGCAATCGGAACTGCAAACATCGCGATCGGATATGCGTATGCACATCACGAATGTTCATCCCTACTTCCCATTCGCGGATCTGTATTTAGGGGCAACGCCCCGGATTTTTCTAGCCTGGGGTAAAGCTGTGATGAGCTCCAGCGAATCTCAGCGGAACCCCAGGACAGCCCCCGCCCCGCGCGCGGCGGCCGAGAGAAAGATATTACCAGCGCGTGGCGCTCGTTCGAGGCCGCATCCCATTCCACCTGATGATGAAACGCGTCGCGAGGTTCAGCGGCGTATCGACCCAGGGCGATTCTATCGCCCCGCCCGCATCCCATCGGCGCTCATGTGTTGCGGGGCTCGAATGAGTTGCGTTTTCTAACGGGCGTTCTACTCGCCCGCATTCGCCGCCGCACTGTTTCCATGGGTTCCGCTGCGCTCCACCCATGGCTAACAAAATCCGCAGCTCTGCCGCTGGCAACCTCCGCTTCAAAGCCATTCTCCCACGCATCGCCAACTCCAAACGCTATCAGAGTAGAGTGACCCCGCTGCTCCGCAGTCCGGCGGGATCGGTCACGGTATCGAGTAAACTATCGACCAAGTACGCGTAGTTAGTGGTCGAGCTGACACCGGATATGGCTGGCGCGGCGACGCTGAGTAGTCTTCCGCGCGTATCGTAGTC
>CAKQWG010000170.1 GCA_934278005.1 uncultured Pirellulaceae bacterium | reverse complement strand
GTCTAGGGTAATGGCAAGCTCACGATTGCTTTTCAGCAGTCGTGTAAGTTCTGCATTAAAGGGGAACCTCTCTTGCGTTCTGAACTGTCGGTAGAATTCTTGTAGGCCGATAATACCAGATGGTTGCTCAATAGAAAAACTGACGAAAATCTTAATTCTTCTCGTAAGATCACGCTGATGGACTAAGTTTTTAAACCCCCCAAGATACACACCATCTTCGAGCGTAGAGTGTATCGGGTCTGGGTTATGGTTGCAGAGCAATTCATGGAGGTAGTGGATCGACTGAACCAGTGAGCTTTTGCCAGCGGAGTTTGGGCCATAAAGCAATGTGATATCACTTAGCTCAAACTTGGTTCGTTTGCCGATCGACTTGAAGTTCTCGATCTCGATCGAAGTGATCATACAGTTCTTTCCTGTCACGCTGTCTGGTTCAGTGAGGGATGCAAGGCGGGCCGATACCCATTGTTAATCGCGTTTGCCGTGGTCGGCGGCGTAACTACCCGCCAACGGCGCGAGGGCTGGGCTTGCTCGGCGGGCTGGTAGCCAGTCTCGGTCCAGCGGTGCAGCCGCTGTTCCTTGAGCAAATAGAACGAGCCATCTGTCTCGGTTGCTACGATCACGCCACTGGGAAGCTCACTGAGATCGGCCGCAGTTGACCGGTTTTCATTTGCGTTCCTGAGGCGGTCGGCGTGGAGGTGGCGATCGAGCTGGTCAATCGAACAATCTGCCGCCAACCCAAACTGCGGATTACCAATGATCCAGGCTGCCTTGAAACGCTGGGCGTCGGCGCGGCGGCATTCAAAACAGGGGCGATGGCCCGCAGCGAGTCCCGTCACTTCGTCCAAAAAGAACAGTTCGGTATATAGGCCTGGCGTCATCGGCGTGCGTCTGCGCCCTTTGAACTCCGTCACGCATAGAATCCAACGCTTTACCGCGCAAGTCTGTCGCAACAACTGCTGCTGGTCATCATGCAGACACCCCCGATTTCCCATCAAAGCGCCGCGGTAATTTGCAAGCGCGACAATTCGTGAATCTGGGAGCACTCTGTTCTGAAGTGTCATCGAGGGAATGATCTTTCAAGTGGAACCGGATGTGCGCTGAAGCATAAGTGTTGGAGCATTTTAAGCAATCGTGGCTGACGTTGGACCGTCAAGGTCGGAATTGAAAAACAATTTAGAATTCAAATCTGCTGGCCGCTGGAGCGTGCTTTGCTTGGGCCATAGTCGCCCGACCGCTCCGCCGGTCGGAACTGAGTGGGCGAACCGGCGGAGCGATTCGGCGACTATTTGCATGTTATGTGCCAAAGAACTCCAAAGCACGAATGTACTGCATTGCCGGCATCGTATTAATACTTGCAGCAAATAGCCTCAGTCTTGCTCGGATTTTAATTCAAAACGGTCGATCTGCTGGGAAAGGGTTTGGTAGTTGGGCATGCCAAGCAGCTTGGCTGCACGTGTGACCTTGCCGTCTGCTTCTCGCATCGCTCGGCGGATGAATCGCTTGCGCACTTGGTCTAGGTATTCGTCGATTTCAAAGTCGTCGCCAAGCGGAGGGTCAAGGCTCGTAGCGGGATCCAGGCCAGGGAAATCAGCAATGGCTGCGGCTAGATCGCTAGCCTGTAGTTCAGCCGCTGAGGACATCACGGTGGCTTGTACCAAAGCATTCCGCAGTTGCCTCACGTTGCCGGGCCAAGGCTGTCGAGACACAAATTTCTTTGCGTCTGTAGAAAGAATCTTGTGCTGGTACGCATCACCGTGCTGTTGCTGGAACTGGCAGTTGATCGAGGCTTGCAGGGCATCGGCGAGTAGTTCGATGTCTCCGCCCCGTTGTCGCAGCGGCGGTAGCTTGATGGTGATGGCGGAGAGGCGATAGAGCAGATCTTCGCGGAATTCGCCCGACTGAGTGCGACGCGCCAAGTCGCGATTGGTGGCTGCGACAATTCGCACGTCAGCGGAAATGTCTTTGTCGGCACCGACCTTGCGAAAGACGCGATGGCAGGGGCCTTGGTCATGCGGTGGCTGTAGCACTCGCAGCAGCTTGGCTTGAAGCTCTAGGTGGCATTCGCCAATTTCATCTAGGAATAGCGTGCCACCGTTGGCCAACTCGAACAAACCCTTGCGGTCCTTACTAGCGTCGGTGAACGCGCCTTTGACGTGACCGAATAATTCCGACTCGAGCAAGTTGCCTGGCAGAGCAGCGCAGTTGATCATGTGGTACGGTTGGTCGCGGCGATGGCTGGCCCGATGAATGGCCTCGGCAAACATCTCTTTGCCGGTACCACTCTCGCCAAGAATCAGCACGGGCACGTCATGGATAGCCGCGCGGCGGGCGCGGCCGACGACAGCGCGAATGGCTTCACTCTGGCCGACGATGCTTTCGAACCCCATCACTTCCTGCGGACCCGCTGCCAGCAGGTGCTGCCAGAATCTGTCTGGCTCCTTGAGGACGGCCGGCAACAAGTCGACCGTAATGTCGAAAGGGATTTCCGCAATCGAAACCTGACCGTTGTAGGTCTGATACAGAGTTGCTGGAAACAGGCTCTTACCAAGCAGAATCCAGATGGCCGCCATCGCCGGCGTACCAGGGCTGAGGTGAAAGCACAGCTCCGCGTTCGCCGGCAATTTAAGAGCCTCCAGGACAGGCCGGACGGCATTCAAAATAGACGGGTAGTCGGCGGGATTCTTAAGCTTGGTGGCATGCAGGCTAACATTGCCGCCCATGAACTGCTTGTACTGTCGCGTGATCGCTTCTGGAAAGTCACTAAATAGGTGGATCGAATCGAACGCGAGTTTGTCTACCAGCGTTTTCAGCGGGCCGGGGCCGGTCACCGGCGGCTTGTCTCCGGCTATGTCCAGCACCGACTTGGCTTTTGTCGGCGGCATGCCCGCAGCCATAGCACGGAGGTCGGTGTTTCCAATCCAACTGACAAGAACTCGCGAATCGGGCATTGCTGGGCCATGTAAAAGAATTTGTGCATCAAGCAAGTGGAATTGTATGTCGGCCGGCGACGGCATGAAAGACAGGAAGGCTTAGACCCGGGCGAAGCAGCGTTTTGCTATGGCAAACAGTGCACAGTACAGGCTGGCGGGGGTATTAGACGCGGATATTCGCGGCGGACCAATAGCACTGGCACGCTGTGTGCGAATGCCGACTACCAGAGGTTCTCGAGCGTGTGAGCGGAGGTTGATGTAGCTTCGTATAGCTGGGCCAATCCACCGCCCAAGCGAGCATTTCCTGCTCTCGCTCTACGCCAAGCGATCGAACCACGACGATCAATTTCTCCTTCAGTGATTTTTTTTGCAAGCCAGGAAATTTAATGGCCGAACCGGTTGCCGAT
The DNA here is from genome assembly GCA_934278005.1 of uncultured Pirellulaceae bacterium. Taxonomy (GTDB): domain Bacteria; phylum Planctomycetota; class Planctomycetia; order Pirellulales; family Pirellulaceae; genus Aureliella. The sequence continues at coordinate 3,466 of CAKQWG010000170.1, read as the reverse complement.
TACGACGTTAAGAAAAACTTAGTGCGATACGCTTGTCCCAAGTGCAGCGATCGACTGACATCCGAGCTGGCCGATGCGGGCCTGGAGGATCGCTGTCCACAGTGCGCGTGCATATTCATTGTGCCTGGGGCACGCGAGAGACTGGAGGCGGAAGAGCAGTGGCGCATCAGCCGGGCTGAGGAATTGACGATGCGACGCAGTGCGCAGGAACTGAAGGAGATGAAGCAGCAGTCGGTCAAGGCGCGTACGGTTCAAGCTGCGGCGCTGAAGGCGAGCAGCGACAAGAAGCTTCAACTGGATCGCGACCCGCTGTTCGAATGGTGGATCTACGCGGCCATGGCCTCTCTGCTACTCGCCGTGGCTGCCGGCCCTCACATGCTTGCGGCCGTTACGACGGACAAGTCGTATTTGGTCGTGGTTATCATCGCCCTGTTCGTGCTGGGTGTATTCCTGAACTTTTCGGGTGTCAGGCAATTGCGTATCGAATACGTGTGCGCCGCTGCGTGCGTGGACCTGTTGCAGTCTCCTGAGGGACTTAGGTCGGTATTGCATGGATTGCCGGCGGGCATCTTCCATCGCCATGTACAGGATCTGGGCAATATCGCTCGATACGATGAGAGCTTCACTCAAGACAGTCTAGTCACGCTGCTCTACAGCCGGCTGATGGCCAAAGCGAAGGTGGTGGAGATCCTGTCGAGCATTCTGGTGTCGCTCGGGCTGATTGGTACTATCCTGGGCTTGATTGCCATGACTGGAGGACTTTCAGCTACCATGGATTCACTCAGCAGCGACGACGCGGGCTCGCTGCTGGTTGGCATGCGGGCGACAATGTCCGGACTCGGCACTGCCTTCTATACAACGCTCGTCGGCGCGTTGTTCGGCAGTGTGGTCCTGAGGCTGCTCAATAACGTTTACACGTCCAACGTCGATCACTTGGTGTCCTATGTTGCTTCGACAGCCGAGGTCAAGATTGTGCCGCGGCTGAAGCAAATTGCCCGCGCCCGTAAAAGCGGTGTAGGCGGAGGTGCGGTATGAGATCGCTGAGCGAGAATTATCGCGAGTCCCACGCGAATACCCACGAGACATTCGCCGATTTGGTGTTCTGCGCACTAGTGGTGCTAATCCTGTTTGTTCTGGCGCTGACGGTGGAGGTCAGCCAGCGAGTTCGGGGCGCGACGGCAGCCATTAACCCCGTAGAAGAAGTAGTCGCTGACGACATGGTCAACATGACGCCTGAGGAGATTCAAGAGCTTTCCAGAAAGTTGCAGCAACAGCAAGCTGAGCTCGCCAAGCTACGCAGTGAAGTGGCAGCTAGTTCGTCCAAGGTGCGCGGTCAGCTAGCAGCCATGGCGGGCGAGCAGCGGTTTACTGGGGCTCGTGAACCGGCGGCATTGTGCGTGGCTTACAACTACAAAACACAGCGATATCATTTCATACCGTCGAAGGACTTGAATCATGCCGACCGGCGCGAGTCCGGCGAGTCTGATTTTGTCTACGTCACGCGGAAACGTCGGGAGCTGGCCGACATTGCGCTAGCAGCCAAGCAGACTCGGGCCTTCACGCGCGAGGAGGTGCAGAAGATCTTTAGTGCTATGTCGCAGTACAAGGTCGTGACACCGACAGCAGCGAGCTATGCGATAGAGAACGACAAAGTCGGTTTGTATTATCACGTGCTGCTATGTGAATACATCGCTGGCGACCTCTCAGGCGACGAAGACCATGAAGCCGTGATCGTCAATGCAATACTGGCCATGGGGGAGAACGTTGGTCCGCCGAATGAAGACATGTACCCGCGCTGCGTTATACATGTCGACCAGCAGACACAGCAACTGACTTTGGGCGGAGTCCAATTGCAGCCTATCGACCTGCGCACGATTCTGCTCTCGGTGGAAGGGCGTGGACTTATGCTGGATTTTGAAGGCTATGTGGATCGAGCTCCAACGTGGCTGTACGAACAAGTCCTGGCACCAGCCGGCTATGTCGGGAAGACTCCCAAGGCGCCGGCCAACTAAGGCGATTAAAAGGGCTGCTGAGACAGGCATGCCCGGTTAACGATGAGCCGATAAACTTCGCTAGTTCTCTCAATCGGAGTTATGGTAATGGAAGGCAATCGTATCTTAAAAGACACCGCAATCGCCTTCCTAGTCGTTGCGGTATTTTGGAGCATCTATCTTTTGGGATCTCGTCCAGGTACTTGGGTGGTTTATTCCACGATTGCTGCGGTAGCGTTAGCGAGAGTTGTGTTTATCTATATCCGGCGGAGAAGCTAAGTGGCAAAGCAAACTACATCGGAGATCGTGATGCGGCTGCGGATCGTGTTGGTGGATCCACCAAGTGGTGTTGATTTCGGTATTCAACAGGGCAGGGGAAGGGATTACAAAACTATCGCAGTCCAGCGATCACAGTCAGGCAGTCTGCAACTCGACTGCTCAATCGAGGTTAAAGGCACCCGAGTCGATGGACCGCCCAACTTTGTGGGCCCGATCGCTCAGGGCTCTCCTGCAGAACGCTTCGTGTACGTCGACATCGGCAAGGCGGCGGGACAGACCGATTGCGTTTGGGATCGCCGTATTAAAATCCCGCTGGAAGAGATCACTTGGCAACTGATCGACTCGGTGTTGGAATCTCCCCACAGCGTACTGCAAACTACCATTGCTGGAACGGGTAGGGATGGTGGGCCGAGCTGCGCGACAGTCAAGCCAATCGATGGCTGGCAAGTAGTGAAATAGTCACAAAGTTCAGTTTCGAAAAAAATCAATCCAGGCCAGCCTTATCACCCGCGGATTGCTTTCAAAGATCTTTTTCGGTAACCGCATCTCAAAACCTCGTGCTTTGTTAGGGATGCCCTCGTTTGGGATGCCCTCGTTTGGGATGCTGTGGTTTGGGGTGGCCGGCTTGCGGCTGCCATTCAAATTGCGAATCTCCATCCAGTAGGGACTCGTCGGCTTAAGCGGTGAGTCTGCCGCTGCGTCTTTCCATAGTCGCGCAGTGCCATCGTGAGTCGATACCGACGCTTCGAGTTTTAACTCGTCCGTCGAGACCCGCAGACTCTCTAGCCCTCGCAATCGCAATTGGATCACAACCTCATCTGGCCATTGCTCAGTAGTGCGCTCGATAGTCGCGTCGCCTATCCCACGCAAACTGTGAATGACGACTACTGCCCTGCGCCCCTCAGAGCTTACGTCCAGCCGATCCTCAGACCGTGTGGCTGTGGCTTTAAGCACTGGAGAGTCGGCGGCAGAGCACACGGCTACTGCCATTGCGAAAATTAAGACGACTGCGGCCCGGACAATTCTCATGACGAATCCACCCTCATGACGATTCCACGATGAATTATGGTTATGGCATTGGATTGACTCACAGTTTACTGAATTAGCGATGATAGCGCGTCAGTTTTTTTGGTAATCGGTTACTCAAAGATTGAGTCGGAGGGTTGAGCAGTGCCGTCGCCTGCGCAGGCCGCGAA
>CAKQWG010000169.1 GCA_934278005.1 uncultured Pirellulaceae bacterium | reverse complement strand
TTTGCCAGCCGACGGCGCTAGCCGCGGGCCAAGTTTGCCACCTGAATTGTATCGTTGAAAAAGCCAGTTCTGGCGAGTTCTTTTTTTCTTCTGGTCAAATAGGGATTAATTATGTTGTACAACAGACATCGCGCCGGCTTCACGCTGGTCGAGCTCTTGGTGGTAATCGCCATCATTGGGATCTTGGTTGGATTGCTACTGCCCGCCGTGCAAGCTGCGCGCGAGGCCGCGCGGCGCATGCAGTGCTCGAACAACTTGAAACAACTCGGCCTAGCGATCCACAATCATGAGTCGACCTACAAATACATTCCGGCGGTCGAAAAAGAATTTTTATTAACTGACACCTACGCCTCGACCGGTAATCCGCTGTTCACCGCTACGGGAGATGCGCGCAAGCCATACGGAGCTTTGGGTCAGTTGCTACCATTCTTGGAGGCCACCAACGTTGCCAATCTGGTTGACCATAAGAAGGCACTGCTCGACCCCAAGAATTCCGTGCCACCTTTTCCAGGCGCTCAGAACGTCCCTGCCCTGTTTACTCCCTTGCCGTTTTTCCTGTGTCCGTCGGCGCCTGAGGCTAAGTCGGATTACGGTCTTTACCTTACGCAAATTGGCTTCCCAGCCAATACTCCTTACATCCTGCCTAAATCGGATTACACTCCCATGGCTGGCATGCGCGGCTCTTTGGCGGTGTGCGCTGGTCTACCGGACAAGGATTACAATAATTCAATGCTCGGTACGAGCGATCCCAAGACGAAGTTCACCGTCAAATTCGGTGAAGTATCCGATGGTTTGTCCAACACTATTTGTTTCATTGAAGCAGCGGGTAAACAAAAGCTGTATTTTCGCGGCAAGCCGACTCCGGGAGTCAACTATAGTGATGGCGGTTTCGGCCTCAATTCCTTCTATGGCGACTGGAATATCTCGCGCATGCTGCGCGGTTTGAGTGGTGCGTTAATCACCGATCCCAAGGGCCGTGGCTGCTCGGTCATCAACGTTTGGAACGAGGACAATCCTTACTCATTCCACACCGGAGGCGTGCAGATGGCGCGTGGCGACGGGTCCGTTTCGTTCCTATCAGATAGTGTCGACGTGCGTACCTTCGTCGGCCTGCTGACGCGTGACGGCGGCGAGTCGGTTAGCATTCCTGAATAGTGGATTGTTCCCAGCCGTGCACGTTGGCTGCGGTGGGAGCAAGTAGCATTACCGCCCGATGTTAGGCAAGCCGTTACAGAATGCGGCTTGCCTACTTTTATTAATAGCCGCTTAGCAAATGGACTTCCGCATGTTTCGTTTTTTTCACTTTTCACTACACCGTTCAAAACTCGTTGTACTCCTTTCTATGGGCGCAGCTCTGCTAGTCGGTGGCTGCAACCAGGGGACGCCTGGCCTTGTGCAGGTGACTGGAAAACTGCTGGTCGATGGCAAGCCAGCTGAAGGAGCGTCGTTGGTGTTTTTTCCGGATAGCACGGATGATCCGTCCAAGATCGCTGCCGGTGTAGTCGATAGTTCGGGCCAGTACAGCCTGCTTACCAATCTGCAGCCTGGCATCCACCCTGGCAAATATAAAGTTACGGCCACGTGGCCCGACCGCCCAAAGGATAACCCGGGAAACTTCTCGTTGGGCAATACCAAAGAGCCACCAGATTTGCTCAAGGGCCGCTATTCGTCTCCCTTGAAAACAACGCTCACAGCGGAGGTTACCTCGACTACGACCGACTTGCCACCTTTTGAGTTGTCAACCAAGTAGGACCAGCGAAGCGACGGAAAAACGCCAGCAGTTGCAGTAGTGATATTTCCAATAACGATGCTTAGTACGATCCTTTTGGCTTTCACCCCCAAGGCTCCGCTACGATGTTGATTCCTCGCATATCCTGGCTGCTGCTGAGTTCAATGCTGGTGCCAACGCATGTCACCTTTGGTCAGACTTCACATGAGTTTTCAGTCGGCGTAGGACGAGCTGACATCACACCTTGGCCGCTCCTGCCGATCTCGGGCGGCATGGGGCCAGCTCGGCCCGCCTTAGAGTCGCAGGGCAAGTTGACTTGCCGCGCCATGGTATTGCAGAGCGGCTCGACGCGCGTAGCCTTCGTCAGCCTGGATCTACTCGGTTTCCCGCGCGTGCTGGGGGATCGCGTGCGGGCACGAATTAAGCGTATTGCACCTGAGAACATTCTAATAGCCGCCACGCACACGCACAGCGCTCCGGATTGCTATGCCTTTCCTGACGGCCACGGGGGCCACTCGGGCGATATGGCTTACATCGATCGCGTATGCGAACAATCCGTAACCGCCATCAACTCGGCTTTAGATCGCTTGCAACCTGCCTCTTTGAAAATTGCCACCGGCGAAGCCCAAGGCAAAATCGCGTACAACTACTACGCTCCCGATCTATACGACAGGCGCATGAGCGTTATCCAGGCCATCGACGGCGATGCCAAGGTCATCGCTACGCTCGTCAACTACGCGATTCACCCAGAGGTGTTGGGAGCCGATGCGGGTATCCTGAGCCCTGACCTAATCGGCCCACTGTGCGACTCGATCGAAGCCAAAGCGGGGGGCATGGCAATGTTTGTCAACGGCGCGCAAGGGGGCATGATCACCGCTGACAATCGAAACTTGGACCAGCTCCAAGATGCAAGCAGAGGTTATTGGAAGGACAGTCGCACGTGGGACGAATGCCTGCGGATCGGCCAGACCATGGCCAGCGAGGCCTTGCGCATCGCGACTCCCGCTCCCGTGCAGCCGCAGCCGGAACTGAAATGTACAGCCATTGAAGTGGAGTTCCCGGTCGATAGCGACGAGCTGTGGGCCGTGGTTCAGCACTCGCCGCTGGGCTATCCCCACAATGACAATCGCTCGATCACCACGCAAATTAATTGTGTGTGGTTAGGCAATGCGCAGATCCTGACGATTCCTGGCGAAGCTCTACCAAACATTGGTTTTTATCTCAAACGCAAAATGCACGGCGAGCATAATCTACTGTTTGGACTGACCAACGATGCCTTCGGATATATCCTAACCAAAGTTGATTTCAACAGTTACCCTCGTTACGACTACGTCTCGCGCGTGTCGCTCGGCGAAATGACCGGCGAGATCCTGATCGAGCGTGCGCTAGAATTGGCTGGCAAATAGCCACTGTGGCCCGGCGCTCCGCGTCGGTATTTCCACTTACAGTTAGCTCGACTATTAACTTGCCTAGTGGCCGAGGGGGCTGAGCTGGCATGTCTGCGGGTTTGGTCTGTGGAGAGGTGACGGAGAGTTGGAGAGTTGGAGAGTTGGAGAGTTGGAGAGTTGGAGAGTTGGAGAGTTGGAGGGGAGGACCGACGCGGAGCGTCGGGCCACACTGGCACACTGGCTACTTGCGCTTGGCTTTTTTGCTGGGGGATTTTTTGCGAGTGCCGATGTTTTGCGACTTGGCCTTGCCGCTGGTCTGCGTGGTGCGTTTGGCTCCGCGACCCTTGCTGCTGGCCTTGGACCCCGAGGCCGGTGGCGGACCCTCAGCCGCTTCGCTGGTGTGATTGATCACCAACGTCAACAACAGAGCTCGCCGCGCTAAGTCGACTTGACCAATGGTGGTGGTGACGGAATCTCCCAAACGAAAGCGATTGCCGCGACGGAAGCCCTCAAGTACTTGCCCTTGCCGCTCAAAGCGATAGCGGTCCTCGGGCAGCGAGGCGACGGACACAAAGCCTTCGGCCGGGAACTTGGTACCGCGAACATAGAATCCCTCAGGCGTCACGCCGCTGATCACACCCGGCAGCTTTTCGCCCAGTTTCTTCTTTAAGAAATGCAGGATCTTTATCTTGATAATTTCACGCTCTGCATACTCGGCGTTCTGCTCCTTGTCCGAGCAGTGCTGGCCGAGCGTAATCAGCACCGGTAGCGGATCGCCGTAAGGCTTCTGCTGGCGCACCAAGCGGTCGACGGTGCGGTGGACCTGCAGATCCGGATAGCGGCGAATGGGACTGGTGAAGTGGCAATAGTGGTCGAACTGCAGCGCATAGTGCATCTCCATTTCGGGCTGGTACACCGCCTTGCTCATCGATTTGAGGATCGCGTAGTTGACCGCAAACTCAGTCGGCTTGCCGCGGACTTGGTCGATCACGCGCTGGATCTCAAAGCGGCTCTCCATGCTTTCGCATTTGATCCCCAGATCGCGCATGAAGTCGTTCAGCTTCTGCAGCCGGCGGCGTTCCGGTGGCGCATGGGCGCGGCGCAGAAAGGGAATCTCCAAATCATCCAACCACGTGGCCACCGCTTGGTTGGCCGCCAGCATGAACTCCTCGATCATCTGATGGCTCTCGGTGTACTCGACCAACCGCGCGCCTTTGACCTTGCCGGTTTTATCCAGGTCGATCTTGATCTCCGGCAGGTGCAGTTCCAACGCGCCGTCAGCCTTGCGATTTTGGCGCAGCACCATCGCCAGCGTGTGCATATCCCGCAGCAGCTGGAACACGGCTGGAGTCAACCGCTCGCGCCAATCCTGGGGGTTCTGTAAATACATGTCGACCTGTTCGTAGTTCAGCCGCTGGTGGTTGAGGATGGCTGAATTAAAAACCTCTTGATGTACGACGGTTCCTTTTTCTGTCATCTCCATGAAGACGGTTTTGGTCAAGCGGACCTTGTCGGGCTGCAAGCTGGCCAGATGGTTGCTGATCAACTCCGGCAGCATGGGGATCACGCGGTCGGGCAGATAGACGCTGGTAGCCCGCTGCTTGGCCTCTTCGTCCAGAACGGAACCGACCGGGACAAAGTGCGCCACGTCGGCGATGTGAACCATCAATTCCCAGTTGCCCTTGTCGTTTTTGCTGAGCGACACCGCATCGTCAAAGTCGCGTGCATCGTGAGGGTCGATCGTCAAAGTGACGACCTTAGTCAGGTCGCGGCGGTCCTCGGGGATCACTCCCTCAACAAACGCGTCGGCCTGAGCGCGGGCCTGCGCGATCACCTCCTCAGGAAATTCCTCTTGCAAACCAAACTGGCGCATGACGGCCAGCGTATCGACAGCAGGATTCTTGCTCGACCCAAGCACCTCCATGATGACCGCTTCGCCGACTGAATTCTGGTCGGGAAATTTCACCAGTTCGACGACCACCTTATCTCCCTGTTCGACGGGCAAGCCGCGGACGTCGCCCACCAGGACTGGGGCGCCGCCGGCCACGCCGTCGAGCCACACCACCGACTGCTTGTCTTCAATGCCATAAGTTCCGGCGAATTGTCGCCGGGCGCGCTGAACGATCTCGACCACGGCCCCCTCTTTGCCACCACGGCGACTGCTGCGCACGCGAACCGCCACGGTATCCCCTTCCATGGCCGAGCCGGTGGCCGGGGCGGGAATAAAAATATCTTCCTCAGCAGCCAGCTTGCCAGTGGCTTGGGGGCGTACAAAACCGAAGCCCGCTGCGGCTTGCCGGAAGGTGCCGCGAGTCAGTTTGGGGTCGCCGCTGAGAGTCTGCGGGCTGAGCACCAAGTGGTTAGTAGCGTAGGCTAGTTTGCCTTCCGTGACCAAGCGTTTGACCGTTTTGCGGACCAGCGGATAATCGTCCGGAGGAAGCCCCAGCGAGCGATGAATGCCCTTGGGTTTGGCCGGTTGATACTGGGGGTGGTAGACGAAATCGAGGATCTGCTGTGCCAGGGCAGGGTCGATCTTGGGACCAAAGTCTGAATCTGTCACGCTGGGGGCCGTTTGACTTAATTAGAGGCGCGGGTATGAATTCAATCTACCCACAACGCCAGGAAACGAAATATGACCTATACTTACTCATCGAGCCGATGGTGTACCAAGTTTGACACCAGGCGGTTCGCATAGATACGGGCTGAGTCCATTGAGCCAGCTATTTTGTCTCATTTTACTCACAAAAACGCCTTTAACGTCAGCAGTATTGCCCCCACCCCTCCCTCGACAACTCGCCCCGCCAACGACACTGATAATACCATGACCGAATTTGATGAAACAAACGATCCGTCAAACCCCAAGCCGCGCGTATTACTAGTCGACGATGACGTCGAAATTGTCGAATCGATGCGCTACGCGCTCGAAGGGGATGGCTTTCAGGTGCTGGTGGCTCACGACGGCAATCAGGGGTTGGCCCTAGCTGAAAAGACGACTCCTGATCTGCTGATCTTGGACATGATGATGCCCAAGCGCAGTGGTTTTTTGGTGCTCGAGCAGCTTCGCCGCGATGGCAACGATAAGGTGCGAGTGATCATGATCACTGGCAATGAAGGCAGTCGCCACCAGCAGTACGCTGAACTGCTGGGCGTTGACGACTACATTCGCAAACCATTTCCCATGGACCGATTGCTGCAGAGTGTCCGCACGCTGCTCAATATAAACTAGTTTTCGATAGCGATGGGTTGGAAGAACGGTCGGGCTCCACGCCATCTCCAAACAGGCTATTGGATCGATTCCCCGAAACAGGAAACGTGAACTGTGACCAGTTCTGATATACCATCTCATTTGGCCTGTCCAGCCTGCCAACGGGTCACCCCGCTTCCCTCGCAGGCTGCCTCCACAGACATCATCCGTTGCCCGCACTGCCGTACTCAGTTCGCTTTGCAAGATCTACTGGTGGACCCGCCGGTGATGTGGGAACTGGTAAGCGACGCACCGCCGCAGCGCTCCGAACTGTCGCCAGAGCCAGCGGAGCTGGATGGCGCCGCCGGCGCGACAATCGACGACAGCGATCCGACGTCCGGCGAGTACACACTGCTTGTGGCTCCGGCGGCGGCGCGTGGGCCGGGAACATCTCCAGGGGCCGACACTGTCGAAATGTCCGGTTATGAAGAGCTGGCCGAGCAATGGCCAGATGAAGTAGATGAAGTAGATGAAG
>CAKQWG010000168.1 GCA_934278005.1 uncultured Pirellulaceae bacterium | reverse complement strand
GATCGACTTGAGAACGCTCTTGCTGCTGGTATCGATTTGCGTCGCGATCTAGATCGAGGGTGACTCGACGATTGCGATCATCGCGGCGGACAGTGACTAAAACCTCGGATTTGGATGCCTGACTCTGTTGCTGCATCGTTTGTTTGAGCTGTTCTGGCGAGGTTAAGCTCTGGCCAGCAACGTTGGTAACGATATCGCCCTTTTTCAGTCCGGCTTTATCCGCTGGGCTCTCACGTTTGACTTCCACGATCTTTAGGCCCTGCTGCTCACCCTGCGCTTGCTCGACAGTCAGTCCACAGATCTCACATTCCACTCGACCTTGTGCATTCTGAGTTTCGTTTGTTGAGTTCCTCTCCTGGGCGGCGGTGCGCTCAGCATTGCTATCTTGCGCGGTAGCCAAGTTGGCGGAACTTAGCGAGGCGGCAAGTACGGCAGCCGGCACAATAAACAGTTTCTTCATTAGATTGTTCTCCGGTTTCTTGAATGAACGACCTGCCTGACGACGCCACGCCGGCACGGCTAGTCGCTCGGAATACTCCGTAAAAAATCGCCGCAAACTCCGTTCCAAGTAGCACCTTGTGATCAGGTGCTACCTAACCCGACTATCAGTTCTTGGGGCTGTACCACGATTTAATCGAATGTTTAGGGAAAAAGTCGAAAGGTAGCAATTGAGCGGATGCTGTCCGCGCATCGAACGATTCGATTGTTTGCCAGGCGGTCTGTATGAATCGAAAGCGCCGAAATTTTTAGCAGCTTTGCAAGCATTGCTGGCTCGACTGCTCCTGCGTTCGCGTCGCGCGGGTATGCCAGCACATTGGGCTCATCCTAGGCGCGACCGTAAATCGCAAATGGTTTATTTTCCCAGGTGTCATTGCCGCCTTCCTGTTGCAGCACGCCCTACAGGGCTGGTGCCCGCCGGTGCCGGTCTTTCGCCGTCTGGGGATTCGCACCTCGGCCGAAATCAACGAAGAACGCTACGCGCTTAAAGCGGCTCGAGGCGACTTTGATCGAGTAAGCCAAGATGCATCACCGTCGACAAGCAGCCAGCTGTATGCTGCTGCCAGACAGTAACTGCGGGGCACCATCCAGTGGCTTAACATCGAGAAACTATCAATGACTAACCGCCAGCGACTGACCATTCTGCAGATCACCGGTGTCCGTGGTCGACCTGACTGGGGCAGAGATTTGGTCGATGATGGCGAACAGTCCGGTTGCGCCAGAGCTTCGAAGTGCGGTGGTTGCCGTGTAGAACCCGTGCGTACGTTAGAAACCGAGCTGTGTCGCTCGGCTGCGCTCCACGGCGACAAGATCTTAGGAGCCACAAGACGAATCTAACGTTTCTGTCAATAAAACCTTGGGGGAATCCATCATGGCCGATCTGCCAAATCAGAAACAATGGTCACCCTACCTCGTCGGACTAGGGATTGGCGTTCTGAGTTGGTTTGCTTTTGCCACTGCAAATCATCCACTTGGTATCACTACCGCCTTCGAGCACTCCGCGGCCCTCGTCGAACGCGCCGTCGCACCGACGCTTGTTGACGGCAATGACTACTTCGCAAAAGAGACGCCAAAGATAGCCGGCATGGCCCTTGTTGCGACTGCTGCCTACGGCTTGACGCACTCTCGCACAGCTGCCCCGCGAGCAGGTGAACGCCTAAGCGTCGGTTCGCGCGATCACGGTTAAGCCTGCGCTGTTACACAACTAATTGGCGGCAATTGGCTGTGCTCGATCGCTGTGCGCTGCGGCCACCGGCCAACTGGCAGTGTTTGATTTCTCGGACATAGCCCGTTACGACGCCTTACCGATGGCGCTTGGTCCAACGTAATTCAGGCCGAAGTGGCTCTTCGGTGATTCGTGATCAGTCTCTGTTTGGAAAGCGTTCCTGTAAACAGATGTTAAAGATTCCCAATCATCAAGGTCTGTCGGTATGACATCTGCTTTGGGTTAGTTATGTAAAGCTTGCGGCTAGGTTGCCGCAGCGCTATTCAAACGCTTCAGTTCAAGGTATTGCTCATGTCCATGCTCCGATTTCCCATTGCCATGCTAGCTATCGCTGCGATGGCAAATGCATCTTCGCTTCAAGCGCAAGAAACGCAAACCAAACCCGCACCACCAGCCAAACCTAGAGTGGACCAGCCGAATCAAACACAACCGCCCAACCAAACGCAACAGTTGAATCAAACACAACAGCCCAACCAAGCACAGCAGCCCAGGGCTCAGCAGCCGAATCAAACGTTGCAAACTCAGCAGACGCCTACGCGACAGCCAGCGGGACAGCGTCCCGATCAATTGCACGCTCGCGGCGACGTTCATCAGCAAGCGGGCGTGAGCGTCAAGCAAGCTCTGGTAAAGAAGCTCCAAAAGGCCAACCAAGCCGAGATCGAGCTGGCTACGATGGCGCAAAAGAAGACTCAAAATCCAGAGCTTAAACAGCTGACAAAAATGATCATTGAAGATCACAAAGCCTGCAATGAAAAGTTACAACAGCTGAGTTCCCAGCCAACTGCCGGCCAGTCCCAGGCCAACGGCAACAATCAAGTGGCTAACGCGGCGTTCCAACCTCAGTCCGCAGCCAACCAAGCTCAAGGCGTCGCCGCGTCAGGCACCGCTGCCTCTGGCGGCATGGTGTCACAGCAATTGTGCCAAGTTATGGACCAGGCGACCGACAATGCCTTGCAGATGACTAAGGAAATGCTGCAGAAACATGAGGCACAAGACTTCGACAAGGCTTTCTTGCGTCAACAGTGCATGGCTCACATGATGATGCTGGCCGAGCTGAAGGCAATTGAGAGCACAGGGCCCCAAGAGTTGAAGGCTTTCGCTAAGGAAACTATCACTAAAGTGGAGCAGCATCTGGAAAAGGCAAAGCAGCTAGTCAAAACGCTCGATGGCGACAGCCAACAGAAAAGCTAGTACGTACGCAAATGGGTGCGAGCTGTAATGCGTCTGTTTTGGACCGAGCGATCTGATCGCGGAGGGATAAGCGACTGTGGTGTCGTGGACCGCTCCGCGATCCGTGATCGTGCCACACGTCCCCTCCGCCTATTTCATTCACAATCTTGCCATTGTTTCTTATCGCTAAAGCCCCTGACCGGCTGAGCGGTCAGCGACAAACAGATGCACAGGTCGAGGAGTCAACGAAATCAGAGAAGTTAGTGTTGGGCTATCAACTACCGGCCGTGCACTCGGCAGGAGTTGATGATTTCTCTCCCAACGTCAAGCCACTGCAGCGACTGGCTTTCCGTGCAGTTGAATGAGACGACGAGCATCTTACCGTTTGCCGATGTGGCCATGATCATATTATAAATTTGTGTGTCCACAGCCTGCGACCGAAACTCAAGTTGGATCCATTTTCGCCCGTGATGAGTCTGAAAGCCGTTGAACTTCCACGATATTTCCGGCTGGGATTGCCGAATAGCAGCGTCGAGCTGTTGATGTACCTGTGACAACTGATGGGGAGCTACCGGTGTGCCGGTTTGATTAATGGCTACGTTGACAGAGGCGGTATCATTGCTAAGCACAATCGTCGGCGGAGACTCATTGGGATATTTGAGCCTTATGGTGCTCTCATCCATTTGCAAGAACCCTGCCGGAACGAGAAGCTCAAGCTCGCCATCTAGCAGCTTCGCTGGGCGCAGTAGAATGGAACCTACCGTCTTTTCGGCCAGTGGCGAGGCGCTGGAGCCCGATTGCTGTGGAGCATTCGCCCCAGACTGAATTTTAGAAATTGTCGAATCGAGCAGACTGCTTTCGACTGCCTCTGGCGAGCAGCCCAAGGTGAGCAATGTTGATAGCGACAGGCTTAAGACAAATAGCTTGGTCATGGCAATGATCCGTGGGGTGCTGAAGACAGATCCAAGCCCGGCGGGCCAGAGAATCGTTTCAAGCTTTGGGGGGCAGTCGATGCCGCGCAGCTCAAGCTACTGCTGGTCCCGCAGCGCGACAGAAATGATCTCCGCGATAGTCTCCCTCAGCGGCTTCACGCCCTCCTCTTCAATAGTCCTTGACAGCTCGGCAAACTCCTCCGCGTCGTCTCGAAACGCGTCTAAGGCTTGTACCCCCATCGTTACAACGCCAAGATAAGTTCTCATGTCGTGTTCGAGCTGCCGAAGTTGTTGCCGGCGCTCCTCGTGCGCCGCTGGCAGCGAGTCCTTGTCCAAAGTCATTGGCATTCTCTGTTGTAAAGTGTTTATTCTTTGCTTTGTGTTGTCGTGAAGTTTTCGAGCAAGCTCTGAATCGCAGCCGGCTCGGCGGGTTTTACCAAGTGATGATCGAACCCCGCTTCCTTGGTTCTAATTTTGTCTTCCGCCTGCCCCCAGCCTGTCAATGCGACCAGCATCATCCCACTGCTCCAGGGTTGTTGCCGAATGTGGCGCGCAGCTTCATAGCCGTTCATCTTAGGCATTCCAATGTCCATCAGGATCACGTCCGGCCTAAACTCATGGGCAACCTCAATCCCCTCTTGTCCATCATGGGCTTTGCGCACTTCGTTTCCTAGCATTTTCACTACCATGCTCAGCATAGTCGCTGCAGCTCTATTGTCATCGACCACGAGTACTTTCCGCTTGATGCTGGGCTTGCTTGCAGACTCGCCAGGCCCAGGCGGTGTCCTCTGCTCAGCCAAGGGCTGTCGCACGATGGGCAGACGCACACTGAAAACGCTTCCCATGCCTGTCCCTCGAGAATGAACTTCGATTCTACCATCGTGCATTTCAACCAGCGACTTCACCAGCGACAGTCCGATACCGAGACCGGTGTAGCCCTGCTCTTGTGGCCGGTCGATCTGCGTGAACATTTCGAAGATGTGCTCGAGCATCTCGTTAGGGATGCCCAGGCCGTTGTCTGCGACCGAAACGACTACCACGTCTTGCTGCTGTTCGGCCGATAAACGAATTCGCCCGCCGGCCGGAGTGTACTTGGTGCTGTTATTGAGCAGATTGGAAAAAACCTGCGCCAATCGGTTTGGGTCGGCATTCAAATAGAGCGGCTGCTCGGGCAGAGCTACTGTCAGGTGATGATTTGAATCGGCGATGAAAGGCTGGGAGGCCTCTACGGCACTTTGCACTACCTCGGCCAGCGCCACTCGGCACTTGCGCAGTTCGAGCTTGCCCTTGGTGATGCGCGAAACATCGAGTAGGTCGTCCACCAACGTCATCATCTGCTGCGTCTGCCGTTCCATGGTGCAACGAATTTCTTCCATCGTCGACGGATCGTCCTTGACCAACTTCATAAGTTCCAGGCCAGAGCGAATCGGCGCGAGTGGATTGCGAAGCTCGTGGGCTAGGGTCGCTAAGAACTCATCCTTGCGACGGTCTGCTTCAGACAAACGAGCCGCCAACTCGCGCAGTCGCTCGCCTTGCTCACGCAGTAACTCCTCTGCCATTAACCTCTGAACCACCATCGTAGTTTGGTTGGCCGCCACGCCGAGCAGTAGTCGCTCATGTTTAGTTGGAAATTCTTCGCGTTCAGAGCCGGTGATGAGAATGCCGATGTCCCCAGCGATGCCGAATCGAGTGTGGGACAGGTATAGCGTTCCAGCCTCCAGGGGATCTGGGATGGCACACGGCAGTTCGCCCGCCGCGAGATCCAAGCTCGACGCGAGCGCGGCTTTAACCGCTTCAGTCGAAGCGATATCGGAACCACCGCCAGCGAGAACGACTTCAATCGCTTCCCCATTCGCCTGGCCGTCCAGCCGGATATAAATCAAGTCCAGCGCCAATGTATTAGATAGCACGTTGGCTAAGCTGCTGGCGATCTCCTCAGGGCTTAGTCCAGTCCAGATGGCAGGCAGCGTCGAAAGGGCGACTAGATCTCGCATCGTCCGCTCTAGGCGGCGACCTTCTGCTTCTAGATTGACACCTTTGCCTGGCATGCCTACGAGTTACTCTGCTGTTGAAAAGCCGGCTGTGCTCTAGCTGGCATGTTGGTTCTTGCCGGATTTGCGTTCGGCCAATTCCTGGAGCATCTCTTCGGGCGGGACATAAAACGGGTTCTCCTGGAGGATGCCACCGATGATCACCATCGGATGCGTCCGCATGATGTCCATCACTAAGCTGGCGTTAAAGCGTGAGAGGTCGTAAGTGCAAACGATGGGATCATGATATTCCGGCAGCGCTAGATTCAGTCGAGCTTCGTACTCAACAATGTCGTGCACACCTGGCAGATCTTCCAGGGCCCATTCCATATTTGCGAAGCCGCGTGTGAGCCGACCGGGGGCTCGTTTGGCTGGGCTGAAGACGTTGACGAGGTTCTCGATCATCTGCATTTGATCGAATCGTCCACCCTTGATATGTGCATCATCCCAAGAGCAGACTTCCAACTGCTCCTCGGCTTGGGCAGCGAACACGTCGATCCCCTCTCGCTCCAAGCGACTGAGATGTTCGCCACGTCGCTGTGGGTCGACGATGTGGAAGGCTCGGTCTCCCTGCTGAAAGCCCTCTTTGAAAAAAGGCATCAGCACTTCATACTGTTCTTCCTGGGTATGGAAGAAGGCACATACGTGGCGAGAACGATTGAGAACTGACCCCGCCAAGCGCACTGGTTCCATCGTTGCTGACATGAGCTTGTCCCATTTTTTGTTAAACCGACATCGCCACGGCCCTTAGAATCGGCCAGCTCTCCTGGCTTGCGCGCCGTACTGTCCAACATGGCACTCGCCATTCTCGCTGCAATTCTAGCATTTCTGGGGGCAAATAAAAGCCTACCGTCGTTTTAACGTGGAGTATCCGGCAGCTATGCGTTTGACTTCAATTCCTGCCAGCTAGCTTAGCAGCTCGCCGTGCCGTGCACCAATTGTCAGCGGAGATGGCGGTCAATGTTGACGCTCCGCAGGCCTCAGGC